>JAWOIV010000107.1:0-6673 GCA_046484465.1 Gaiellaceae bacterium
TCGAGGCCCATCCGGTAGACACGCTGGTGAACGGGCGGGATGAGCTCGATGCGCGAGACCGGAGTCCCGTCGAGGACATCGAGCGGCTCGGCGAGCACGAGCAAGGAGATCGGACGCCCGTTCCAGACGCTCTCGCGGTTCGCCCTCGCATGGCGCTCGAGAAGCGTCCGCTGGTGGACGTACAGGTCCCAGTCGGCGACGCGGACGGCGAGATGGCTGAGCGCGTACGGTGAGATGTCGATGCCGCGGGCAGAAAGGCGGTCGCGCTGCATCGCCGCGAAGGCTCGATAGTCGCCGATGATCTCGGCGATCGGATCAGACGTCGCCACGTAGCATCCTCCGCCGCGATCGTAGGGGATGCGCGGCCGGACACACGCTCGACCTCGCATCGAAGCGGAGCCGGTCGTCCTCGTCACGAGACATTCCCGCACACTCGCGCAGGCGAGCGTGGCCGGCTTGCTGAACTCGGCCAGCGGAACGGTCGAAGGAACGCCGCCCGGGCGGTCGACCTGCGACACTGGGAGACGGCAGGGGCGACGGTGCGCCGGCTAGCGGAGCCTGCATCCAGCCCGGGGCGCTGTCGGGACAGTTTCGCGGCCTGATCGAATCCGGAATCGTCCATCTAACAGGGGGTTAGGTCTGACTGGGCGACGCAGGCGGCTGGGCATGGGCTTGATGTTCTATCCGCGCGGTGGTTCGGCGCAGGTTGTCCGCTATCTCTCGCGTGCTCTCGTGGAGTCCGGCTGGGACGTGGCGCTCGCCGTGGGGTCGCTCGGGTCGCCTGGGGAGCAGACGCACGCTGCCACCTTCTTCGAGGGGCTGGATGTCGAGGTGGCGGACTACACGCCAGCGCTCGAGCGCTTCGGGCGCGGTGACGATCAGCTGGCGAGGCCGGTTCCGTTCCACGGCTCCTTCGAGGATCGGGAGGGCGCTCCCGACCCTGTGTTTGCTTCCCTGGGCCCGGAGCAGGCGGAGAGTCAGGTGTCCGTGTGGGAGGGCGTGCTCGAGCACGCAGGCTTCGGGAGCTCCGACCTGATCCAACTCCATCACCTGACGCCGATGCACGAGGCAGCCGCCCGGCTCTGGCCCCAACGCAGCCTCGTCACCCATCTGCACGGCACCGAACTGAGGATGCTCGATCGCATCGCACGCCTCGACGCTGCGGCTGTCGCGCTGGGCACGAGCCTCGCGGGGCTTCCGGCCGCCGTCGCGTCAGGCGACGACGGACGATTGCCGGAGCGGGAGCGCGAACTGCTGCAACAGACCAACCTGAGCCGATACCGCTACGGGAGGGACTGGGCCGCACGGCTCGAAGCGTCGGCCCGCCGAAGCCAGCGCATCATCTGCATCTCCCCATTCCAGGCGTCGGAGGCAGCTCGCCTTCTCGGCGTCCCAGACCACACGATCGAGGTGATGCCAAACGGCGTCGACACGGCCCTCTTCAATCGCTCAGCTCTCACGCGCGAGCAGCGTCTCAACCTCCTGCGCCACTGGCTGGTCGATGACCCCCACGGCTGGGACGAAACGGGGCGCCCAGGGAGCATCCGCTACCCGCTGGAGGCGATGGATGCGTTCACGGCCCCAGGGGGCGAGCCGCTTCCCCTTCTCCTGTACGTCGGCCGCTACGTCGACTTCAAGCGCGTCCCGCTCCTTGTACGAGCGTACGCCCGGGCACGACCACGCTTCACGACCCCGGCGCCGCTACTGATCTGGGGCGGCTCGCCCGGAGAGTGGGAGGGCGAGCACCCGCACACGGTCGCGAAGGAATTGGCTGTGGACGGTGTCTTCTTTAGCGGTTGGCGAGGCCACGACGAACTTCCGCTGGGACTGTCGTGCGCGGACCTGTTCGTCAGCCCTTCCGTTGACGAGCCGTTCGGACTCGTATTCCTCGAGGCGATGTCATGCGGTCTGCCGGTGATCACGACCTGCACCGGCGGCCCCCTCTCCTTCGTCAACACCGTCGCCGGGAAGCCGAACGGCTGGCTCGTGGAACCCGACGACGTCGACGCCCTAGCCGACGCGCTCGTCGAAGCCGTCAACGACGCCGCCGTCAGAAAGGAGCGGGCTGACCACGCGAGACAGCAGATCCGCGCCCGCTATTCCTGGCGGGCACTGGCAGAACGCTTCGACACCCTCTACACCGACATGCTCGACCGAACCTCCTGATCCATGGTCTCTCCGGTTCAGGGGACTGTGAGACTCGGCGGGTCGGTCTGTCTTGGGCCGTTGCCAGCCTGGTTGTCGCCGTGTCGCCTGTGACTCATCAAGTGACTGGCCGCCTCGTGCGTGCCTTGGGAATGATCCGTCCGGGTGCGCGGCGGCGCCGGTCTGGCGCCCGCTGTTGGCTTGATCAGGAGCTTGTCCGCCCTGGGGCGTGACTCATCACAGTCTTGCCGCTGCGGTTTCCGTGCGCTCAGACCGGCGTCACCGGGCTGCTCGGGCGCTACCTCGCCCGCCACCTCTACCGCGTTCTCAACAGCGAGCGGGGACGCTAGTCGGCTCATGCCCGTCGCTCCCGTTCTCGAAGTCCCTGCCGACGTAGACGGTCGCCCACACCCCGCTGGCCCGTCGCTTCTGGCGCTCTACGCGCGAAGCGCGGGAGACTCGCCGGCGAGGACCTCCTGGGCGGCCGCCACGACCGCTTGGAAGTCCGCGGCCTGGGCCGCCTCGCGGGCGTCCGCGAGCTCGTCGGGCGCCAGCTCGGCCTCGAGCCGGTCGAGCTCCGGCCTGGCGGTGATGAACAAGTGGGGGGAAAGGCCCGGATAGCCGAAGACGAATGTCAGAAGCTCGAGTGCGCGCCGGTTCTCGCCCTCTCGTGCCAGCAGCACGCCGGTGCCGCTCAGAGCGAGGAGGGCCAGTGACTTCGCCTCGGTGAGCTGCGCCTGCTCGAGCGCCCACCGGAAGTGCTCCCGCGCGCCGCTCGCGTCTCCGAGCGCCACGAGCGCGAACCCGACGCGGCTTGCAGCCCCGATCATGCCCCAGCGATGGTTGATGTCGGCAAACGCGTCGTGCCCGGCACGGCCGAGCCGCAAGGCTTCCTCGTAGTCGCCGAGGCAGTAGGCGCTGACGCTCGCGCGGGTGAGTGCGTAGCCGGCGCCGCCCCGGTCGCCGATCGCCTCGAAGCTGCGGTTTGCCTCGGTGTGGATACGGAGGGCCTCGGCGTGAGCGCCCGAGGCGTCTTCGAGCAGCCCGAGCTTGCTCCGCGTCAACCCGAGCAACAACGGACCGCCCTTGTCCAGGGCAACTTGGTACCCGGCCTCGAACGACGCCCGTGCGCCCTCGAGGTCGTCCTGCACCAGCCTTGCCCATCCGAGCCACGAGCGCCTAGCAGACTGGGCCCAGCCGTCGCCGGCGGCGTCGGCTATGGCGAGACTCTCCTCGAGTAGCGCCGCCGCCGCCGGATAGTCGTCGACGTAACACGCATTCGTTCCGAGCGCTTGCAGGCAGTCACCAAGCTCCCCGGTCAGCCCGCGCGCACGCAGCTCCGGCTCGCATGCACGCGCCAGCGCATCCTGCGCCTCGTCGTAGCCGACGTAAGACGCAAAGCAGACCTGGAACGCGAGCGCGCTGAGAAGGACAGAAGACACCCGGGACGGGTCGAAGCTGCTCGCCGGTGAGTAGCCGAGCAGCTCGGCAAGGTGCGCGAACGTCCCGAGGCCCTCTGGCCAGCTGTGTGCGAAGTACAGCGCCGAGAGCGCGTCGAAGACGCTCCGCGCGTCATCCTCGGACCAGTGCGTCGCGGCCCACGCGACGGCGGAGCCGAGATTGGCGACATCCCCACGCAGCTCGTCGCGGACCTCTCCCATCTGCGGCCCGAGCAGAAGCTCGCGTCGCTCCCTGAGCCTGCCCACGTAGTAGCGCGCATGGCGGTCACGCGCGTCCGCCGACTCGTCCGCCGACTCGTCCGCCGCCTCGGCGAGCCGCTCGGCGGCATACTGGCGCAGCAGCTCGTGCAGCTCGTAGCGGCCGAGCTCGAGCCTGCGCACGAGCGACTTGGAGACGAGCTCCGCGAGCAGCCCGAGATCGGCGCCGGCAACGACTGCCGCCGCCTCGCGCGTGAACGGGCCGCGGAAGACCGAAAGCTGCCGCAAGCAGCGCCGCTGCTCCTCCGTCAACAGTCGCCACGAGTGGTCGAAGGCGGCACGGAGGCTGCGGTGGCGCTCGGGCACGTCGCGCATCGACGTCTCGAGGAAGCCGATCGTCCGCTCGATCTCGTCCGCGATCTCCGAGCACGGAAGCATGAACACCCACGCCGCCGCCAGCTCGATCCCGAGCGGCATCCCGTCGACGAGGCGACAGATGCGAACCGCGTGCTCGAGCTCCTCCTCGCCGAGCCGGAAGCCGTGGTCTGCCTGCCGTGCTCGCTCCTCGAAGAGCCGAAGCGCGCCGCTTGCCCGGGAATCGCCGTTGCCGTTGGCCGAGACGTGCAGCCCGTCCACGTCGAGCACCCACTCGCTCTCGACGCTCAACCGCTCCCGCGAGGTGGTCAGGATCTCCACGCTCGGCGCGCGCTCGATCACCCGCGTCACCAGGCCCGCACCCTCGAGCAGGTGCTCGAAGTTGTCGAGCACGAGCAGCGTCGAGCGTTCAGCAAGGTAGTCCACCAGCTGGTCCTGAGGCGAGAAGGCGCTGTGGGCCGCGTCGATCGGGAACTGGAGCGCGTCGGCGACGGCCGGGACGAGGAAGTCGGGCGCCACGACGGAAGCCAGCCCGACGTAGTGGACGCCGTGCGGGTAGCGGTCGATCCGCCGCGCGGCGGCTTCGAGGGCGAGCCGAGTCTTGCCGACGCCGCCAGGCCCGACGAGCGTCAGCAGGCGGCAGCTCGGGTCCTCGAGCAGGCGCTCGATCTCGTCCAGCTCGTCCCGCCGCCCCACGAACGACGTCCGCGGCGACGGCAGATTGGTCATGCCCGCGTCGAGCGTCTTCAGCAGCGGGAACTCCGACGAAAGCCCCTCGCTCTCGAGCTGGTAGATCCGCTCCGGCGCCGACAGATCCTTGAGGCGATGAGGCCCGAGATCCCGCACCGGCGCCTCCACGAGCGCGTGAGCCGACTCCGAGAGGAGGACCTGGCCGCCATGCCCCACCGCCGCGATGCGGGCGCCCTTGTGGACGTCGAGGCCGACGTACCCCTCTTCGGTGAGCCGCGGCTCACCGCTGTGAACCCCCATCCGCACGTTGATCGGCCCTCCAACGAGCGCCCTCTGCGCGGCGGCCGCCGCCGCGACGGCATCCGAGGCCCTGCCGAACGCCACGAAGAACGCGTCGCCCTGGGTATCGACTTCTACACCCCCATGGGCGTCAAAAGCCTGCCGAAGGAGCCGGCGGTGCTCGTGGAGCGCGGCCGCATACTCGTCGCCGAGCTCGTGGAGGAGCTTCGTCGAGCCCTCGACATCGGTGAAGAGGAACGTGACGACACCCGTGGGGAAGCGAGCGTCCACCGGACCATCATGAATCTCGGGGCGCCCCGTGTCTAGGACGCACCAGCCATCTTCGCCCCCCCGGGTCGCAGCGCGATTGGCAAGTGAATTGGCAAGTGCCGCCCGTCACCGTCCCGCTCTGCGCGGACTGGAAGGCGGCCAGGTGCTGCTGCGACGCGGAGCGCAGGTTGCCGTACACGCGATCGAGCATCGCCTCGTCGGTCTGGCGGATCGCCGCCGCGAGGTCGACGATGTCGAGCCGCTCGATCTGGACGCCGACCGCCAGCGCCGCCGCCTGCGACGCCGAGCCATTGGCGACGAGCTCGTCGTAGAGCTGCTGGAACCGTGTGGAGGGGAACGACCCGACCGCGTACCCGTCGGTCGGGTCGGCGATCCCGTAGGTCGCGAGCACGCGCTCGACCGCCTGCTCGTGGCGCCGCTCCGACGCGGCGATGCGGGTGAAGACCTGCGGCCCCGTCTTCGCGCCGAGCGCGACGTAGACGTCGTGCGCGAGCTTCTCCTCCTCGCGCATCGAGAGAAGCGTCGTGCGCTCGGCCGCGTCGAGGCCGGCGGCTGCCGGGACGGCGGACACGGCGACCCCTGCGAGCACGACCGCTGCGAGCGCGGTGACGAGGGTGCGAATGGAGGCTGACATGGTCTCCCTCCCTTTCCGTGGTTGGTGTCGACTGCATCGGATCACCCACGGCTGAGAGACCGCTGAGATCCTGGTAGGCATTCCGTGGCGGCCGCTGCCTGCCACGCTCCACGCCGTGGCCGGTGGGCTGCGTGCTTTCATGGAGGCATGACGACCGTCTCGCCGCGGGTGCTCGTCGCCACGCTCCTCGCCGGGCTCGCGCTCGTCGTGGGCGGCTGTGGCGGGAGCACGACCGCGACGCCTGCCGAGGCAGGGACGCAGGCCGAGGCAGGGGCGGGCGCCACCACGGTCACCCTCCTCGCACCAGACGAGGCGCAGGAGCTGGTCGCCGGCGACGACGTCCGCGTGCTCGACGTGCGCACCCCGGAGGAGTTCGCGGAGGGGCATGTCGAGGGCGCGACCCTGATCGACTTCTACGAGCCGGACTTCGCCGACCGGATCGCGGAGCTCGACCCGGAGGCGACCTACGTCGTCTACTGCCGCTCGGGCAACCGCAGCGGCCAGGCGACGGCGCTCATGGCCGAACAGGGGTTCTCCGCCGTGCACGACGTGGACGGCGGCGTGCTCGCGTGGGAGGCCGCCGGCCTCCCGCTCGCGCGCT
>JAWOIV010000141.1:0-9629 GCA_046484465.1 Gaiellaceae bacterium
TCGAGGCCCATCCGGTAGACACGCTGGTGAACGGGCGGGATGAGCTCGATGCGCGAGACCGGAGTCCCGTCGAGGACATCGAGCGGCTCGGCGAGCACGAGCAAGGAGATCGGACGCCCGTTCCAGACGCTCTCGCGGTTCGCCCTCGCATGGCGCTCGAGAAGCGTCCGCTGGTGGACGTACAGGTCCCACTCGGCGACGCGGACGGCGAGATGGCTGAGCGCGTACGGTGAGATGTCGATGCCGCGGGCAGAAAGGCGGTCGCGCTGCATCGCCGCGAAGGCTCGGTAGTCGCCGATGATCTCGGCGATCGGATCAGTCGTCGCCACGTGGCATCCTCCTCCGCGAGCATACGAAACGCATGGCCGGACATACCGTCCCGGGTCGGCTACTCGGGTCGTCAGCTCCCGGGCGCGACTTCCCAGACACCCGCGCCTCAGAGCGACGGCCCGTCAGCCGAGCGCCACTCGGACACGACTGATCCTGGACTTCGACGGGAGCCACCGCCTCGTGGGCGGTCAGCCGACGCGCTCGTCCCGGCAGACGAGCTCCACCAGGTTCCCCTCCGGGTCGGGGAAGTACAGCGAGCGCACGTGTAGCCAGGGGTGTTCCGTCGCCTTGACGTCGAGCCCGAGTCCTTCGGGTCGCTCCAACTCGGGTTCATAGTCCTCGAGGTCGATGTTCAGGGCGATGTGATGCAGCGTCGACTGATCGGGGCTGAGCATGAGGGATTTCGATTCCAGGAACCTCCGCTCGCTCGCGTCGAAGAGGGCGAGGTTCTGCGAGTGCCCACCGTATCCCTCGGCGATCCTGAAGAAGACGACGCTGTCTTCTCGCCGGAGCACGTCGAGCCCGACGACGTCCTCGTAGAAGGCAGACATCACGGCGAGATCCTTGACGCGGATGGACACCTCGCCGAGCCCCTTGATCCGGCGATCGGATCGGCTCACCGGCAAAGCCGCTTCCAGCCCGCAGGCGCTTCCACAAGTCCTCTCGGCACGAGGTGGTCGAGAGCGCCCTGGAGCGAGTGGGCGTGGTGCGCCTTCGTCGCCATGAGGCCGTAGGCTACGTCGGCACAACGCCGGTCGGCGGACGAACGCGAGAGCGCCGGACGCGCCACCTTGTCCCTCGGAGCGTACGAGTGACGGCAGCCCACGGCGGGGGGACGACCGAAACCCCCAGTGCCAGCAGGGGTTTCGGCGCCCTCGAGTGCGTCTTCGCTGCGCGGCACAGGCACCGCTCGTGAGGCGGGAGGGCTACGACCAGAACTCGTCCCAGTTCGAGAGGTCGAAGAAGTACTCCCGACCGGAGACAATGCGGCCGTCCTCGACCTCGAAGACGATGCAGCAGGCGGTGTCGAGCCGCTTGCCGTTCCGCTCGCCGCTGTTGTGGTGCAGGCCGACCACCCGGCCGTCGGGGCTCGTGAACACCTGCTCGAGCTCGGCCTTGAAGGTGCCGCCCGTGTCACCGCCGTACCGGCCGAACTGTCCGAAGACGGCGTCGCGACCCACGTAGTCGCCGGCGATCGGGCTGCGTCCGGGGGTGTGCCACGAGATGTTCTCGTCCATGAGCTCGGTCAGTGCGGCGATGTCGGCCGCGTTGAAGGCCGCGTATGCGCGCCGGACGACCTCGGCGTTGTCGGTGATCGTGTCGGTGGCTTGCAGGGACATGCTTGCTCCTCTCGTCGGTGGGCGATGACCGGACGAGTGTGCGCCTGGAACGGCGCACCGCACATCGGGCGAATGCCCTATGTACGTCAGTGGCCCGTGTGAACGAGGTCGTGCTCGAAAGCCCAGAGCGTCGCAGCCGCCCGGCTGCGGACGCCGGCCTTCTCGTAGACGTGCTGAACGTGGTGCCCGACCGTCTTGACCGAGATGCCGAGATCGTCGGCGATCTGCTGGTTGGACCGACCCCGCACGAGCACGAGGAGGACATCGAGCTCGCGCTCGGTCAGACGGGCGGGGAGCTCCCGACGTCGCCCCAGGACGCGGTGGCCGGCGGCCGCGAGCACGGCGTCGACCGCCTCGGGATCGAGGCGCCCTTCGCTCGCCTCGCGTAGGAGCTCGGCCTGAGCCGCGTCGGCGTCGATCGCCGGCCTGTACGGCCGCGCCTCGCGCATCGCCGTGTACGAGTCTGCGGCGGCAAGGATGCAGGCCGACTCGTCGAGAGCCGGCGCCTTCGTGCCGCGGTGGTAGCCGGAGCCGTCGAGGCGCTCGTGATGCGAGCCGGCGAGGAGCCCGATCGGGGCGAGCGCGGGCGACTGGGCAAAGGCGCGCTCCGAGAAGTGGGGATGGAGCCGCACCCGCTCCCACTCTCCGAACCCGAGCGGACCCGGCTTCTCCCAGATGGCGTTCGAGACCCCGACGCGGCCGAGGTCGTGCGCGAGAGCGGCACGTCGCAGGAGCGTCACCGACTCCAACGGAAGTCCGGCGCGCCAGGCGGCGGCCTCGGCGAGCTCCGCCACGCTCGTCGAGTGCTCACGGAGCCACGGCGACTTGAGGCCGGTCAATGCGGCGATGGCGGCGAAGGCCGAGTCGAGGCGCTCACCTGCGATCCAGACTCTCGGAAACGGCTCGCTGTCCACCGCGTGCTCCCACATCCGAGCCTCGTCGAGGTCGGCGAGCATGTCACCGAGGTCCCGGAGGGCGAGCTCGGCAAGCCGAGGCTCGTACGCGGCACCCGCCCGACGCGCGACGACGGACAGCGCCTCGTCGACGCCGCCGGCGGAGAGGAAGAGCGAGATGTCCCTCGCCACGTGGAGGAGACGCGCCGGCAACGGGATCGCATCGCCCCGGGCGTCCGGGAACCCTCTCCCGTCCCAGCGTGCGAAGACGTACTCGAGCGCATCCTGGATGCCTGCGCCGAGGTCCAGCCATCCGGCGAAGCGCTGCGCGACCTCGCACATCATCTCGAACGACGCCCGAGCCCGCGGAGCGGCGTTGGCGATCGCGTCCTCGAGCATCGCCGCGCGCACCTCAGGGGCGCGACCGACGCCGACGTGCTCGCGGTAGAACGCCAGGACCTGGTCGGGATCGGTGGGATCGATGAGATAGAAGGCCGCCCGGTGCGCGATGTCGTCGCCGAAGAGCTGCGTCGCCTCGTGCCCGTTCGAGGTGCAGCCCGACGCGTGCAGGAGTGCGACGTAGTACGTGTCGCGGAGCTCGTGCGGCGAGGCGTCGGCGAGCTCGCCGAGCCTGACCGCGAGCGCGGCGGTGCGTAGCGCGTGCTCGAGGGGCTGGCCCGTGCCGAGGTCGGTCGCGAGCGAGAGGGCGCCGACGATCTCGGCAGCGCGGATCGGCTGCTCGGGCGAAGTCATGACCGAGTGTGACCGAGGATCCTCCACCGCCATGAGGCGATCCTAGGCACCAAGGGGCGTCGGGTCAGAACGAGGCGGCCAAGAGCACTCTGCGCTCCCGAGCCCCAGGGCGCTCCTTCACCGCGCGCTGCAGATCGAGGTCTCGGTGATGGTCATTGCGCTCCTTGTCGTTGTCTGCGGGCGCTGCGGTATTGCCAGAAGACGTTACCGAGGCCGATGGCGATCGCTACGAGGAAGATGGCGCTCGCGACGACGTTCACCTGTGGTGGGACGGAGACGCGCGCGATGCCCCAGACGTACACGGGGAACGTCTGCTCTCCTCCCGCGTTGAAGTACGTGATCACGAAGTCGTCGATGGACAGCGCGAAGCCGAGGAGCGCCGCGGCGAGCATCGCGGGCGCGAGCAGCGGCAGGGTGACCTTCCGGAACGTCGTGAGCTCGTTCGCGCCGAGGTCCATCGCCGCCTCCTCGAGGTGCCGGTCGAACCCGATCAGCCTCGCCTTCACCGTCACGACGATGAAGCTGATGATGAACATCACGTGGGCGATGAAGATCGTCCAGAACCCGAGCTGGATCACGGTCGACGTGTTGAGGAACAGCGTGAGGAGCGACGCCCCGAGGACGATCTCCGGCGTCGACATCGGCAGGAACACAAGGACGTTCGTCGTCCCGCGGCCGCGGAAGTGGTGGCGCACGATCCCGAGAGCGATGAGCGTGCCGAGCGCGGTCGCCACGACGGTCGCGAGAACGCCTATCTGGAGCGAGGTCACGACGGAGTGGCGGAGGCCGATGGGTGCGTCCCAGTTCAGCCAGTTGTCGATGGTGAACTCGTTCCAGACGTAGTTGAACCGACCCTCGGGCTGGTTGAACGAGAAGAGGATCACGACCCCGATGGGCAGCATCAGGTACGCGACGACCAGGAGCGCGTAGACCGTCAGGGCATGCCGCTTCGCGAATCTCCACGCACGCAAGCCCGGACGGCTGCGAGGGCGAGGCGCGGTGTCGGCGACCGTCGTCATCCGGTGAGCTTCTCCGACCCGACGATGCGCGCGTACACGAGGAGCCCGACGAGGATCGTGGCCATCAGGACGAAGGAGAGCGCGGCTGCCGTCGGATAGTCGAGCGACTCGAGGAACTTCGCCTGGATGACGTTCCCGATCATCGCCTGGTTCGGCGTGCCGAGGAAGCGCGCGTTGATGAAGTCGCCGGCGGCGGGGATGAACGTCAGAAGCGTCCCGGCGACGATGCCGGGCGCCGAGAGCGGCAGCGTGACCCGGAGGAACGCCTGCGTCGGGCTCGCGTACAGGTCCTTCGCCGCCTCGAGCAGCCTGTGGTCGATCTGCTCGAGGGAGACGTAGATCGGGAGCGCCATGAAGGGGAAGAAGTTGTAGGTGATGCCGGCGATCACGGCGAACGTCGTGGCGAGCAGCCGCCCGTCCTCGTCGAGCACCTGAACCGTCCGCAGGGCCCCGACGACCGGCCCCTCGTCGGCGAGGATGTTGAGCCAGGCGAGCGTCCGGATCAGGTACGTGACGAAGAACGGGGCGACGATGATCAGCAGGAAGAGGTTGCGCCACGGCCCCGCGCGAAACGCGATCCAGTACACGAGCGGGTACGCGAGCAGGAGGCACGCGAGGGTCGCGATGCCCGCGTAGACGAACGAGCGCACGAACTGCTCGCGGTAGTCGGAGAGCGCATCGGTGAAGTTGGAGAACTCCCACGTGAACTCGTAGTTCGGGAACACGCCCGACTGCAGGGACTGGTAGCCGAGGAACCCGAGCGGGACGAGGAAGAAGATCGCGAGCCACAGGAGGCCCGGCGCCAGCAACAGGTACGGCGTCAGGCTCCGGTGGCGATGCAGGAAGGTGCCCATCGCCCTTACGCGGACGCTGATCCGGATCCGCGGATCGGAGGATCCGGATCGCGCGGGCCGCCGGCCGGGCCGGGCCGGCGGCCTCGGTGCCTACGCCTGCAGGGCCGGCGCGCCACTACTGACCCAGGACTCCCTGCCAGAGCGTGATGTACTCGTCGTTGTCGAGCGCCGCCGAGTCGAACTGGTAGAGCTGGTCCAGCGTCGCCTCGTCGGGGAAGATCAACGGGTTGTTCGCCGTCTCGGGGTCGGTCTTCGCGAGCTCCTCCTTCGCGCCGACCACCGGCGTCACGTAGTTCACGTAGGCAGCGATCTGGGCCGCGATCGCCGGTTCGAAGACGAAGTTCATGTACGTCGACGCGGTGGCCACGCTCCCCTCCTGCGGGATGAGCATGTTGTCCGTCCAGATCATCCCGCCGCTGTCCGGAATCGCCCACTTGAGCTTTGGGTTGTCGGCGATGAGCTGCACGATGTCGCCGGACCACGCGACGGCGGCGGCGAGGTCGCCGTTCGTGAGCGGCTGCGCGTAGTCGTTCCCCGTGAAGCGCCGGATCTGACCCGAGTCGACCGCAGCCTGCACCGTGTCGACGGCTCGGTTGAACGTGTCGTCCGTGACCGTCGCCGGATCGTCGCCGTTCGCGAGCATGACCAGCCCCACCGAGTCCGCCAACTCCTGGAGCATCGTGATCTTGCCCTTGAGCGAAGGATCCTCGAGGAGCTGCTGCACGGACGTGACCGGGCCCGTGATGTCCTCGTTCCAGGCGATGCCGGTCATCCCCGACTGCCATGGCAGCGAGTACTCGCGGTTCGGGTCGAACGGCGGGCTCGACTGCGCGGGCACGAGGTTTTCGATGTTCGGGATGAGGTCCTTGTCGAGCTTCTGCACCCAGCCCTCGTTCACGAGGAGGCCCGGGAAGCGGGAGTTGTCGGTGAACACGAAGATGTCGCGATCGATCCCGCGGCCCTGCGAGAGCGGCCCCTGAACCTTCGCGAAGTACTCGGCGTTGTCGTTGATCTCCTCGAAGTAGTTGACCGTGATCCCCGTCTGCTCGGTGAACTTCTCGAGGCTCGTGGGCTTGTCGACGTCGATGTAGAGCGGCCAGTTCGCGAAGTTGAGGACGTCCTTGAGCTCGTCCGAGCCGGCGTCACTGCCGCTTCCCCCACCGCAGGCCGCAAGAAGCCCGGGCAGCGTGAGCACCGTCAGGCCTCCGGCGCCGCGCCGGAGGAGCTGCGGTCGGGTCATCCTGGGATTCATGTGCTCTCTCCCTCCTCGCTGTCGGGATTCTCTTCGGCGACCACGAACGTCGCCTCGGGCCTCCAACTGAGCGTGACGGTCGCTCCTGGCGCCGGGATCTGCCCGGCCGCGCCCATGTTCTGTGCGAACACCTGGACGACTCCGGCCCTCGTGCGGACGATGACCTGGGTCGCGACGCCGATGTAGGCGCTCTCGCTGATCGTCCCTACGAGCTCGTTCTCGCCCGCTCCCGGGCCGAGTGTGATCTTCTCGGGCCGCACGCCCGCCGCGACCCTGCCGCTCCGCCCGTTGACGGAGGCACGGATCAGCTCGCCGCTGTCGAGCCTGATCACGCCCGGCCCGTCCACGGTGCCGGGAAGGAGGTTCGACACTCCGAGGAAGCCGGCGACGAACGCCGTCGCGGGGCGCTCGTAGAGCTCCTGCGGCTGGCCGAGCTGCTCGACACGGCCCTGGTTCATGACCGCGATCTGGTCGGCCATCGTCATCGCTTCCTCCTGATCGTGCGTGACGTGGACGAAGGTGAGGCCGACCTCGTGCTGGATCCGCTTCAGCTCGAGCTGCATCTGCTTGCGCAGCTTCAGGTCGAGCGCACCGAGGGGCTCGTCGAGCAGCAGGACGCGCGGGTGATTCACGAGCGCGCGAGCGAGAGCGACACGCTGCTGCTGGCCGCCCGAGAGCTGCTTCGGCTTCCGCTTCCCGTAGCCGCCGAGCCCGACGAGCTCGAGGATCTCGGCGACCCTCCCCGAGCGCTCGGCCTTGGCGACGCCCTTCCGCTCGAGGCCGAACGCCACGTTGTCCTCGATGGACATGTGCGGGAAGAGCGCGTAGCTCTGGAACACCGTGTTGACGTCGCGCTTGTACGGCGGCAGGCCGACGACATCCTGGTCGCCCAGCAGGATCCTTCCTGCGGTCGGCTCCTCGAAGCCCCCGATCATCCGCAGCGTCGTCGTCTTCCCGCATCCGGACGGCCCGAGCAGGGCGAAGAACGACCCGCGCGGGATCTCGACGGAGATCCCGTCCACGGCGACGACGTCGTCGAACCGCTTGACGACGTTCTCGAGCCGAACGTCAGCGGCCTGCTCGGTCGAGCTCATTCCGCCAGCTTGACGGCGACGTGCTTGATCCGGGTGTACTCCTCCATCGAGTAGATCGACATGTCCTTCCCGTAGCCGGACTCCTTGAAGCCGCCGTGCGGCATCTCGGGGGAGAGCGGGAAGAGGTGCTCGTTCACCCAGACAGTTCCGAAGTCGAGCCGGGCGGCGACCTTCATCGCGCGTCCGACGTTCTCGGAGAACACGGATGCCGCGAGCCCGTAGCGGACGTCGTTCGCCATCGCGATCGCCTCGTCGTCCGAGGAGAAGGGCTGCACGGTCACGACCGGGCCGAAGACCTCGTCCTGCACGATCTCCGCATCCTGCGCCACGTCGGTGACGATCGTCGGCCTCACGAAGTACCCGCGATCGCCCACCGCGCTCCCGCCCGTGACGATCGTCGCCTTCGCGGCGGTCGCTCGCTCGAGGAACCCGAGCACCCGCTCCTGCTGCTCGGCGGAGATCACGGGCCCCATGTCGAGGTCGTCATCTGTCGCGGGGTCACCGACGGTCATCGCCTCGACGACCTTCGTCGCCTCGGAGAGGACATCGTCGTAGACGCCCTTGCTGACGAGGATGCGGGAGGACGCCGTGCAGTCCTGGCCGGAGTTGAAGTACCCGCCGACCTTGATCGCCTCGGCGACGGTCGTCGGATCGGCGTCGTCGAGCACCACCATCGGCGCCTTCCCTCCGAGCTCGAGGTGGAGGCGCTTGACCGTGTCGGCGGCGTTCTTGGCGATGAGCTTCCCCGTCGCCGTGTCGCCGGTGAGCGACACGAGCCGGATGTCCGGATGGCGTACGAGCGCATCACCGGCGGGGACGCCCTCCCCGGTGACGACCTGCAGCACGCCCGGCGGGATGATCTCCTGTGCGAGCTCGGCGAAGCGGAGCATCGTCAGAGGCGTCTGCTCGGCCGGCTTGATGATCTGGACGTTCCCTGCCGCCAGCGCGGGGCCCATCTTCCACGCGGCCATGTACAGCGGGTAGTTCCAGGGGCAGATGCCCGCGACGATCCCGAGCGGCTCGCGTCGGATGATCGACGTGTAGCCCTCGACGTACTCACCCGCGGACTTCCCTTCGAGGTTCCGAGCCGCGCCTGCGAAGAAACGCAGGTTGTCGGAGATCGCTCCGGGCTCGTCGGCCGCGACGCCCCACGGCTTGCCGACGTTGAGCGACTCGAGCCGCGCGAGCTCCTCGGCGTGCTCGTCGACCAGGTCCGCAAGCGCCAGAAGGAGCTCCATGCGGTCCTTCGGCGTCTTGAAGCGCCACTCGTCCCAGGCCTTCCTCGCCGCCTCGACCGCGCGCCCGACGTCCTCGGCAGTCGACTTCGGAACCTCTGCGATCACCTCGCCGGTGGCGGGATTCAGCACCTCCAGCGTCTCGCCGCTGGAAGCCTCGACCCACTCGCCGCCGATGAACTGCTTGTGCTGGGTTACCGAAACACTCACCGTCCACCTCCGTTCCGCGAAGACTTCGGGTGAGCGTATCGCCCCGAGTCCGTCATGTCATGTAGAACACGCTCGCCGTGAGGATCCTCGTCATCGGAACCGGCGGGGTCGGCTCAGCCTTCGCCGCGATCGCGCAGCGCCGCTCGTTCTACGAGCGGATCGTGCTGGCCGACCTCGACGCGGCCCGTCCGCAGGCGGTGGTCGACCGGCTTGGCGAGCACGACCGCTTCGGCTCCGCGGGGATCGACGCCTCGAGCGAGGACGCGATCGTCGATCTCATCGCGGACGTGCGCGCGGACGCCGTGCTGAACGCGACCGACCCCCGCTTCAACCCGCAGATCTTCGATGCGTGCCTACGCGCCCGCGTGACGTATCTGGACATGGCGATGACGCTCTCGGAGCCGCACCCCGTGCACCCGCACGCGGAGACGCACGTGAAGCTCGGCGACTACCAGTTCGCGCAGGACGAGAACTGGCGCCAGGAAGGCCTCCTCGCGCTCGTCGGGATCGGGGTGGAGCCGGGCGCTTCCGACGTGTTCGCCCGCCACACCGCGGACGAGCTCTTCTCCGAGATCGACGAGATCGGAATCCGGGACGGCTCGAACCTCGTGATCGAGGGCTACGACTTCGCGCCGACCTTCTCCATCTG
>JAWOIV010000144.1:0-32490 GCA_046484465.1 Gaiellaceae bacterium
TGCCCGACGAGGATGACCGCCAGCAAGCGCATCGTCGTCCCGGAACGGACGCAGTCCAGCGGGGCGGCGCTCGCGTCCGGCTACCGTCGGCGCCCCGCCGCTCCCGGGCGGCGCGTGATGTCGGCGAGCGTCCGCTGCACTTCGAGATCGGGGGCGAGCCTGCTCTGCCCCTTCAACGCACCGTCCAGAGCCGCAACCCTCACGACCGCGTCCTCGAGCTCCGCGGTCGAGAACCCGTCCGCCTGCTCGAACAGCTTCTGCGCGCGGAACGGGTGCATGGACAGCTCGGTCGCTGCCTCCTTCGAGCCGACACCGGCTTCGGCCATTCGCTTCAGCGTCGCCAGCCGGGTGACATGGCCCGCGATCGCCCCGGCCATACGAGCCGAGACGTCCCGGCGCGGCCGATCGTCACGCTCGAAGATCGTCTCGCTCACGGCGAGAGCCAGTGCGCCGTCCCGAGTGCCGACCGCGTCGGTGAGGACGTACAGGGGCTCCTCGTGCATGGGGGCCGCGAGCGCGAGGACCTCGCGCTCGCCGATCGACTCGCCTCCGGCCCAGGTCGAGAGCTTGTCCACCTCGACCGAGAGCGCGTGCAGATCGTCACCGACGAGCTGGACGAGCGCCGTGCACGCCTCGGGCTCGGCGCGCGCACCGCGCTGCCGGAACTGATCGGCGATCCAGGCCGCGAGCTTCTTCTTCTCGACGGCGTACTCGAGCACCGTCCCCGCCTTGGCACACGCCTTCCAGAGTGCGGTCGTCTTCTTCACGTCCTCGGCAACGAGCGCCAGGACCGTCGCGGGCGCAGGGCTCTCGAGGTAGTCGACCACCGTCTCGACGTCGGCCGCTTTCCAGCCCCCTTTTCGGCGGCTGTCGCCGCCCCGGCGTCCGTCGACGTCCTCGACGACCACGAGCCGCGCGTCGCCGAAGAGACCGCCGCTGTTGCAGAGCGCGACGGCACCTTCCCCCGACACGTCGATCGCGCTGACGAGCTCGACCGCCTCCGCGTCGAAGTGCCCGCGAAGCCGTGCCAGCGCAGTCTCGATCTTCGGCCGGTCGCTTCCCGTGAGGAGGTAGACGGCCTTGTCCGGGGCGTCGGCCACGCGCCAACCCTACCCCCCGGATCGGACTCGGAGACGACGACCGTCAGACTCGACGACGACCGCGCCGTCGAGGTCCGTGCGGCGCACGACGAGCCCCGGAACAGCCGTCAGCGTCGCCAGCGTCTCGGGCCGCGGGTGCCCGTAGCCGTTGCCGCGACCGGCGGAGACGACAGCAACTTCCGGTCGTAGCGTCCGGAGCTGGGCCTCGAGCCCGGGGTCCTCGGATCCGTGGTGTGCGACCTTGAGCACCTCGACGTCGCCGATCGCGAGCCTCGCCGTGACGTTGGACTCCGCGTCCGCCGGGAGGAGGACGTCCGTCTCCCCGAACGAGGCGACGAGGACGACGGCGTTGTCGTTCGGACTCTCGGACGGGAGGCCCGCATCCCGGGGCCAGAGAGCGCGGAGGACGAGGCCGCCGGCGCGGAGCTCCTGCCCGGCTCGGAGCTCGCGCACCGGGACGCCGCGGGCACGCGCGACGACGAGCGCCTCCTCGTGCTCGGGGCCGGTGGCCGCAAGTCGGGGATCGAGGGCGACTCCCACCCGGAGCCTCCGGATCACGTCGGCCGCGCCGCCGACGTGATCGCGCTCCGGATGCGTGAGGACGAGCGCCGAGAGCGAGCGGATTCCCATTGCCAGGAGCTGGCCCGCCACATCCGCCTCCGGTGGCCCCTGGTCGACGAGGACGCGCGCGCTCCCGGTCTCGAGCAGCGCCGCGTCCCCCTGTCCCACGTCGAGGAAGGTGACCCGGAGGCCCTCCGGGCGGACCCACGACGGCGGTGGCCGCAGCGACTGCCAGCCCGCAACGGAGATCGCCGCAGCTGCGACCGCGCCAAGAGCGAGCGCCGGCCTGTGGACGCCGGGTCTCGAGCGCGCCGCACGAACCACGGTCCAGCCGACCGCGATGATCACCGTCGCGACCACGGCCGCGCTCCTCCCGATCTGGGCTCCGGGGAGCGCGGCGACGACCCGGGCCACGAGCTCGAGCCAGGCCGCACCCCAACCCGCCAGCCAGGCGAGCGCAGCCCCCGCCGACGGCGAGATCAGGTCGACCGCGCCCGCGAGCAGGCCGAGCCCCAGAACGAACGGCATCGCGGGAGCCGCGAGGGCGTTGGCCGGAACCGTGTACACGGGGGCACGGTCGAAGTGGAGGAGGACGATCGGGGCCGTTGCAGCGCCACAGACGAACGCCACGCAGAGCACGTCCGCCGCCCAGCGCGGCACGGGGTACCCCTCCGCCAACAGCTGTGCCCTCGGCACGCCGACGAAGATCGCGGCGACCGCGGCAAAGGAAAGCTGGAAGCCGGGCTCGTACAACGTCGTGGGCGACCAGGCGAGCAGGATCAGCGCGCCGAGGCACAGGAAGTGCCAACGGTCGCGCGGTCGCGCAGCGAGCCAGGCGAGCGACGCGAGCGCCCCGGCGACACCGGCCCGGACCACGGACGGCTGCCAGCCGACCGCGAGGACGTACGCCCCGATCGCCGCAAGCACGAGCAGCTCCCGCGCAACGCGCGAGAGGCGAAGGAGCCAGCCGACGCCGAAGACGCCGAGCGCGATGAACGCGACGTTCTGCCCGGAGACCGCCAGCAGGTGGTAGAGGCCGGAGGCCCGGAAGTCGTGCTGGACGTCACGCGGGAGGCCCTCGTCTTCACCGAGGACGACGCCGAGCACGATGCCGCGACGCACCCCGTCGGTGCCGCGAGCTACCGCGGCCTCCACGCGATCGCGTAGCCGGTCGCCGAGCCCGACCACACCCCCTCGCCGCCCGAGCTCGCGCCACGAGCCGCCTCGCAGCACGACGTGGACGCCCTGCCGCGCCAGCCACCCACGCTCGTCGAACCCGTCCTTCGGCGGGCGCGGCTCGACGACCCTGGCGTGGGTCTCGAGGATCGTCCCGCGGGGCGGAGAGCGCCCGACGGGCAGCGTCAGGAGCACGCGCTCACGGAGCGACTCACCGCGAAAGCGCCGAACCTCGCCGAGCACGCGGATGTTCCACTGCGACGTCCGCGCGGCGCCGGTCACGACGAGCTCCGCGCGGCCCGACGACCCGATCTCGACGGCGAGAGAGCTTCGTTCGAGTGCCTCGACGCGAAGCGAGCCCCACCAGAGCCCCGTCGCGGCCAGTGCGATCGCCAAACCTACGAGCCGGGCCGATCCGTCGGTCGCAGCGACGGCGGTGAGCCCGGCGAGCGCAACCGCCCCACACACCACGGCGCCGGCCGTCACGCGGTTCGAGAGCGCGAGCCCCCCGCACGCCGCCAGTACGAGGAACGACGGCCAGTGGAGCTCGAGGGCTCGCCTCACGGGGTCACGAGGTCGCGCAGCTGCTCGATCCTCGTCGGGCCGATCCCCGGCACGGCGTCGAGGTCGTCCACCGAGGCGAACGGGCCGTGCTCGGCCCGGTAGTCGAGGATCTTCTGCGCGGTGATCGGCCCCACCCCGGGGAGCCCGTCGAGCTCGTCGGCCGTGGCGGAGGAGAGGCTGACCTTCCGCCCGGGAGCCGCTCCGATCGCGGCCGGAGAGCCCGCCGCTGTCATCCCACCGACGGCGCCCGCGCGCCGCGGCACGAGCACCTGCGTCCCGTCCACGAGCGGGGCGGCGAGGTTGAGCCCCGCGAGATCCGCTCTCCGCGTCGCCCCTCCCGCCCGGGCAACGGCGTCCGCGACGCGAGCCCCCTCGGCGAGGCGAAACAGGCCCGGCCGGCGCACGGCACCGACGACGTGAACCACGAGAGCGCGCTTCGCCGGCCCCGCGGAGACCGGCTCGAGCGGTGCGACGACCTCGGGCGCGCGCGCCGCCCCGGTCGCTGCGAGGCGGTTGCCCGCGAGTACGAGGATCGCAAGCAGCACGGTGACGACGACGAGAGCGGTCGAGCGCGAGATCGAGATCGCCGGCACATCGACAGCGTCGCCGACGAACCGCTACGCGAGAGCCACGACTTCGTCGAAAGTCAGCGTCAAGCGAGGCCGTGGGCCAGACGGTGCGCGGGCCCGTGGTCAGTACCGTAGGGGCCCGGCGTCAGCGAGGTTCGCGCTCAGGTCACGAAATTGACGAGCCTGCCAGGCACGACGATCGTGCGGGCCGCGTCGCCACCGTCGAGGTAGGACTGCACGCGCTCGGACGCGCGCGCGAGCGCGACGAGCTCGTCCTCCGGCGTTTCCGGAGCGACCTGCAGCCTGTCCCGGACCTTCCCGTTCACCTGGACGACGACCTCGACGGTCTCGTGCTGGAGCATCGTCGGGTCGGCCTCCGGCCACGGCGCCTCCCACAGCCGCTCGTGCCCGAGGCGCTCCCAGAGCTCCTCGGCGACGTGGGGCGCGTACGGCTGGATCAGCGACACGGCGGTCTCGGCGGCGAACCGCGCAGCCGGGTCGTCCGGCGCGCGCAGGATCTCGTTGACGAGCTCCATCACCGCCGCGATCGGCGTGTTGAAGACGAAGCGCCGCTCGATGTCGTCGGTGACCCTGGCGATCGTCCGGTGGGCGGTACGCGCGAGCGCGGTGTTCGGAACGTCGGCAACCGCGGGCCTCTCCTCCTGCGCCAGCGCGGCGCGCCAGAGGCGGCCGAGGAACCGACTCGTCCCCTCGAGCCCGGTGTCCTGCCACTCGGCGTCCTCGTCCGCCGGGCCCAGAAACAGGATGTACAACCGCAGCGCGTCCGCTCCGTAGCGCTCGATGATCTCGTCCGGCGAGACGACGTTGCCCTTCGACTTCGACATCTTCGCGCCGTCGCGGTAGATCATCCCCTGCGTGTAGAGGCGAGCGAACGGCTCGCGGACACCCAGCAGTCCCATGTCGTTCAGCACCTTCACGAAGAAGCGCGCGTACAGCAGATGGAGGATCGCGTGCTCGACCCCTCCGATGTACTGGTTGATCGGCAGCCAGTAGTCGGCGACCTCCCGTGACCACGGCGCGGTGTCGTTGAGCGGATCGCAGTAGCGGATGAAGTACCAGGACGAGTCGACGAACGTGTCCATCGTGTCCGTCTCGCGGCTCGCCTCTCCACCGCAGCGCGGGCAGCTCGTTCCAACCCAGTCCCCCGCGGCAGCGAGCGGAGAGCGACCCTTCGGCAGGTAGTCGTCGATCTCGGGCAGCAGCACGGGCAGCTCCTCTTCCGGCAAGGGGACGACGCCGCACGAAGGGCAGTGCACGACCGGGATGGGACAGCCCCAGTAGCGCTGCCGAGAGAGGAGCCAGTCCCGCAGCCGGTAGCCGACGGTCTCCTCGCCACGATCCCGCTCGGCGAGCCAGGCGGTGATGGCACGTCTGCCCTCCGGGGCGGGCAGGCCGGTGAACTCCGCGGAGTCGACGAGCACCTCGCCTTCGGTGTGCGCGACGTACGCACCCTCCGTCTCGGGCGTGTCGTCCTGGGCGGAGGCGACGACCTGTCTGATCTCGATGCCGTACCGCTCGGCGAACGCGTGGTCGCGCTCGTCGTGAGCGGGAACGGCCATGATCGCGCCCGTGCCGTACTCCATGAGCACGTAGTCGGCGACCCAGATCGGGATCGACTCGCCGTTCACCGGGTTCACGGCATGGCGGCCGGTGAAGACGCCGTCCTTCTCGCGCTGCTCGCGCTCGGCGGTCGTCCGACCCACAGCCTGACGAACGTACTGACGGACCGCGGCCTCCTGCTCGGAGCCCGCGACGAGCCCCTCCAACAGCGGGTGCTCGGGCGCGAGCACGAAGAACGTCGCGCCGAATAGCGTGTCCGGCCGCGTCGTGAACACGGGAAGCTCCTCCCCGCTGCCCTCGACGGAAAACACCACCCGCGCGCCGTGCGAGCGCCCGATCCAGTTCCGCTGCATGGTCAGCACGCGCTCGGGCCACTCCTCGAGCAGCGCCATCTCGTCGAGCAGCCGGTCCGCGTACTCCGTGGTGCGGAAGAACCACTGCTCCAGACGGCGCGACTCGACCTCGGAGCCGCAGCGCTCGCAGCGGCCCTCGATCACCTGTTCGTTCGCGAGAACCGTCTGGTCGACCGGGCACCACTTGACAGGAGCCTCCGTGCGATACGCGAGACCTCGCTCGAAGAAGCGCAGGAAGAGCCACTGCGTCCAGCGGTAGTACTCCGGACGGTGGGTGGACAGCGTGCGCGTCCAGTCGATCGCCCAGCCCATGCGCCGCATCTGCCGCTCGATCGCCTCGATGTTCTGCTCGGTCGAGACGCGCGGATGGATGCCGTCCTTGATTGCCGCGTTCTCGGCGTTCAACCCGAAGGCGTCGTACCCCATGGGCCGCAGCACCTGCAGGCCCGCTCGGCGCCGCACGTGCACGACGACGTCCCCGAGCGTGTAGTTCTTGACGTGCCCCATGTGCAGCTCGCCGGACGGGTAGGGGAGCATCTCGAGCACATACGTCTTCCCCCCGCGGCCGACCTCGCCCGGAGCCGGGTTCGGGACGACGAACGCCTGCTCGGCGTCCCAGACCGCCTGCCACTTCGCCTCGATCGCCTGTGGGTCGTATCGCTCCATCACCGTCTCGTTCGATTCCGGGGACAAAAAAGCCTCTCGCTCGAGAGGCCTGGAGGGACCGCCGCGGCGTGCGCCGCGCTCGTTCCCTGGACTACGGAAGAAGCTGCTCCATGAGCCGGAAGGGTAACAGGCAGAATCGCGCGATGCTGGCGTTGTTCCCGGACTCCGCGCGCGTCGAGCACGGCTCGCTCGAGCTCGGCGGAGCACGCGCCGCCGAGCTCGCAGAGCGTTTCGGGACGCCGCTCTACGTGTACTGCGAGGAGACGCTCCGGCGGCAGGCGCGCGCGATCGCGGATGCGGTCGGGGAGAGCGGGCGGATCTTCTACGGCACCAAGGCGTTCCCGAGCGCCTCCGTGCTGCGGCTCTTCCGCGAGGAGGGGATCGGAGCCGACGTCGCATCCGCGGGCGAGCTCGCGCTCGCGCGCGCTGCCGGGCTCGCGGGTGCCGAGCTCGTCGTGCACGGCAACAACAAGGAAGAGGCGCTCCTGCGCGATGCCGCCGAGCTCGACGCTCCGGTGGTTCTCGATGCGCTCGACGAGGTCGCCCTCGCGGCCGAAGCGGGCATCACACGCGTCCTCGTGCGGGTGACGCTGGGCGTCGATGCGGACACGCACGAGGCGATCGTCACCGGGCACCACGGATCGAAGTTCGGCCTCCCGCCCGAGCTGGCGCGGGCCGCTGTCGCCGAGGCGCTCTCCCGCGGGCTGGACGTGCTGGGAGTCCACGTCCACGTGGGGTCGCAGCTTCCGGACTTCACGTCGCAGGCGGAGACGATCCAGCGGCTCGCAGCGTTCGCCGCTGCCTGTCGCGACTCCCTCGGCTGGCAGGCGCGGGTCGCCGACCTGGGCGGCGGGTTCGGAATCCGCCACCACCCCGGGGACGTCGCGGCCGACGCGGCAGAGCTCGTCGCGGCCGCGGTGCTCACCGCGCACGAGGCCTTCGAGGCCAACGGGCTCCCGGCCCCGGCAGTCTGGCTCGAGCCGGGGCGGTGTCTGGTCGGGCGGGCCGGCGTCACGCTCTACCGCGTGGGCGCCGTCAAGCGCCTCGAGGAGCGAACCTGGGTGGCGGTCGACGGCGGCATGTCGGACAACCCCCGCCCGCAGCTCTACGAGGCCCGGTATACGGCGCTGAGCGCCTCGCGGGCGGACGAGGCGCCCGACGAGACCGTGAGCGTCGCGGGAATGCACTGCGAGTCGGGAGACGTCCTCATCGACGACGTCACGCTCCCGTCCCCACGCAGAGGAGACCTGCTCGCCGTGCCCGCGACCGGCGCGTACACGCTGGCAATGAGCTCGAACTACAACGGCGCCCCGCGTCCGGCCGCTGTTCTCGTGAGCGCCGGCCACGCGAGAGTGATACGGCGACGCGAGACGATCGCCGACCTGCTCGCGCTCGAAGCCTGAGAGCCACCCGCCGGGCGCGGCCGGGCCAACTTGTTCATTTCTGATACAGTATCTGTACATACACTCGACAGATTGGAGGCACCATGCAAGCGACGACTACGACAACGCGGGCGGGCTCGTACCGGATGGCGTCCACGGGGCTCTTTCTCCTCGCCGCGGCGGCCTCGTTCGTCCTGTCCGTCAGCCTGTGGTTCTCCGGGAACGAGCAGCAGGGCATCTTCGTCGGGCTGTGGGTGCCATCGATCCTCGCCCTTGGAGCGCTCCTGCGCCCGGCCGAGCGTCGGCGATGAACACCGTCGCGCTCTTCGCGTACGGCACCCTCGTCACGCTCATCGTCGTGTTCGGCATCGGCCTGCTCGTCTGGGGAGCCATTCTCGACGGCCGCTACGAGCGCGAGGTTCGGGCGCGCGTTCGCGAAGCGGCCGACGAGGACCTCGAGATCGAGCTCGGCGCGAACAGCGCGCTGAGCCCGGCCCAGGCCCGTGACTGAAGGCCCGGCAGCCGTGCGACCCGGGTGGCACGACCGTGCGGGTCGCACGGCTCCCGCCCGAGGTGAAACGCTCCTCGGCTCGTGACGGCCGGCATCCACTTCTGCGACGACCTCGGGATCCACGGTTTCTCATGGATCGTCGACGAGCCGATGACGCGCACCTCGCACGCCGTCGCCGCCGACGGGAGGGTCTGGCTCGTCGATCCTGTCGACTGGCCCGACGCCATCGAGCGAGCGCAAGGCCTTGGCGACCCGGCGTGCGTCCTCCAGCTCCTCGACCGGCACAGCCGTGACTGCGCGACGATCGCAGAACGGCTCGACATCCCCCACCTCGTCGCCCCCGATGACCTTCCGGGCAGCCCGTTCACATGCATCCCGATCATGCGTCGGAAGCGCTGGGCGGAGACGGCTCTCTGGTGGCCGGAGCGGCGGACGCTCGTCGTCGCCGAGGCGGTCGGGACGAACCCCTTCTTCACGGGAGGAAAGGCGCCGATCGGGGTGCACCTTCTCCTGCGCCTGACGCCGCCGAAGAAGCTCCGAGCGTTCGAGCCCGAGCACGTGCTGACCGGCCACGGAGCCGGGCTTCACGGCCCCGAGGCGGCAGCCTCGCTCCACGAGGCGCTGAGAGCGAGCCGACGGCGCCTCCCGGGCGTGCTCGCCCGGCTCCCCTTCGCCGGCCGCTCGTAGGTCAGGCGCTCGGCGCGGCAGCGAGGCCGGGTCGGACGAGACGCGACGGCGCGACCAGGCCGGCATCCTTGACCGGAAGCGTGCGCGGCTCGGCGAGCGGCGGTGCATCGAACGAGGCGCGCACCCGCTCCTCGGGAGGCTCGCCGTACAGCGTCGTCCGCTGGCGCGGAACGCGATCCGCCGAGCGGATCAGGGCCTCCATCCCCTCGGGAGAGAGCTCCTGGCCGAACGACGCTCCCGCCGAGCGCGAGATCGACTCGTTCATGAGCGTGCCACCGAGGTCGTTGACTCCGGCGCGAAGCGCCTCGCGCGTTCCCTCCGGCCCGAGCTTCACCCAGGACGCCTGGACGTTCGTGATCCACGGGTGGAGCGCCAGGCGCGCGACGGCGTGCACGAGGAGCACCTCGCGGAACGTCGGGCCGCGCCGCGCACGCCCCTGCAGGTACATCGGCGCCTCCATGGGGACGAACGGGAGCGGCACGAGCTCGGTGAACCCACCCGTCCGCTGTTGCTGCTCGCGCGCCCGTAGCAAGTGCCGCGCCCAGCTCCGCGGCGAGTCGGCGTGCCCGAACATGAGCGTCACGTTCGAGCGCAGCCCGGCCCGGTGCGCCGCGTCGTGCACCTCGAGCCACTGGTCCGTCGTGACCTTGTCCGGGCAGATGATCCGCCGCACTTCGTCGTCCAACACCTCGGCGGCGGTACCTGGAAGCGAGCCGAGCCCCAGGTCACGGAGCCGGGCCAGGTACTCCTCGAGCGACGCATCGAGTGTCGCCGCGCCTTGCCAGACCTCGAGCGCCGAGAACGCATGGACGTGGATCCCGGGCGCTGCTTCCTTGACCGCGCGGACGACGTCGGCGTAGTAGTCGCCCGTGAAGGCCGGGTGGATGCCGCCCTGGAGGCAGACCTCTGTCGCGCCGCGCTCCCAGGCCTCCGCCGCACGACGCCCGATCTCCGCGAACGGGACGACGTACGGGGCACCGCGCAGGTTCTCCGCAAGCTTCCCTTTCGAGAACGCGCAGAACCCGCACCGGAAGTAGCAGACGTTCGTGTACTGGACGTTCCGAGTGACGACGTAGGTGACGTCGTCGCCGCAGACCTCGCGCCGAAGCCGGTCGGCCGCGGCGAAGACCCGCTGGGCTTCTTCACCGCGCGCCCGGAGCAGCCGGGTCACCTCGTCCTCCCCCAGCTCGTCTCCGACGAGCTCGAGCGGGAGCGCCTCCCGGCGGACGACGAGGGGAACGGCGCCCGGCTCACCCGGGGCCCAGGAGTCATCGCGCGCGAGACCGACGGCGTCCGCCGCGCGCCGGACGGCCGGCGCGAGCGCGGGATCGACCCATGTCTCGAGGCCTGCGACGTACTCGGGGTAGAGCGGAAGCCGCGGCGCGAGCTCGAGCCCGCGTGAGCGAGTCGCCTCCACCAGCCGCTCGAGCTCGGGCCAGGGCGCCTCCGGGTTCACGTGGTCGATCGTGACGGGCGAGACCCCGCCCCAGTCGTCGATCCCGGCGTCGAGCAGGCGCGGGAAGTCGTCGAAGGCGAGGTTCGGCGGAGCCTGGATGTGCCAGTCAGAGCCGAGGAGAACACGCGCGGAGGCGATCGTCCACAGGTGCTCCTCGAGCGAGGGCTCCGTATGCGACGCCATGCGCGTCCCCGGCTTGGCACGGAAATTCTGGACGATGACCTCCTGCACGTGCCCGTACTCGTCGCCGAGTGCCTTCAGCGCCAGCAATGCGTCGACCCGCTCCTCGCGCGTCTCCCCGATGCCGATGAGGATCCCGCTCGTGAACGGGATGCGCAGCTCGCCCGCGAGCCGGATCGTCTCGATGCGACGGGCGGGGATCTTGTCCGGCGAGGCCCAGTGCGGGCCACCTCGCTCCGAGAGCCGCGCTGCCGTCGTCTCGAGCATGATCCCCATCGACGCCGAGACCGGACGGAGCAAGTCGAGCTCCTCGCGCGTCATAACCCCTGGATTCAGGTGTGGCAGGAGCCCCGTCTCCTCGAGGACGAGCCGCGCACACCGCGCGAGGTACTCGAGCGTCGTCGCGCAGCCGAGGGCGCGGAGCTCGTCGCGGGCGACCTTGTAGCGGAGCTCGGGCTTGTCGCCGAGCGTGAAGAGCACCTCGCGGCAGCCTGCGGCCGCGCCGGCCCGCGCGATCGTCAGCACCTCGTCCTCGGTCATGAACGCCCGCTCCCCGCGCCGGGGCGGTCGGGCGAACGTGCAGTAGCCGCAAACGTCACGACACAGCGTCGTGAGCGGGACGAAGACCTTCGGCGAGTACGTGACGAGCGGCCCGGTGCGCAGCCGGCGCGCCTCCAGCAGGAGCTCCTCGAGCGGCGCGGCGAGAAGGTCGTCGGCGACGGGCATCGCCGCCTATCGTCGCACGCGCGGCTGCCGCCGAGCGCCGCAGTGGCGCAGGCTCAGCGTCGGCGCACGAAGGCGTTACCGATGCGGCGGAAGAGGCCGCTGACGCCGTTCGGGATCAGGAACATGAGCAGGATGAGCACGGCGCCGTAGACGATCGCCGCTCCGCCGGGCGCGCTCGTGCCCTTGAAGAGCCAGCCGCCGATCGTCCCACCCTCGGTGACGAAGTCCGGAAGCACCGAGCCCAGGTCCTCGCCCTGCGCCCAGAGCGGCAGGAACTGGATGAAGATCGCGCCCGCGACGAGGCCAGAGAGGCCACCGAGACCTCCCACGACGATCCCGATGAGCAGGAAGATCGACAGGGCGACCGGGAAGGTGTCGGGGTTGACGAAGGTGTTGGCGATCGCGAAGAGCCCGCCGGCGAGACCCGCGAAGGCCGCGCTGATCCCGAACGCGAGCGTCTTGTACCGGGCGAGGCTGACCCCGGAGGAGACCGCGGCCGTCTCACTGTCCCGCACGGCCCGCAGCGCCCGGCCCGTGCGCCCTCGGATGATGAGCCACGCGACGCCGAAGGCCGGCAGCGCGATCGACCATGCGAGGTAGTAGAGCCACTGGTTGTAGCTCATCGACCAGCCGAGGATCTCGACCTCCCCTGCGAGAGAGCCGGTGAGCTCGGGCGTCCCGAAGAGGTTGATCCCCTGACCGCCGCCGGAGAACTCGTCGAAGCGCTTGACGAAGGACGGGAACGCGACCGCGACCGCGAAGGTCGCGAGCGCGAGGTAGAGCCCCGAGAGGCGGAGTGCCGGGAGCCCGAACAGGAGCCCGACGAAGCCCGCCACGACCGCGGCGAAGGGGAGCGTCCAGACGTCCCGGAGCCCACCCGAGATCGGGCCGCCGAACTGCTCGTTCCCGACCATCAGGATCGCGGCCGTGTAGCCGCCGATCGCCATGAAGGCGCCGTGTCCGAGCGAGATCTGGCCCGTGTAGCCCGTGAGGATGTTGAGGCCGAGCAGGGCGATCAGGTAGATGCCGACGTACGCGTACTGCTGCGCCCTGAAGTCGGAGATGAAGGCCGGCAGCACGGCGACGAAGACGGCGAACGCCGCGAACGAGGCGAACCCGATGATGCGCTGCGTGCGAGGTGTCATACGCGCTTCACCTGCGCATGGCCGAAGAGGCCGGACGGCTTCACGAGCAGCACGACGAGGATGATCAGGAGCGCGATCGGGAGCCGGAGCTCCTCGGAGAACCAGTCGAACGCCCTGTACTGGCTGAAGAAGGTCAGCATGTTCAGCACCAGGCCCAGCAGGAGCCCTCCGACGACCGCCCCGATGGGCGAGTCGATGCCCCCCAGCACCGCGGCCGCGAACGCGTAGATCAGGATCGCGACCATCATGTTCGGGTCGAGCCCGACGATCGGCGCCGTGAGCATCCCGGCCACCGCGCCGAGCATTGCCGCGA
The DNA here is from genome assembly GCA_046484465.1 of Gaiellaceae bacterium. Lineage (GTDB taxonomy): Bacteria > Actinomycetota > Thermoleophilia > Gaiellales > Gaiellaceae > GMQP-bins7. The sequence continues at coordinate 12,971 of JAWOIV010000144.1, forward strand.
GCCCCCACCCGAGCGCGAGCATCCACGTGACCCGCACGCCGACGAGCCGCGCCTCCTCGGGGTTCACCGCGGTCGCGCGGAGCGCGAGCCCGACCTTCGTGAACTGGAAGAGGAGCCAGAGCAGGAAGACGATCGCGAGCGCGACGACGATCGTCCCGATGTCGTGCTCGGAGACGGCGACGTCGCCGATCGTGACGATGCCCGTCCCGAACGGGCTCTGCAGCTGTTGCGGCTCACCCGACCACTGCCAGATGATGAAGCCGTTGATGGCGATCAACAGGCCGATCGTGACGATGACGATACGGAGCACGCTCCCGCGCTCCACCGGACGGATGACGACCCGGTGGATCGCGACGCCGCCGCCGAACGACAGTGCGAGCGTCGCGACGAACGCGGGCCAGTAGGGCAGGCCCTTGCTCGCGATCAGCGCCCAGCAGATGTACGCCGAGAGCGTCGCCATCTCGCCCTGGGCGAAGTTGATGACGCCGGTCGAGCGATGGATGATCACGAGCGCGAGTGCGAGGAGTGCATAGATGCCACCCGACGCGAGGCCGGAGACGACCTGCTGGGCGAAGTACGCGGTGTCGAAGTCGGCGGCGAGCATCAGTACCCCAGGTAGCTCCTGCGGACGCCCTCGTCCCTTCGGAGCTCATCGCTTCGCCCCGTGAGCGCGACGCGGCCGACCTCGAGCACGTACGCACGCGACGAGACCGAGAGCGCGATCCGCGCGTCCTGTTCCACCACGAGCACGGTCAGCCCCTCCTTCTCGTTCAGCTCGCGCACGGTGCGGAAGAACTCGCGCACGATCATGGGGGCCAGCCCGAGCGATGGCTCGTCGAGGAGGAGAAGCCGCGGACGGCTCATGAGCGCGCGACCGAGCGCGAGCATCTGCTGCTCGCCCCCGGAGAGCGTTCCCGCGCGCTGGCGGCCGCGCTCGGCCATCCAGGGGAAGTAGGCAGAGATGCGCTCGATGTCCTTTCTGACCTCGCGATCCCGCCTCGGGTAGGCGCCGAGCCGAAGGTTCTCCGTCACCGTGAGATCGACGAACGTGCCGCGCCCCTCCGGGAGGTGCGCGATGCCGGCGCGCGCCGCGGCTTCCGGCCCGCCCTTGAACGGCTTCCCTTCGAACTCGATCGTCCCACCCCGGCTGACGGTGCCCGAGATCGCGCGAAGGGTCGTGGTCTTGCCGGCGCCGTTGGCGCCGAGAACGGCCACGATCTCGCCCTCCGAGACGGTGAGCGACACGTCGTGGAGCGCCTGCACTGGCCCGTAGTGAGCCTCGACGCGGTCGAGCTCGAGCAGCGTCCTCATTGCTGCTCGCCCTCCTCCGGCTCCGGCGCGGGAGGCTCTGCATCCGGGCTCGCGGGCTCCACGTCGTCCTCGTCGTCGTCCTCGCTGCCGAGGTAGGCCTCGATGACCGCCGGGTTCGCCTGCACCTGGGCCGGAGGGCCGTCGGCGATCTTGCGGCCGAAGCTGAGGACGTTCACGTGATCGGAGATCCCCATGACGAGGCTCATGTGGTGCTCCACCAGGAGGATCGTGAGCTCGAAGTCGTCGCGGATCTTCTTGATGAACGTCCCGAGCTCCGCGACCTCCTCGTGGTTCAGCCCTCCCGCCGGCTCGTCGAGAAGGAGCAGGCGGGGGCGGGCGACGAGAGCGCGCGCGAGCTCGACCCGCTTCTGCGTGCCGTACGGCAGCGCCGCGGCAGGGAAGTGCGCCAGCGGCCGGAGCCCGACCACGTCGAGCGTCTCGAGCGCCTCCTTGCTCCCCACCTTGCGGCCCCTGGAGTGCGCGCCGACGAGGACGTTCTCCAGCACCGTCATCGTCCGGAAGAGCTGCAGGTTCTGGAACGTCCGGGCGATGCCCTTGCGGACGATGCGGTGCGGGCCCGACCTGAGGATGGACGATCCGTCGAGCAGCACCTCGCCGGAGTCGGGCCTGTACAGGCGCGTGATGACGTTGAACGCCGTCGTCTTGCCGGCGCCGTTCGGCCCGATGAGGCCCGAGATCTGGCCTTCCTCGACCGCGAACGAGACACCGTCGAGAGCGACGATGCCGCCGAAGCGCAGGGTGACGTCCCGTACCTCGAGGAGGGCCATCGGCGTCCTACCCTAATCGGGGCGCGCGCGCCGTGGCAACGGGGATGCCTATACCGGGCGAGGCAGACGCGCGATGCCCGCGACGACGATCGCCTCCCCGAGCACCGACCACTCGTCCTCGGTCATGCCCGTTTCCGCGAGGTATACGGAGAACCCGACCGTCCCGGCCTGCCCGAGCAGCCGTGCATAGCGTTCGGGGCTCGGCGCGCCGAGCGCCCCGTCGTAGCTTCCGATCGTCGGGTGCACCGAGTCGCCGAACACCGGCCGGGCGGCCCGTGCGCACGCCACCGGGCTCGCGCCCGGCCCGAAGTCGTTGACGTAGGCCTGGGGGAGGAACACGAACCCCGAGTCGGCCCACGCCCCCCAGTCGAGGTCGTGGCGGTCGGGGCGGCAATAGGACGAGAGCCCGGCGGGAAGCGCGGGCCGCAGCCGCCTGAACGCGGAGACGAACGAGCGTGAGCGCTCGAAACGCCTCGGGCTCTGACCGTCGGAGGCGGTGTACCCGTACTCCAGCTCGGCGTTCGCGACGTAGAAGTCGAGCCCGTGCCGGGCGATCAGCGCGTCGGCGAGCGCCGCCTCGCGGACCGGGTCCTCGCGGAGCACGCCCCAGCCGCCGACCGGGAGGCCGCTCGCGCGCCGAAAGCGCGCGACCCAGTCCGCGACGATGGGGTCCTCGACGAGGCCGTCGTGGACCCGAAGCGCCAACCAGCCGAATCCCGCCGAGCGCAGCTCGGCGCCGAGAGCCTCGGGAGAGACGTCCTCCTCGTGCCAGACGAACGCGCCCGCCGACGACCACGACATCGCAACGTCCGGCGGCGGAAGGCTCGGCGGAGGAGCGGGCTCCGGTGGAGCCGGCTCGGGCTCCGGATGCGGCTCGGGCGGGGGCTCCGTGGTGGTCGGCGGCTCGGTCGTCGGCGAGGAGCTCGGACCGCCCTCACCGCCACAGGCGGCGAGGGCGAGAGCGAGAGCGAGGAGGGCGACGGCAAGGGCGCTCCGCACCGTCGGGCAACCGTAGCCGCCGGAGACATGCCGCGTGTCGCGCCCCCGCAGACCCGTTCGCCGCACCGAAGCCGCACCTCAGCCGCACCCACGGAGCGCGCTGCTGTGGACGCGCGCGAGCGCAGGCCTCTAGGATCGTTTTCGTGGACCTGCGGGACACCCCCGAGGAGGCTGCGTTCCGGGCCGACCTGCGCGCCTGGATCGAGGAGCACCTCCCCGACGAGCTGCGCGGTCACCGCGGCGGCGCGATGCGCTTCGAAGGAGCGGAGATGCGGGCCTGGAGCCGCGCGCTCTACGACGGCGGCTACGCGGGCCTCACCTGGCCGAAGGAGTACGGCGGCGGCGGCGCCTCGTACACGCACCAGGCGATCCTGCTCGAGGAGATGGCGCGGGCGGAGGCGCCCCCGCACATCGGCGTCATCGGCATCGGCATGGCCGGGCCGACGATCATGGCGTACGGCACGGAGGCGCTGAAGACCCGCCACCTCGCCGCCATCCTGTCCGCAGACGAGATCTGGTGCCAGGGCTTCTCGGAGCCCGGCGCGGGATCCGACCTCGCCGGCGTCCGCACGAGCGCCCGGCTCGAGGACGGTCACTTCGTCGTGGACGGGCAGAAGGTGTGGTCGTCGTTCGCCCACATCGCGGACTACTGCATCCTCCTGACGCGGAGCGACCCCGACTCGACGCGGCACGCGGGGCTCACGTACCTGATCGTGGACATGAAGGCGCCCGGCGTCGACGTCCGCCCGCTCCGGCAGATCACGGGCGAGTCGGAGTTCAACGAGATCTTCTTCGACAACGTGCAGGTGCCCGTGGAGAACCTCCTCGGTGAAGTCGGCGGCGGCTGGCAGGTGGCGATGACGACGCTCCTGCACGAGCGCGGGACGCTCGGGTTCGCGCTGCAGGCGGCGCTCGAGGTGCAGGTGCGCAAGCTCGTCGCCCTCGCGCGCGACCGCGGCGCCGACCCGATGCAGCGCGACCGGATCGCACGGGAGTGGATCGGGATGCAAGCGCTCAGGCTCACGAACTACCGGGCGCTCTCGTCGCTCGTGAAGACCGGGCTGCCCGGCCCGGAGGGGTCGATCTCGAAGCTCGTCTGGTCGGAGGCGAACCAGCGCGTGACCAAGCTCGCGCTCGAGCTCCTCGGGCCGGACGCCGCGCTGGGCGAGGACAACGCCCCCTACGGCGGCTACTGGCAGTACCAGCAGCTTCGCAGCCGCGGCAACACGATCGAGGCGGGGACGTCGGAGGTGCTCCGCAACATCGTCGCCGAGCGCGTGCTCGGCCTCCCCAAGTCGCGCTAGGAGACCATGGACTTCACCTTCACACCCGAGCAGGAAGCACTTCGAGAGCAGGCGCAGGACTTCGTCGCCGCGAACCCCGAGCCGACGTGGGCCGAGCTCGCGGAGCTCGGCTGGACAGGTGTCTCCGTCTCCGAGGAATCGGGCGGCGTAGGGCTCGGCTTCGTCGAGGAGGCAGTCCTCTTCGAGGAGCTCGGTCGCGCGCTGTACCACGGCCCGTTCTTCTCGACCATCGCGCTCGCGCTCCCTGCCCTGCCGGACGATCTCCGCGCGGAGGTGGCCGCGGGCGAGGCGAGCTGGACGCTCGCGCTCGGGCCGCTCGTCTCCGACCTCGACACGGCGGATCGCATCGCGACGATCGGCGGAGACGGGATCTACGAGCTCGAGGGCGCCGAGCGGGAAATCCTCACGACGACCGACGAGACGCGCCCCCTCGGCGTCGTACGCGGGGGCACTGTCGGCCGCCGGCTCGCGGACTCGACCGTGGTCGAGGAGATCACGGCGCGCACGCACGCGGCGCTGGCAATCGAGGCGTGCGGCGTCGCACGCAGGGCGCTCGAGCTGGCGATCGAGTATGCGGCCGGCCGCGAGCAGTTCGGGAAGCGGATCGGCGTCTACCAGGCCGTGTCCCACCCGCTCGCCGACGCGTACACGCAGCTCGAGCTCGCGCGCTCCCTGTCGCTCTGGGCGGCGTGGTGCGTGGCAGTGGACGACCCGCAGACCGCGATCGCCGCAGCGGCCGCGAAGTCGCAGGCAGCAGAGGCCGCGGTGACCGTGTGCGAGACGGCGATCCAGGTGCACGGAGGCATCGGGTTCACCTGGGAGCACGTGCTGCAGCGGCTCTACAAGCGAGCTCTCTGGATCCAGAGCTTCGGGACCTCGGGGACGCGATTGCGGGCCGAGATCGCGGCGATGCTGCTGAACGGAACCGACCAGGAGGGGTCGTCGCGCCCGGCGGCCGCCTCCCTCTCAAAAGGAGGCTGAGATGGAAGGCCTGACCATGGACTACCAGCTCAACGTGCCGGCCATCCTGCGGCGCGGCGAGCAGCTGTTCGGGGAGCGGGAGATCGCGACGCGGCTCCCGGATCGCAGCTGGCACCGCTACACGTACGCCGACTTCGCGCCTCGCGCGAAGCGTCTGGCCGCGGCGCTCCGGAAGGAGCTCGGGCTCGGCGACGGCGACCGTGTGGCGACGTTCTGCTGGAACCACTACCAGCACCTCGAGACCTACATCGGCGTCCCGGTCGGCGGCATGGTCACGCACACGCTCAACCTCCGACTCCACCCGGACGACCTCACCTACATCGCGAAGCACGCGGGCGACCGCGTGCTCATCGCGGACAAGGTTCTCTGGCCACTCGTCGAGAACTTCCGCGAGCGCGCCGGCTTCGAGCACGTGATCGCGGTCGGCGACGGGGACACCCCCGAGGGGGCGATCGAGTACGAGGACCTCCTCGCGAGCGCCGAGCCCGGAGACCTCCCGGACCGCGACATCGACGAGCGCACCGCGGCGGCGATGTGTTACACGAGCGGGACGACCGGCCAGCCAAAGGGCGCCGTCTACTCGCATCGCGCGATCGCCGTGCACTCACTCGCCTCGGCGATGGCCGGAGTGCTCTCGGTGACCGAGCAGGACTCCGTGCTACCCGTCGTGCCGATGTTCCATGCGAACGCCTGGGGCTTCCCCTTCACCTGCACGCTCACCGGCGCGAAGCAGGTCTTTCCTGGACCGCATCTCGACGGGCCGAGCCTCCTCGAGGCGTTCCAGCAGGAGAAGGTCACGATCACCGCCGGCGTGCCGACGATCTGGATGGGGATCCTGCAGGAGCTCGACGCGAACCCCGACAAGTACGACACGTCCACGGTGCGCGCGATGGTCGTCGGAGGCTCCGCGGCCCCGCAGGCGATGATCGAGGCGTTCGAGAAGCGGCACGGGCTCCACATCGTCCATGCCTGGGGCATGACCGAGATGGCGCCGCTCGGCACCGTCTCCGAGCTGACTGCACGAGAGATCGGCCTGCCGGAGGAGGAGCAGTACCGGTACCGCGCCAAGCAGGGGATCCCGGCCCCGTTCGTCGAGATGCGCGCCCGTGGGGCCGAGGGGCTCGTGTCCTGGGACGGCGAGACGATGGGCGAGCTCGAGGTCCGCGGCGTGTGGATCTCGTCCGCGTACTACGACTCGCCCGAAGGCGCCGACCGCTGGACCGACGACGGCTGGTTCAAGACCGGCGACATCGTCACCATCGAGCCGCACGGCTACATCGAGATCCAGGACCGCTCGAAGGACCTCGTCAAGTCCGGCGGCGAGTGGATCTCGACCGTCACGCTCGAGAACGCACTGATGGGTCATCCCGCGGTCGCCGAGGCCGCGGTCATCGCCGTCCCCGACGAGAAGTGGGCCGAGCGACCGCTCGCAGTGGTCGTGCTGAGGGAGGGCCAGTCGGCGACGGACGACGAGCTCCGCGAATTCCTCGCACCCCACTTCGCGAAGTGGTGGCTCCCCGACCGGTTCGAGTTCGTGGGCGAGATCCCGAAGACCGCCGTCGGTAAGTTCCGCAAGACCGCGCTCCGCGAGCAGTTCGCGGCCCAGCCGGCGGAGACGACGTGACGGCCGAACGGACAACCCCGAACCCAGCGGCCGCGGAGCGGACGCCTTCAGGGATCTTCGCGCGACGGGAAGTCGCTCGCGCGACTTCCCGTCTTGCGCATGGCTGAGTTCATCTCGACAGAGCGCGACGGCGCGGTCGCGGTCGTCACGATCGATCACCCACCCGTGAACGCGCTGTCCGCGCCACTGCTCGAGGAACTCGAGGCGGAGATCGACGCGCTGGACGGCGACGACGAGGTCCGAGCGATCGTGCTGAAGGGGGCTGGCGACAGGGCGTTCGTTGCGGGCGCGGACATCTCGGAGTTCCCGTCGCTGCGGGAAGCCGCGCGCGAGGCGCAGGAGAGCGGCTCCGCTCGCGGGATCCAGAAGCTCGGGGCGCGCATGGACGCGGCGCGGACCCCGTTCGTGGCCGCGATCCACGGCTTCTGCCTCGGAGGCGGGCTCGAGCTCGCGATGTGCTGCGACCTCCGCATCGCATCGCAGGACGCCCAGCTCGGGCAGCCGGAGATCAAGCTCGGGCTGATCCCCGGAGGCGGAGGCACGCAGCGGCTCCCGCGGCTCGTCGGGATCGGGCGCGCGCTGCTCCTGAACCTCACCGGCGACTTCATCGACGCCTCGACCGCGTACGACTGGAACCTCGTGGAGAAGGTCGTCCCACAGGAGGAGCTCCTCGACACGGCGCTCGGAATCGCCCGCACGATTGCCGAGCGCTCGCCCGTCTCGGTCGGCGTGCTCCGCGAGCTCGCGCGCACGACGCGCGACCTCTCGCTGGAGGAGGGCCTTCGCCGCGAGGCGGATGGCTTCCGCCGCTGCCTGGAGTCGGAGGACGGCGCCGAGGGCGTCGCCGCCTTCCTCGAGAAGCGCCCGCCGAGCTTCACGGGCCGGTAGGGCGGGCGCGGCCACGTTGCGCTCCCGGCATGCTCACGCGCACGTCTTCCCCAAGTTGCAAGTTGTAACTTGGGAGCGGAGATCCCTGCAACAACGCGGGATCGAACGCACTCCGAGCCAAGTTACAAGTTGTAGCGTGGCTCTTCGGGCGTGTCTCGGATCGGCGCGGCGCGCGCCGGGGCTTGCAGCGGGGCGAGCATGAGAGCCGCCGTCCTCGAAGGCGTTGGTGGGCCCGAGCAGCTCGGCGTGAGCGACGTGCCCGAGCCCGCCGCTGACGATCGCCACGCGATCGTCGACGTCCGCGCCTGCGGGATCAACTTCGCCGACGTCCTGGTCCGGCGCGGCATGTACCCCCAGATGCCGGAGCTCCCGACCGTGCTCGGATCGGAGATCGCCGGTGACCTCGACGGTGACCGCGTCATGGGCCTCGTCCTCTCGGGGGGCGGCGGCTACGCGGAACGTGTCGCCGTCGATCGACGGTGGCTCCTCCCCCTCCCGGCCGGCGCGAGCTACGCGGAGGGCGCGGCCTTCCCGATGGCCTTCCTCACCGCCTGGATCCCGCTCACGGAGCTCGTCCGGGTCGCATTCGGCAAGCGTGTGCTCGTGACGGCCGCAGCGGGTGCCGTGGGCACGGCCGCGGTGCAGCTCGTGCGGGCGTTGAACGGCGTCCCGGTAGCCGCGGTCGGCAGCGAGGGGAAGCTCGAGCTCCCGCGCTCGCTCGGCGCCGCGGAGGTGGTGACGTACGAGGGCATGGGCGAGCTCGAGCAGGTCGACGTCGCGTTCGACCTCGTCGGCGGAGACGTCTTCGCGAGCTGCCTCTCCCTGCTGAAGCCGATGGGGACGGCGATCGCGGTCGGCTACGCGGGCGGCCTCTGGCAGGACGTGAGCCCGACCTGGCTCGTCGGGCGGAACATCGGCGTGCACGGCTTCTACCTCGGCCGGCTCATAGGCCGTGACCCGGAGCTCGTGCGCCGCGCAGCGGCGGACGTCCTGCGCCTCTGGGAGGGCGGCGCGGTGCGACCGATCGTCGGCAGCGAGTATCCGCTCGAGCAGGCGCCTGAGGCGCATAGGCTGATCGAGGAGCGCAAGTCGACCGGAAAGGTGGTGCTCGTCCCGTGAAGGCACTCGTGACCGGATCGGCAGGTGGCATCGGCGGTGCGATCGTCTCCAGGCTCGAGGCGGAGGGCTTCGAGGTCGAGAAGCTCGATCTCGTCACCGGCTTCGACGTCACCGATCCGGGGGCGTGGGAGAGTGTCGGCCCCTTCGATCTCGCCTGCCTCAACGCCGGCGTCCTCACCGGCTCCGAGGACATCACCGACCTCACCGACGAGCAGTATCGGCGCGCCGTCGGCGTCAACGTCGACGGCGTCGTCTTCGGCGTCCGCCGCCTCGCGCACGTCATGCCCGCCGGAAGCGCGATTGTCGCGACCGCCTCCCTCGCGGGGCTCACCGCAATCGCGGACGACCCGATCTACGGGTTGACGAAGCACGCCGTCGTCGGCTTCGTGCGCTCGGTCGCACCGCCGCTCGCCGAGCGCGGGATCAAGGTTCAGGCCGTGTGCCCCGGCTGGGCGGACACGGGCCTGATGACCGACGAGTTCAAGCACGACCTCGGAGCGCGCGGCTTCCGGCTCCTCCGGCCAGAGGACGTCGCAGAGGGCGTGTGGGCCGCGTACCGGAGCGAGGGCACCGGCGAGGCGTGGATCGTCCAGCCCGGCCGCGAGCCGCTGCACTACGAGTTCAAGGGCGTCCCGGGGCCACGCTGACGTGGATGCCCAGCCGACACACGGCCGCGAAGCGGACGCCTTCAGGGACCTTCGCGCGATCGGTGCTCGCGGGAGCGGGCGCCGATCGTTCGCAGGTGGATCGTGATCGAATCCGTCTGGGGACTGCTGCTCGTCGGCCTGATCCTGGCGTCGGTCTCCATGGCGCTCCTCTGGGGGCTCGCGATCCGGATCGGGGACGCGAGCCACGTGGACGTCGCGTGGGCGATGCTCATCGCCTGCTGCGCGATCGCGTACGCCATCCTCGGCGACGGGAGTGCCGAGATGCGCGTGGTCGCGGCGCTCCTCGCCTCGATCTGGGGGTTCCGGCTCGGCTTCTACCTCCTCTTCAACCGCGTGCTCGGGAAGGAGGAGGACGGCCGCTACCGGGAGCTCCGCCGCAAGTGGGGCGACAACGTGAACCGGAACCTCTTCTTCTTCTTCCAGTTCCAGGCCGCGTTCGTCGTCTTCTTCTCGATCCCGTTCGCGCTGATCGCGCAGGATCCCGACGCGAGCCTCTCGTGGCTCGTCTGGCTCGGGATCGCAATCTGGGCGATCGGGAACGTCGGGACGATCGTCAGCGACCGCCAGCTCGCGCAGTGGCGCGCCAACCCCCAGAACAAGGGGAAGACCGCGCGCGGAGGGCTGTGGTCGTGGTCGCGCCACCCGAACTACTTCTTCGAGTTCGTGAACTGGTGCGGCATCGCGCTCGCCGCCACCGCGGCCCCATGGGGCTGGATTGCGTGGATCGTCCCCGCCGGGTTGCTCTTCCTCCTCTTCCGCGTGACGGGCATCCCCGCAACGGAGGCGCAGGCGCTCCGCAGCCGCTCCGACTACGCCGAGTACCAGCGCACGACGAGCGTCTTCGTCCCGCTCCCGCCGAAGACCAGGGCGTAGGGGCGAGATTCGCCTCGCCCAAGGTTGTCAACGGCGCCCGTACGGACGAGGCGAGCCTCGCCCCTACGAGAAACGCCAGGGCTCGCCGGCGGCAAACGACTTCAGGATCCGCCGGGCGACGACCATGCGGTGCACCTCGTCCGGACCGTCGTAGATCCGCGCGCCGCGCGCCATCGCGTACATCGCGCCGAGCGGCGTGAGATCGGTCAAGCCCCTCGCTCCGTGCACCTGCACCGCGCGGTCGATCACGTCGTGCAGCACCCGTGCCGCGTAGAACTTGATCAGCGAGACCTCGACGCGAGCCTCGTCGCCCTGGTCGATCTTGTGCGCCGCGTCGAGCGTCATCAGGCGGCACGCCTGGATCTCGGCCGCGGAGTCGGCGATCCAGTTCTGAACCGTCTGCTTCTCCGCGAGCGGCCCGCCGAACGTCTCGCGCTCGAGCGCGTACTCGCACATCAGCTCGAAGGCGCGCTGCATCTGCCCGAGCCAGCGCATGACGTGGTGGATGCGCCCCGGCCCGAGCCTCTTCTGCGCGATCCGGAAGCCGTCGCCCACCTCGCCGAGCGTGTTCGAGACCGGAACGCGGACGCCCGTGTAGCGCACCTCGCAGTGCGTCGTCCACCCGCGGCCGCGATGGCCGAGGGTCGGCACGGCCCGGACGACCTCGACGCCGGGAGTGTCGGCGGGGACGATGATCTGGCTCGCTCGACGGTGCGGATCCGCGTCCGGGTCGGTCACCGCCATGACGATTCCGAACGCGGCGCCCTCGGCTCCGGACGAGAACCACTTGTGCCCGTCGATGACCCACTCGTCGCCGTCACGCACCGCACGCGTGCGAAGCGTCGTCGGGTCCGATCCCGGCACCTCGGGCTCGGTCATCGAGAAGAACGAGCGCGCCGTTCCCGCAACGAGCGGAGCGAGGAAGCGCTCCTTCTGCTCGTCGGTTCCGAAGTGCCACAGGATCTCGCCGTTCCCCGCGTCCGGCGCCTGGCAGTTGAACACGAGCTGGCCCCAGATCGAGCGGCCGATCTCCTCGTTCAGCTGCGCGTACACGAGGAAGCTGCCGCTCGAGCCGCCGGCCTCGGGCGGGAGGTGCGGCGCCCACAGGCCGTCGGCCTTCGCGAGCCCGCGCAGCCGCTCGACGAGCGCGTCCGACTCCTCGTCCTCGGCGAAGAGCGCGCCCTCGTTCGGGTACACGTGCTCCTCCATGAAGGCGCGATAGCGGCCGCGGAGCTCGACGGCCTCGTCGGTCGGGCGGATGTCGATGATCGTCATGCCGTTAGCATCGCAGGCATGGCCCCCGGCTTCCAGAGGATCTGACCTGCGCCTCGGCTTCTACATGGGGTATGCGCCCCCGGGCACGAGCCCGCTCGAGCCGATCGCGATGGCCCAGGAGGCGGAGCGGCTCGGCTACGACTCCGCCTGGGCGGCGGAGGCCTGGGGCACCGACTGCGTGACGGTGCTCTCGTGGCTCGGGGCGACGACGCAGCGGATCAAGCTCGGCTCGGGGATCATGCAGATCCCCGGGAGATCGCCGGCCAACACCGCGATGACCGCCGCGACCCTCGATCTCCTCTCCGGCGGAAGGTTCCTGCTCGGGCTCGGCACGTCCGGCCCGCAGGTCGTGGAGGGCTGGCATGGGCAGCCCTGGGGGAAGCCGCTCGGGAGAACCCGCGAGTACGTCGAGATCGTCCGCACCGCGCTGCGCCGTGAGCTCGTGGAGCACCACGGGGCGCACTACGACATCCCGCTCACGGACGGCACGGGGCTCGGCAAGCCGCTCAAGCTCATGGCGCGGCCGCTCCGCGCGGACATCCCGATCTACCTCGCCGCGATGGGGCCGAAGGCCGTCGCCCAGGCCTTCGAGATCGCGGACGGCTGGCTGCCGATCTTCTGGTCCCCCGAGAAGGCGCGCACGGTGTTCGGCGACGTGCTGAATGACACGCGCGAGGGGTTCGACATCGCGCCGACCGCGCCCGCGATCCTGATCGACGACGTCGAAGCCGGGCGCGACTTCCTCAAGCCGTACTACGCGCTGTACATCGGCGGCATGGGCGCGCGCGGGAAGAACTTCTACAACGACCTCGCCTGCCGGTACGGCTACGAGGAGGCCGCTCGCGAGATCCAGGATCTCTACCTGGCCGGCAACAAGCGGGACGCCGCAGCAGCAGTGCCCGACGCATTCGTCGACGAGGTCTCGCTCGTCGGGTCGAAGGAGCGCCTGGCGGAGCGCCTCGACGCCTGGCGCGAGTCGGGCGCGACCACGCTTCTCGTCGCGACGCAGCAGCCGGAGGCGCTGCGCGCGCTTGCGGAGATCGCGCTCTGAGGCCCCGCGCGACGTACGCCCTCGCCGGCGCGAACCGAGACTCTTCGACCCCTGAGCCCCCGTGTCGGCGCGGTCCTGCGCCACCCCCCTTGCGACTGATCGCGACAGGGGTGCGACAACGCGTCTGGCAGACGGGCGCTCAGACGCCGGCTGCTGCGGACATGGCCGCCTCGGCCAGGTAGGGGACACCCTGCTCGAAGCGGGCCGCACGCTCGTCTTCCGCTCCGAGCTCGCCGCGGGTGAAGCGTCCGTAGATCGCCTCACAGAAGACCGCGGCCTTCCACAGCGCCAGCGCCTCGAACCAGTGGAGCAGCGAAACGTCCCGGCCGCTGTCCCGCACGTAGCGCTCGACGAGCTCGCCGCGCGAGGGGAAGCCGGGGAGCGCCGTGGCCGGTGACGTCCCGAGCGGGTTCGGCGGCCCCCCCGGCTCGCTGTAGGTGGCCAGGAGATAGCCGACGTCGGCCCGGGGGTCGCCGATTGCGCCCATCTCCCAGTCGAGCACCGCGGCGACGCGGGTCGGCTCCGCCCGCCGCACGATCGTGTTCCCGAGCCGGAAGTCGCCGTGCACGACCGTCGGGGGCAGCGGCTCGGGGGGGTGGGACGCGAGCCACGCGCCGACCTCCTCGACCCGCGGAACCTCTCGGGTCTTGTTGATCTCCCAGAGCTGTGTGAAGCGGCGGACCTGGCGCTCGTTGTAGCTTCCCGGCCGCGCGAAGGCAGCGAGGCCGGGCGTGGTGACGTCGGCCGCATGGATCTCGACCAGCGCGTCCACGAGGTCGTCGGCGAGCGCACGCCTGGCGCCCGCCCCCTCGAGACCGGCCGGCAGCTCCTCGGTCACGACGAACCCGTCGAGGTAGCCCATGACGTAGAAGTGCACACCGAGCACGTCGTCGTCGTCGCAGACCGCGAGGATCGTCGGCAGCCGCGTGAACCCCGCTTCGCGCAGCGCGAGCTGGAGCCGCGCCTCGCGCACGACGTCGTGCGCGGAGGGCGGGAGCGGCGGGCGCGGAGGGCGCCTGAGCACGAGACGGTCAGGCCCGCGCTCGAGCAGGAACGTGAAGTTCGAGCCGCCTCCCTCGCCGATCCTGCGGGCGGTCAGGTCGCCCGAGCCCAGTCCGTGCTCGTCGAGGAAGGCCCGCACACGGTCGAGCACGAGGAGGGGTGGCTTCGCGAGCCCCTCGGTCTCCGCAGCGGTCTGGACGATGTCACCCGACGCCACCGTGCGATCCTATGCCGCCATGCGCCGCCGCCTGTACCTGATGCGCCATGCCGAGGTCTCGTACTTCGAGCCCGACGGAACTCCCGTCGACCCCGTCGAGGTGTCGCTGAACGAGGAAGGGCGAGTGCAGGCAGAGGCCGCCGCGGCCGCCCTCGCCGGTGTCGCGCTCGACCGGGTCGTGACGAGCGGGCTCCGGCGCACCGTCGAGACCGCGACGATCGTCGCCCCGGGGAGGGACACGGAAGCCTGGCCCGAGCTCTCCGAGATCCGCGGCGGCCGCCTGTCGGAGATCCCCGCCGACGTCCTCGAGAGCGAGTTCGTGCACGCGTTCCGGGGTGTCATCCCCGACGAGGCGCGGTTCCTCCGGGGCGAGTCCATCGGCGAGCTCTTCGACCGCGTCCTCCCCGCGCTCGACCGCATCGTCTCGGACGACGGCTGGTCGACCGCGCTCGCCGTCCTCCACGGCGGCGTCAATCGGGCGATCCTCTCGTACGCGCTCACCGGCGAACGTCACTTCCTCGGTCACTTCGAGCAGGCGCCGGCGTGCGTCAACGTGATCGACCTCGGCAACGACGGGGAGTGGATCGTGCGCGCCGTGGGCATCGCGCCGTACGATCTCCTCCACCTCTCGCACCGCCAGACGACGATGGAGCGCTACTGGGAGCAGTACCGCGGCATGGCCGACCCCGCCGCCGGCACCCCCGCGACAGACGACGGCCAGGGCGAGGGCGAGGCAAGCCTCGCCCCTACGCCGGCCCGTGGTCACGACGACTCGTAGGGGCGACCCTCGGGTCGCCCGGGCCAGGACGAGCGAAGGGCCGGGAGATCCCGGCCCTTCGCATGCCTCGAGGTGTCTCCGCGGCTAGCGCGGACGACCCTCCACCAGGGGGCCGACGGGCGCCCACACGCGAGTGCTCGAGTTGAAGCGCTGCAGCTGCATCTGGCTGATGATGAACTTGTCCCTCGGGCCGGTCTTCTGCACGACACCCGGCAGCAGGAACTTGTTCGGGGCGTTCAGGCTGTTCAGCGCGGCCTGATAGCCGGCGCGGGTCGGGTTGCGACCCGCCTTGTACATCGCCTGGACGAACGTCTCGGCCTTGGCGACGCCGTAGAAGTAGAGCGCGTCGTTCGCGTTCACGCCGGGGGCGTACTTGGCCATGATCTGCCGGTACTGCTTCATGGCCGCGTCGTTGTTCCAGCGCGGGCTCGCCGGGTCCTTCGTGTACGCCATCGAGATCGAGTTGTTGACGTACGCGGCACTGGAACGAGCGACCGCGATGTTCAGGAATGCGCTCGTGGCCGACACGGAGTTGAGGTAGATCTGCTCCGGCCGGTAGCTGAGTGCGTTGCCGAACGCATACGCCTGGATGGTGGGCGTCGGCGTGGCGAGGATGACGAAGATCGGAGCGTTCGCCTGCCGGATGCGCACCATCTGCGCCTGGATCGTGGGCGCGGTCACCTCGAACGGCACCTCGGCTGCGACGTTGGCGTCGACGTAGGCCTTCCCGAGCGCGGCCTTGAGGCCGTACAGGTAGTCCTTGCCGTAGTCGTCGTTCTGGTACAGGACCGCGATCTTCTTGCCCCGCTGGTTCGCCTTGATGTGGAGGCCGTAGAGGCGACCCTCGGCGATGTAGTCGGGCTGCCAGCCGCTCGTCCACGGGTACTGGCTGTACTGCGAGCCCCAGTACGACGCGCCCGTCGACACGAGCGACTGCGGAACCTTCTGGGCGTTCATGTACGGCCGGACGGCGATGTTGTGCTCCGTCCCGAGCTGGCCGACCGTGGCGAACACCCGGTCCTGCTCGACGAGACGGCGCGTCAGCTGGACGGTGTTGGCGGGGTTGTAGCCGTCGTCGTAGTACTTCCAGACGATCTGGCGACCGTTGATGCCGCGCTTGCCGTTGGGCCCGCGGCGAGCGTTGATGTAGCTGAAGTACGCCTTCATGCCTACGGGAATGGGGGCGTATGACGCCGCCGGGCCCGTGAGCGGGAACGTCCCGCCGATCGTGATGGCCCGTGGCGTGATGCCGGCCTGCTCCGCGCTGCCGAGCGCTCCAGGCACGGTAAGCGCGAGCGCCGCGACGAGAGCGACTCCGCACACGATGAGCTTTCGCACCGACTTCCTCCTTTTCGTTCCGACCTGCCTGCCTGTCAGCCGCGAGCGTACCGCCGTTTGTGCGGTGTTGCCAGGGCCAAGGCCGGAGCTGCCGTAGGTTCTAGACGTCCGGCTCGGCGAAGAGTTGGCCGACTATCCGAGCCCGATCTCCCGAGCGAGCGCCTCCGCTGCATCGAGGTCGGAGGCCATGGCGTCGATCCCGCTCTCCCAGATCCTGGCGTCGGTGAGATCGAGCCCGACCATTCGCGCGAGCTCCTCCGGAGGACGCGACCCACCCGCGCGGAGCAGGTCGAGGTACGGCTCCACCATCGACTCCCCCTCGAGCTCGTACTTGCGGAAGATCGAGAGCGCGAACAGGAATCCGTACGCGTACGCGTACACGTAGCCCGGCGTCGAGAGGAAGTGCGAGACGTAGCTCCACCACGTCCCGTACCCCTCCACGTCCACCGAATCGCCGAAGAGCGTCCGCTGCGTCTCGAGCCAGAGCTCCTCGAGGCGCTCCACCGCGAGCTCGCCCTCTTCGCGCCGGGCGGTGTGAACCGCCTGCTCGAAGCGGTTCATCGCGATCTGCCGGAAGACGGTCGCGATGGAGTCCTCGATGCGCCCCGCGAGAAGGTTCAGGCGGCGCGTCGGGTCGGTCTCGTGTGCGAGCAGCCGCTTGAATGTCAGAGCCTCGCCGAACACGGACGCGGTCTCGGCCGTCGTCAGGGGCGTGCTGGCGTTGAAGAGCCCGAGCGGGCCCGCGAGGACGCCATGGAGGCCGTGGCCGAGCTCGTGCGCCAGCGTGAGCACGGAACGGCGGTCGCCCGTGTAGTTCATGAGGATGTACGGGTGGACGTCCGGGACGTTGGTGGCGCAGAACGCGCCGTTGCGCTTGTTCTCGCGCGTTGGTGCGTCGATCCAGCGCCCGGCGAAGAACCGCTCGACGATGTCGCCGGTGATCGGCGAGAAGTCCGCGTACGCGGCGAGCACGAGCTCCCTGGCGTCGTCCCAGGGAACCGTGGTCGGATCGTCGCCGATCGGCGCCATGCGGTCGTAGAAGGCGAGCCGGTCGAGGCCCAGCATCTTCGCCTTCAGCCGGTAGTAGCGCTGGGGGACGTCGTAGCGGGCGACGGTCGCGTCGATCAGCGCCTGCACCGCTTCGTCCGTCGTGTCGTTCGAGAGGTTGCGAGCGGTCAGCCATGTCTCGTAGCCGCGGAGGCGGTCGTCGATCGACTTGTCGAGGACGGTCGTGTTGAAGATGTAGGAGCGCGTGCGGAGGCCGGGTGCGAGTGTCTCGGTCACCGCAGCCGACGCACGCTGCCGGAGCTCGCGATCGCCGGAGTAGAGCTTCGCCAGCGCCTCCTCGAATCCGATCTCCTCACCGTCGAGCTCCACCTTGAGCGCGCCGAGGAGCTCCTCGTACAGCCGGCCCCACGCGCTGACTCCGGAGACGGACTTCTCCGTGACGATCTTCTCCTCGGGCTCCGTGAGGAGGTACGGACGGAACTTCCGAACCGTCTGCAGCCAGTGGCTCCAGCGCTCGAGCGCCGGATCCCCGAGGAGTGCGTCCATGGCGGCGTCCTCGAGCGCGGCGAGCTCGAGGGCGAAGAAGAGAAGCTGTGTGTCCAGCACCGCGCCCTTCTCGGTGAGGCGGGCGATGAGCGCGCCGCGCTGCGGGTCGGCCATGTCCGTCGCGAACGAGAGGTGCGCGAAGTAGATCGCCCGCGTGAAGGTCGACTCGATGCGCTCTCGCTCGTCGATCGCCTCGGCGAGAGCCGCCGCGTCGAGCCCGGCGACCTTGCCGTAGTAACGCTCGTGGAACGCCGCCGTCGCGGAGTCGGCCTCCTCGATGTCCGCTTCCAGACGTGGGTCGTCAGCGCCGGCGTAGAGGTCGGAGAGGTCCCACGCGACCTCCTCCGCACCCGTCAGCTCCATGGTCGCCATCCTGCGAGACGCTACCTGAGCGCCGGAAGCAGCCGTTCACCGACGAGGGCGATCATCTCGTCGTCGTCGTGGGCGAGGTGCTGGAGGAAGACGCGGGTCACGCCGACGGACCGTAGCTCGTCCAGGCGCGCCGCCACCTCGTCCACCGTCCCGGCGATCCACTGTTCGCGTCGTTCCTCGAGGAGCGCCTCGGGGTCGACGTCGTCACCGCGGCCGGCGACGAAGCGCCGCACGCGCTCGACGGTCTCCGCGTGGTCACGGCCGACGAAGCAGGTCGTCATGACCGAGTACGCGAGCGACGCGGGGTCGCGCCCCGCCTCCTCGCAGGCGCGATCGAGGCGCGCCTTCCGTTCGCGCAGCTCGTCGTTCGGCCCACCGAGCGTATTCACCTCGGTGGCGTACCGGGCTGCCAGCGCAGCGAACCGAGGCTTGATCGTCCCACTTCCGAGAACGAGCGGCGGGTGCGGGTGCTGGACGGGGCGCGGGAGCGCGGTCTGGTCACGGAGCGTGTACGTCTCGCCGTCGTGGTCGAACGACTCCTCCGTCCACGAGCGGACGACGACCTCGACCTGCTCCGCGAAGAGCTCGAAGCGCTCCCTCGAAGACGCGAACGGGAAGCCGTGCTCCACGTGCTCGCGCTCGTACCAGCCCGAGCCGAGGCCGACCTCGACCCGGCCGCCCGAGATGTGATCGACGGTGACCGCCATGCGGGCGAGCACGCTCGGGTGACGGAAGGTCGCGGGCGAGACGAGCGTCCCGAGGCGGATGCGGTCGGTGCGTGCCGCGAGGCCCGCGAGCGTCGCCCACGCGTCGAGCGCGCCGGCCCGGGGCCGGATGATCGCCGTGTAGTGGTCGGAGCGAAAGAGGCCGTCGAAGCCGTGCTCCTCGGCGAGTCGGGCGAGCCGCACCCAGTCGTCCCAGGTGACGCCCTCCTGCCCCTCGATCATCAAGCAGACCCTCACAGCTCCTCCGGTTCGATCACGGGAGCCTTGCACGCGAACCGCTCGCAGACGTAGACGGCAGGCTTCCCGGCGACGAGCCCCTTCCCGGCGAGGAGCGGCACGTCGTCGGACGGCCCGACGGCGACGACCGCGCGCGGCTGGAAGGGAGCGAGCGCGGCGCGGGCCACCGGCGCATCGACAGGACCGACGACCGCGATCTCCCGCGGAGGCGAGAGCCAGAGATCGAGGCCGCAGAGCATCCATGCGAACGCGCCGGGCGCGCGGCGCAGCGCGGGCTCCACGAGCCGGAAGGTCGAGACCGCCGTCCGCTCGAGCTCTTCGTCCCCCCAGATCCGGGCGAGCCGCAGGAGCACCCAGGCGAGCATCGAGCTTCCCGACGGGATGGGCGTGTCCTGGAGGTCCTTCGTCCGCGGAAC
>JAWOIV010000119.1:0-4852 GCA_046484465.1 Gaiellaceae bacterium
CGGATCGCCGGGTACGGCGCGAGGTCGAACTCGCCCTCGTCCGCGACGTGCGTGTACGCGTAGAGCGCGATGTCCGCGAGGGAGCACGTATTGCCGACGAGGTACTCGCGATCGGCCAGACCGCGCTCCATGGCCTCGAGGGCCGCGTAGCCTCCCTGGAGCAGCCGCTCCCGTTGGCGCTCGAACTCCTCTGGTCGGCCGGAGTACGTCTTCCAGAACCTCGCCACCGCGATGTACGGCTCGTGGCTGTACTGCTCGAAGAACATCCACTGCAGCACGCGGGCGCGCTCGTACGGATCCTCCGGCACGAAGGCCGTCCCGTCACCGAGGTACCAGAGGATCGCGTTGGACTCCGCGAGCGGGCGACCGTCGTCGAGCACGAGCGTCGGGACGCGTAGCGCGGGATTCAGCTCTCCGAGCAGCTCGGCCCGGTTCGAGCGGTCGACGACGGATACCTCCTCGGTCTCGTACTCGAGTCCGAGGTGCGCCAGGAGGAGCCGAACCTTGTAGCAGTTGCCCGAAACCGGCGAGTCGTAGAGGAGCACGAGACTGCGAACCGTAGACGACAGGCCTCTAGGATCCCGACCGTGACGCCGTACCCCTCGACCGCAGTAGTGCAGTTCCCGACGCTCGACCCGAACCGCCTCGCTCCCGTGATCGGGCCCGAGCGGATCGGGCACTTGTACGAGGCCGCTGCGGTGATGCGCGACCGGCTCGGCGACCGTCACGTCGTCAACGTCAACTCGACGGCCACGGGCGGCGGCGTCGCCGAGCTCCTCTACCGCCTGCTCGGGTACGCGCGTGGGATCGGCATCGACGCCGACTGGCTGGTGATCCGCGGCGACCCGGAGTTCTTCGCGGTGACGAAGCGCCTGCACAACTGGCTGCATGGCAGCCCCGGCGACGGGAGCGAGATCGGCGCGGCCGAGCGGCGCGCATACGAGCGAGTGATCGAGGCGAACGCGGAGGGAGTGCTCGAGGCGGTCCGGCCAGGTGACGTCGTCGTCGTGCACGACCCGCAGCCCGCCGGGCTGGTTCCACGGCTCGTCGATCTCGGCGCGCGTGTCGTCTGGCGCTGCCACGTGGGCATCGACACGCCCAACGAGTGGACGGACCGGGCCTGGGAGTTCCTCGGGCCGTACGTCGAGCCGGCGCACGCGTGCGTCTTTTCGCGCGGGGCATTCGCCCCGGCGTTCCTCCCGCGCGAGCGACTCGCGATCATCGCCCCATCGATCGACCCGTTGAGCACGAAGAACCGCGAGCTGACTCGTGCCGAGGTCTCGTCGCTGCTCGCGTCCGCCGACCTGATCTCGCTCCGCGGAGCGCCGCCCGCGAGCCTCGTCGCCGCACCGGCCGACGTCGTGCGCGAGGGTCGAGCGCCGAGCGCCCGCGCGCCGCTCGTCGTGCAGGTCTCTCGCTGGGACCGCCTGAAGGACATGCGCGGCGTCCTCGACGGGTTCGTCGAGCACGTCGCTCCAGCGACGGGGGCGCACCTCGTCCTCGCCGGCCCGGCGTTCGGCGGCGTCGCGGACGATCCGGAGGCGGAGGCGATCTGGGAGGACATGGTCGCCCGCTGGCGCGAGCTCGAGCTCGACGACCGGGAGCGCGTCCATCTCGTCCTCGTGCCGATGGACGACCCGGAGGAGAACGCGCTCGTCGTGAACGCGCTCCAGCGGCATGCGGCGATCGTCGTGCAGAAGAGCCTGGCGGAGGGCTTCGGGCTCACGGTCGCCGAGGCGATGTGGAAGTCGCGCGCCGTCGTCGGTAGCCGGGTCGGCGGAATCGCAGACCAGCTCGTCCATGGGACGAGCGGTGTGCTCCTCGACGATCCGGCCGATCTCGCGGCCTTCGGCGCGGTGCTGTCGGAGCTCCTCGAAGACCCAGGCGAACGCCGCCGGCTCGGGCGAAACGCGCACCGCCGAGCCTCGACCTTCTTCCTCCCCGACCGGCACCTGCTCAACTACGCGCACCTCTTGGAGTGGGTCGCCGCCTGACGGCCGAGACCGCGCGCGTAGGTGCCGAGGCGCTCTTGTCCAGATGGTTCGCGGACAACGGCCGCGACCTCCCCTGGCGGCACACACGCGACCCGTACGCGATCCTCGTCAGCGAGGTCATGCTCCAGCAGACACAGGTCGAGCGCGTCGTACCGCGGTACCTCGCCTGGCTCGAGCGCTGGCCGACGATCGAATTGCTCGCGTCAGCTGCGACCGGCGACGTCATCAGGGAGTGGCAGGGCCTTGGCTACAACAGGCGCGGGCTCAACCTCCACCGGGCCGCGAGGCAGATCGCCACCGAGGGCTGGCCCGCGGATCTCTCGGCGCTTCCCGGAGTCGGCCCGTACACATCGGCGGCGATCCGCTGCTTCGCCCTCGGCGAGGACGTCCTCCCGGTGGACGTGAACGTCGGGCGGGTGCTCAGGCGAACCGGGGCAACCTTCACCGCCGCGTCCGCGCAAGCGCTCATGGACCTCGGAGCGACGGTCTGCATCGCCCGCGTCCCTCGCTGCGGCGCGTGCCCGCTCGCAGAGCTCTGCCCATCGCGCGGCATCCGGGAGAAGCCGCTCCGCACGCAGGGGCCGTTCGAGGGCTCGTTCCGCCAGCGGCGGGCTACTGCGCTTCGGCTCGTCGCAGAGTCGCCTCGTACGCTTTCCGCACTCGACGGCGACGCGGTTCGCTCGCTCGAGCGCGACGGCCTCGTCGTCGTCGCGGACGGCCACGTGGCGCTGCCCTCCTGAGATCCGGCCGTTCCGCGTAGCGGAGGACGTTCATGGCCGGCGAACGAGTGCGACCGCGTGGGCGGCGAGGCCCTCGCGACGACCCGTGAACCCGAGCCCGTCCGTCGTCGTCGCACGCACGCTCACCCGTCCGGCCTCGACACCGAGCGCGCCTGCGAGCCGCTCCCCCATCTCCGCGCGCACCTCGCCGATTCGCGGCTCCTCGCCGACGAGGACGCAGTCGGCGTTCACGAGCTCCCAGCCCCCGTCCCGCACCTCGCGGTAGGCCTCCCAGAGGAGGTCGAGCGAGGAGGCGCCCCGGTACTGCTCGTCGCTCGAGGGGAAGAGCGTTCCGATGTCTCCGAGGTTCGCCGCCCCGAGCAGCGCGTCGATCAGTGCGTGCGCGACCACGTCGCCGTCGGAGTGGCCGGCGAGCCCGCGCGGGTACTCGATCGGGACGCCGCCCAGGACGAGCGGCACGCCCTCCTCGAGCGCGTGCGCGTCGAACCCGATCCCGATTCGCAGCTCGCTCACGAGCGCGAGGCTAGCGCGTCCGGGAGCTCGTCGAGCGAGCGGATGGCGATCGCCGCCTCCGGCGGGTCGTGGAGGAAGCCCCACGGGCCGCGACGGATGTGGACGCCGACCATGCCTGCCGCGAGAGCCGGCTCGACGTCGTTGTCGACGCGATCACCGACGTAGGCGATCTCCCCCGGCTCGAGCTCCGCCTCCGAAGAAGACCGCCCTCAGAGCCACGACTCGACGAGGGCGAGGTCGTCGGGCGTCGTGATCTTGATCAGCCGAGGATCGCCCTCGACCACTGCGACCCGCCCTCCCGCGCGTTCGACGAGCGAGGCGCAGTCCGTCGCCGCGGAGACCTCGCCCTCGAACGCGCGGCGGAGCGCGGGCGCGAGGAATGCCTGCGGCGTCTGCGCGCACACGAGCCCATCACGGGAGACCGTCTCGACCACTTCGTGACCGTCCACGCGCTTGAGCGTGTCTGCGATCGCGAGCGCCGGCACGACCCCGTCGAAGCCCTCCGAGAGCGGCGCGAGGACTCGCTCCACGACGTCGTCGGTCACGAGCGGCCGGGCCGCGTCGTGGACGAGCACGACGAGCGCCTCGCCCGCGACTTCGCGCAACCCCTCGCGGACGGACTCGGCCCTCGTCGCCCCACCGGTGACGCACGAGACGACCTTCGACGCGGCGAGCTCCTCCGCGAGCAGTATCGCGGGCTCCTCCCACCCCGCTGGTGCAGCGACGACCACGGCGTCGACCCAGGCACAGTGGTCGAGCCGCTCGAGGCTCTCGGCGAGCAGCGGCCGCCCCGCGAGGGCGGCGAAGGCCTTCGGCCGATCGAGCCCGAGCCGAGCGCCTTCCCCCGCGGCGACGACGATCGCCCAGGTGGCCCCGGCTACGCCGGAACCCCCGGGCCCGTCACGCACTCGCGGGCGCAGGCTTGGGCTTCGCCCTCGACGTCTGCTTTGGCTGCCCGGCGCGCGAGAGGATGTCGTCGAGCCAGACGGCCGCCTCGTCCTCGGACATGTGCTTGGCGTACATGAGCTCGGAGGCGAGGATCTTCTTCGCCTTGACGAACATCTGCTTCTCGCCCGTGGAGAGACCCTTCTCGTTGTTCCGGACGGCGAGGTTCCGGACGACCTCCGCGAGCTCGAAGATGTTCCCGGTCTTCATCTTGTCGCGGTTGTGCTTGAAGCGGCGGTTCCAGTTCTTCGGCATCTCCGTCGAACCGCCCGAGAGCGTTCGCACGACCATCGTCACGGTGCGCTGGTCGATGACTTGCCGCAACCCGACGCGCTCGGCGTTCTCGCACGGCACGTTGACCGTCATGTCGTTGTGCAGGATCTGGATAGTGAGGTACTCGCGGGACTCTCCGAGGATCTCCCGCTTCTCCCTCTTCACGACTGTGCCGGCACCGTGGTGCGGATAGACAACCTTGTCGCCGATCTCGAACAAGCGAGCCTCCCCGATGTCGAAATGCGCCCTGACCAGAAAGATGCCGGCAGTGATTTCGCCGCCGACAGGGGCCTCATGATAGCGCGTTTTGCCCCGGTCCTTAACTGAACCGCAACGTCTTCTCCCCGGAGAACGACGTCTGCCCGACGCGCCTACGCAGCGGCGGCG
>JAWOIV010000008.1:0-17386 GCA_046484465.1 Gaiellaceae bacterium
CGCGTCGACTGTGAGCACGCCGGGGCGTCGCTCCAGATAGCGCTCGACGACGGCCTTCTCGCTCGCGAAGTGGAGTCCGCCGACGTGCAGGACGGCCGTGTCCGGAGGAGAAGCAGGGTGCGCGTGACCGCTCATGCCTCGATGGTCGCGCTTCCCGATCGCGCATCGCGCTCGCTCTCCGGACGTCGTACGGCGGGCAGGAACACGCGGAACGTCGAGCCCGCTCCGGGCGTGCTCGCGACCTCGATGGTTCCTTCGTGCGCGCGAACCAGCTCGTGCACGATCGCCAGTCCGATCCCGGCGCCTCCCGTCGAGCGAGAGCGTGACTTCTCGCCTCGCCAGAAGCGCGTGAACACGTGGTCGAGGTCAGCGGGGGCTATCCCGATGCCCGAGTCCTGGACCTCCACGACCGCGCGCTCGCCGTCGGATCGAACGCGAAGCTCGACAGCTCCGCCGCCGTCCGTGTAGCGAAGCGCGTTCGACAGGAGATTCGTGAGCACTTGACCGATGCGCTCAGGGTCTGCTCTGACGAGCACGGGCTCGAACGAGCTCGCATACGACACCCCCTTCATCGCGAAGAGCGGAGCGAACGCGTCGCCCTCGTGGCGGCCGACCTCACTCAGGTCGAGGACGCGCTTCTCGAGCAGCAGACCCGGCCGCTCGGCGTCCGCGAGGCGTGAGAGGTCGTCGAGGAGCCTCGCCAGGCGGAGCGCCTCCGAGTGCATGACCGTCAGGTTCGCGCCGCGCGACGGTATCACCCCGTCCTGTGCCGCCTCGATGCGAGAGAGGAGCGCCGACACGGGGGTGCGAAGCTCGTGCGCGAGATCCGCGACGCTCGCCTTGCGGACCTCCTCCTCGTGCTCGAGCGTCTCGGCCAGCCGGTTCAGCGCGTGACCGACCGCCTCGATCTCAGGCCCGCCACCGGCCGGGACTCGTGCGTCGAGTGCGCCCTCCTCGATGAGGCTTGCCGTATCGCGGATACGCCGGAGGGGACGCGAAAGCGTCTGGGCGAGGGCGAGCGCGAGGATGAGTGCGGCGGCGACCGAGGTCACCGCAGCGACGATGTGAAGTCGGTCGAGCGAGTCCTGAAGGCTCTGCTCCTCGGGTGTCAGGAGCGTTCCGTCGAGAGGCCCGACGGAGATGACGCCGACTTCGCGTCCGTTCACCACTACCGGCGCGTCGACCGCAGGGCCGTCGAGCTCACCGTCGAGCTGAAAGCGGAGCTCGTCGAGAAGGGCGAGATGGGTCAACGTCTGTCGCGCCTGTGCCGTCCAGCCGCCCTGGTCGCGATACACCGCCGCGGCGACGTCCGCGAAGTGCAGCGCGAAGCGGTCCAGCCGCGCGGACGCCGACTCCGCGACCCGGGGATGGAGGCCCCGATTCGCGAGAGACGTTGCGAGTCCCACCGCGAGTAGCGCAACGCCTACGAGAGCGAGGGCGAGCCGAGTCCGAAGGCTCATGCGCGCCGCGAGGCTCATCGCCGCGCCAGCCGGTACCCGACTCCGAAGACCGTCTCGACGAAGCGCGGCTTCCTGGGATCGGGCTCGATCTTCTTCCGCAGGTTCTTCACGTGCGCGTCGATGGTGCGTTCGTAGCCGGCGTAGTCGTAGCCCTGTACATCGCTGATGAGCTCGAACCGCGAGTACGGACGCCCGGGGTAGCGGGCGAGCGTGAGGAGGAGTCGATACTCGCTGGGAGTCAAGTCGACTACCACGCCGTCCCGTCGCACTTCCTTCTGGACGGTGTCGATCTCGAGTGCGCCGTCGTCGAAGCTGAGCACGGCGACGAGCGGAGTCGCCGGCCCCTGGGTACGGCGGAGGATCGCCTGAACACGCGCGACGAGCTCACGAGGGCTGAACGGCTTCGTCAGGTAGTCGTCTGCGCCTCGCGCCAGCCCGGTCACACGTTCGTCCTCGCTCGCCTTCGCCGTGAGCATGAGGATCGGGACGTCGGAGCGGGCGCGGATGTCGCTGCAGATCTCCTCGCCGGCAATGTCCGGAAGCATCAAATCGAGAATGATGAGGCTCGGACGGACGGACTCGGCAAGCGCGAGACCCTGACCGCCGGTCGTGGCGACGTGGACGAGATAGCCGTCCCGCTCGAGGTAGGCGCGCACGACCTCCTGGACGGACGGCTCGTCGTCGATGACGACGATCGTCCTGGGCTGATCCACGGCGGAGACCATCGCCCCCCAGTGTGAAGACGGGATGAACGCCGGTGGTGGTCGGTGGCTCGCTGGCACCGATTCACAGGTCCTTCACCCCGTCGGGCTAGCGTTCCGGCCGCTTCGCGGAAGATGCCATGGACTCTCGCTTCACACACTGGACAGCTGTCGGCGCGCTCTTCGTTGCCGCTGCCGCCCTCGCCGTCGCGATCGTTGCGGCCGTGCGTGCGGCGGCTGACGAAACCGGCTCTTCCGTCCCGACCGCGAGCGGAATGGGCCACGGTGCCGAAGGGCACGGCGCGCCGGTGTCCGGCGACGACGTTCCCGCGGCCACGGAAGACAGCGGAGGCCAGGTGCTGCAGCACACGATGGTCGAGGGAATTCGTACCTACGAGCTCGTCGCCAGGCCGGTTCGTTGGAGCATCCTCCCGGGGACACGGGTCGTCGCCTACTCCTACAACGGCACCGTGCCGGGGCCCGAGATACGGGTTCCCTACGGCGAGCGCATCCGGGTCGTGGTGCGGAACGAGCTCTCCGACCCGACGACGGTGCACTGGCACGGGATCGCCGTGCCGAACGACATGGACGGCGTCCCGGGCCTCACGCAGGAGCCGATCGCGCCCGGTGCCTCGTTCACGTACGAGTTCGACGCGATCCCGGCCGGACGGGGCCCGAGCGGCGGAACGTTCATGTACCACTCGCACTTCCAGGAAGATCGCCAGGTCGGGCTCGGCCTCGCGGGCACGCTCGTGATCGAAGACCCCCGGGCCGTCCGGTACGACGTCGAGCGAACGATCGTGATCTCCGAGTGGGCGCACGACACCGCGACCGGCGAGACCCGGCCACCGATGGAGTTCGACGGCTCGTTCCCGAACTTCTTCACGCTGAACGGAAAGAGCTACCCGGCGACCGAGACGATCGCCGTGCGCCGAGGCGATCGTGTGCTGCTGCGGCTCGTGGGCGCCGGCCAGTTCGAGCATCCCATGCACCTGCACGGCACGAACTTCCGGATCGTCGCCAAGGACGGATTCCCTGTTCGCGAGCCGCTTGTGGCGGACGTCGTCCAGGTTGCGCCCGGTGAGCGCTACGACATCGCATTCACGGCGACGGAGCCAGGGAGCTGGATCTTCCACTGCCACATCGGCCATCACCTGACCAACGACGGCGAGGATCCGGGCGGTCTCATCCTGGTCGTGGACGTGTCCCGGTAAGAGAGGAGCTCGACGTGAGCAGACAGACGATCGCAATCCTGGCCGGAGTCGTCGTTCTCTTCGTGGCTGTCGTGATCGGAACGCTCGCTGCGACGAGCGGCGGGTCCGGTGAGCCCGTGCACACCCTTCCCGGTGGCGAGATCCACACCGGCGAGCTCGAGACCGAGCCGGCACAGGAGGACGACAGCCAGGGACTGGTGCCATGAGATTCGTCGTCCCCAGAGCCCTCGCGGCCCTGACGATCGGTGGGCTCGCGATGTTCGGTGGCACCCTGCGCGCGTCCGCTCAGCCGAGCGTCGACGAGAAGCGAGAACAGGCGCAGTCGATCATCGCGGAGATCCAGGCGATCGACGAGGAGGTCGGCGCAGCAGCGGAGCGCTGGAACGGCGCGAACCTCGAGCTCGCTTCGATCGCCCACGATCTCGCGCGGGCGCGCGACGATCTCGTCCGAGCGCGGCAGCTCCTGGAGGTCTCCCGGGCTCGGGCAGCCGAGCGGCTCCGCGCGCTGTACGTGAACGGCGACCCGGACTCCACGCTCGAGGTTCTGCTCGGAGCCACCTCGCTGGACGACGTCATCGCAAGCCTGGACGCCGTCCAGCGGATCGCCGCGCAGGACACGAGCATCGTCCGTCAGGCGAAGAGCTTCCGAGAGCGCGTCGTCGACCAGGAGGCGCAGCTCTCCGAAGCGAGACACCGTCAGGCAGCGGTTGTCGGGCAGCTCGCCGCGGAGAAGTCCGCGATCGAGGCGAGACTGGCCGAGAGGCAAAGGCTGCTCGGCCTGGTCGAGGACGAGATCGCCCGACTCGAGGAGGCCGAGCGACGCAGGCAGGCAACGCTACGCCGCCAAGCGCAGCTCGAGCTGGAGCGTCAACGACGCGCCGCAGCGACCGCCCAGGCGGCGCAGGAGGAACCGGCAGCTGTCGCGGTCGTGTCGGCACCCGCGGCGCCGGCCTATACGCCTGCGCCTCCCGACGCCTCGAAGGGAGCCCAGGTGGTCGCGATCGCGATGCAGTACCTCGGCATTCCCTACCTGTGGGGCGGTGCGTCGCCGGCGCAGGGGTTCGACTGCTCCGGCCTGACGATGTACGTCTTCGCCCAGGTCGGTGTCTCGCTGCCCCACTACGCCGCCGCGCAGTACGGCATGGGGACTGCCGTCTCGCGCGATCAGCTCCAGCCCGGCGATCTCGTGTTCTTCCGGGGCCTGGGCCACATGGGCATGTACATCGGAGGCGGCAACTTCATCCATGCTCCCCGCACGGGAGACGTCGTCAAGATCTCGAGCCTCTCGGAGTCATACTACGTCGCGAACTGGGTGGGCGCGCGCCGCGTGCTCTGAACGGGAGTCGGAACATGGGACGCCTAGCGGTTGCGGTTGCAGTCGTCGTTGCGGCGGTAGCAGCCGCGGCGCTGTGGGAATCGACGACCGGGGCTGACGAAGCCACCTCGGCCGATCGCCCCCAACACGTGCACGGGCTCGGGCTCGACCCTGCCGACGACGCCCTCCTCGTTGCGACGCACACCGGGCTCTGGAAGCTGAATCCGGGCGAGGACAAGGCTGCCCGCATCGGCGACAGCCGCCAGGACACCATGGGCTTCACCGTCGTCGGGCCCAACCGATTCCTCGGCTCCGGCCACCCGGATCTCCGAGACGACCTACCGTCACACCTGGGCCTCATCGAGTCGACGGATGCCGGGATGACCTGGCGATCCGTCTCTCTGCTCGGAGAGGCGGACTTCCACGTCCTTCGCTTCGTGAACGGCCGGCTCTACGGGTACGACTCGAACACCGGTCGCCTGCTCGTGAGCGACGATGTGGGCCGTTCGTGGGCCGAGCGGGTTGCGCCCGGGCTGATCCTCGACCTCGCCGTGCACCCGCAGAACACCGAACGCCTCGTAGCGACGACGAGTAGAGGCCTGACCCGGTCGGACGACGGCGGTCGTACCTGGACGACGATCGGCGGGGCACTCGGCTACCTCGCCTGGCCCACCGACAGCAAGCTGTACCTGGTGGACACCCGGGGAACGGTGCACGTCAGTGCCGACTCCGGGGCAACGCTGAGACGTGTCGGGAGCCTGGGCTCGGAGCCGGCGGCCCTGCTGGCGGCGAGGGACACCGAGCTGTACGTCGCGCTCCACAGCAGCGCGATCCGCCAGTCGGTCGACGGTGGTGTGACATGGACGACGCGCACGACCGGCTGAGACGGCCTACGGAGATCGGTACGCAGTCCCTACGGATGCGACGGGTGCAGCCCGTCGCCGATCATCCGGCAACGTAGAACGGAGGCAGAGATGTACTGGGATCACATGGACGGGTGGGACTGGCTCTGGATGAGCTTCTTCTCCGTCGTGTGGATCGTCCTCATCGGAGTCGTGGTCTACGTCGCCGTGCGGCTTGCCAATCGTCCGCGGCGCGACTCGTAAGCCGAGCTTCCCCTGAACAAAGCGAAAGCGGGATGGGCGTGCCCCGAAGGAGATCTGGTTCGTCCCCGGCTCCGGGCACACGGGCGGGATAGACGTACCGCCGGCGGCGTACGAACGACGCGTGATCGAGTTCTTCGACCATGCGCTCCCGGGCGAAGAAGTGCGGTGAACCGAACCATGACGCCGACCGGGCGAGGCTAGATTGCCCGGAACACCGACCCGGACTCCGCCGTTAGGCACCCACATGACCGCAGCCAACCGAAACCCCTGGATCGTCCTCGCACTCGTCTGCATGGCGCAGTTCATGGTGATCCTCGACGCGACGATCGTGAACGTCGCGCTGCCCTCGATCCAGACCGACCTGAAGATGTCGGACGCAGACCTCCAGTGGGTCGTCAACGCGTATGCGCTGACGTTCGGCGGCTTCCTCCTCCTCGGCGGGCGCGCGGGCGACCTCGTGGGGCGGAAACGGGTCTTCCTCATCGGCGTCGTGGTCTTCACCGTCGCCTCGCTCCTGAACGGGCTCGCGCCGAGCTCCGAGCTCCTCATCCTGTTCCGCGCTCTCCAGGGCCTCGGAGCGGCGCTGATCGCGCCGGCGGCGCTCTCGATCATCACGACGACCTTCACGGAGGGAGCCGAGCGCACGAAGGCGATGGGCGTGTGGGCGGCGATCGCGGTCGGCGGCGGCGCGGTCGGCCTCGTGCTCGGCGGCGTCCTCACCACCGTGTTCTCGTGGCCGTGGATCTTCTACGTGAACATCCCCATCGGCTTCGCGGTGTTCCTCGCGGCGCTCCGCGACGTGCCCGAGTCGAAGGACGCGCACGAGCACCGGACATTCGACATCGCGGGGGCGGTGACGGTGACCGCCGGGCTCCTCGCGCTCGTGTACGGGATCGTGAAGGCGCAGGAGCAGGGCTGGACGTCGCTGCACACGGGCGGATTCTTCGCGCTCGCGTTCGCGCTGCTGATTGCGTTCGTGATCATCGAGCGCCGCTCGCCCGACCCGCTCGTCCGCCTGTCGATCTTCCGCGTGAAGACCGTGCGCGCGGCGAACGTCGCGATGTTCCTCGTCGCGGCGGGCCTGTTCGCGACGTTCTACTTCAACACCCTCTATCTCCAGCGCGTCCTCGGCTTCTCGGCACTCGAGGCAGGGCTCGCGTTCCTCCCGTTCACCGCCGGGATCATCATCGGCGCGGGACTCTCGCAGAAGCTCGTGCCCGCTCTCGGCGCGCGCGAGGTGCCGCTCATCGGGATGACGATGGCCGTCGCGGGCATGCTCCTCTTCCTCCGGCTCCAGCCCGGCGGCGACTACCTGACGGACTTCGTCCCCGGCGTCATGTTCGCCTCGATCGGCATGGGCCTCACCTTCGTGCCGATCACGCTCATCGCGACGAGCGGGATCCCGAGCGACGACGCCGGCCTCGCGTCGGGCCTCTTCAACACGTCGCAGCAGATCGGCGGCGCGCTCGGCCTCGCCGTGCTGGCAACGCTCGCGGTCAGCGCAACGAGCGACTCCCTCGCCGCGCTCGGTCGAGAGCCACAGCCGGCAGACCAGGCGCAGGCGCTGATGGACGGGTTCCATGTCGCGTACCTCGGGAGCGCCATGTTCATCGGCGCAGCGGCGATACTGCTGACGCTGCTCATCCGCCGGCCCGACGTCGATGCAGTCGCCGTCGGCGAGGGCGAGCTTGCCACCGAGGGCGCCGCAGCCTAGCCGCAGTCAGGAGAGGGACAAGGTGCCGTACGCGAACGTGAACGATCTCGACATGTACTACGAGGAGCAGGGGCCGTCCGACGAACAGCCGCTGATCCTCCTCCACGGCGCCGGCGGAACGATCGACGATCCGGTGGGCGGCTGGGCGGGGCTCGCGCCGTCGTTCGCGGAGCGGTTTCGGCTCGTCCTCGTCGAGCACCGTGGGCACGGGCGGACGGGCAACCCTGCGGGCTTCATGAGCTTCGAGCAGATGGGCGACGACGTCGCGGCGCTCACGGAACAGCTCGAGCTCGGAGCGACGCACGTCGCGGGCATCTCGGACGGCGGCGTCGTCGCGCTCGACCTCGCGCTACGGCGGCCCGAGCTGACGCGGACGATCACCGTGCTGGGCGGGAACCACTCGACGCACGAAGGCGTCCGTGCCTACGGGGCGTCGCTGGATCCCGATGCGATCGAGCAGGCTGCTCCCGAAGCCGCCGCCGCGTTCGCCGCGCGGCACGACCAGGGCTCCGAGACCGGCTGGTGGAAGGAGCTGATGCGGCAGATCGTCGCCAACAACGTGGAGAACCCCACGTGGACAGAGGATGACCTGCGCCGGATCGCGTGCCCGACGCTCCTGATCGCAGGCGAGAACGACCCGTTCGCGACGATCGAGCAGATGACGACCATGAAGCGCGAGATCCCGAACGCCGAGTGGCTGATCGTGAACGACGCCGGCCACCCGGTGCAGTTCGAGCATCCCGAGATCGTCGGCCCGCGGATCCTCGACTTCCTCGAGCGGAACGGCTGAGCGAGCTACCAGCCCGCGGTGCCGGGCTCGCCCTTGAACGGCCCGACGAGGTCGGGCGTGACCCAGCCGCCGTAGAAGCCTCCGGGCTGCGGTACGGCCTGCTCGTCGTCCACGAGACACGCGTCCATCAGCGCGGGGTAGAACGCGACAGCGTCGCGAATGACGGCGAAGGCGGGCGAGGGATCGTGGTACGTCCACGCGCCGCGCCCGACGCGCTTCCCGCCGACCACCACGTCGTAGTACGACGCGACGCCCTTCCACTCGCAGAACGTCGAGCCGCCCGCAGGAACGAGTGCGCCGGGGGCGACGTCCTCGAGCGGCACGTAGTAGACGGGCGGGTGGCTCGTCTCGAGGACGCGATGCGCACGCACGGTGTCCACGATCGTCTCCCCGCGGAGGACGACGCGGATGCGCCGCGTCGTCGGCTCGACGCGAGGCGGGCGCGGGTAGTCCCAGACGGACTCTGTCACGAGACAATCGTGCCGGTCGGGCTACGCTGGGCGCGTGTCCAACCTCGGCACCGTCCGGCTGATCGCGATGGCGTTGCCCGAAGGACAACGGGAGATCGCGCCGCCTGGCGCGTCCGCGGGAAGCTCTTCGCCTGGGAGGCGCGCGAGCTCGCCGAGCGGCTCGCCGCCGAGTACCTGGCCGGGCGCTAGGCCGTCGCGTCCGCGACGAACGCCGCGATCGCCGCGGCGAACGCGTGCCGGCTCGACTCCCAGGCGTAGAACATGTGGCCCCCGCCGTAGTGCTGCACCGTGAGCCGGTCGGCCATCTGCGGGTCGAGGCGCATGAGGTTCCGCAGCCGGTCGCTCGTGTAGTACGGCGTCACGAGGTCGTACTGACCGTGCGTGATGAACGCCTTCAGGTGCGGGTTCAGCGCCATCCCGTAACGGAAGTCGTCCGTCGCCCCCGGGGGAGACGCGAACGCGTGGTGCTCCGCGTCGTTCTTCCACGCGAGGTTGACCTCGTACGAGAGCAGCGTGTACTCGCGATCCGTCTCGACGCCGATCTCCGAGCGCAGCATCCGGTTCACCGCCATGGTGTACGCGGGGCTGATCCCCGACAGGGTCGGGTCGGGCCAGGAGAACTCGTCACGGTCCGGGAACGGGTCGGTCGCCGTGATCGTCGTGTCGTAGAGGCCGAGCACCTTGCGCTCGTCGCGCAGGAGCTCCCGCACGAAGGTGAGGATCCCGACGCGCCCCTCGGCGCGCACGACGATGTCGTCCGGAAGGCCGACGAGCTCGGCGAGTCTCGACAGGATCCGCGTCCGTTCCTTGACCGGCATCGCGGCGCCTCGCGTCAAAAAGGTCGTGTACTCGCCGGTGGCGAACTCCTCGGCCGTGCGAAGGGCCTTCTCGAGCGAGGTCCCCTTCCGGAAAGCGCGCGAGCGACCGTGGTGAAGCGCCGCGGCGGCCATTGTCGGCACGCGATCGGCCCAGCCGAGGACGTCGTAGTCGGTCGGCTGGAGACCCGTGATCTCGAGCGCCGGTGAGATGAGGATCGCGCCGTTCAGCCCGATGCCCGCGGTCTCCTGGAGCACCCGGGCGAGCCGCCCGACCCGGTAGCCGCCGTAGCTCTCGCCGGCGATGAAGATCGGCGACCCCCAGCGATCGTGCTCGGAGAGCCAGCGCGTCATGAACTCGCACAGGGACTCGAGGTCGCGCTTGTACCCGAAGTACTCCTTGGGATCGACCGCATCGTCCTTCGACCCCTCCGCGCCGCCCTTGCCGTCCTTCGGGTTCTCCTTCGCGTCCTTCTCGATGATCCGGCTGAAGCCGGTCCCGACGGGGTCGACGAAGACGAGATCGGTGAACGCGAGCCACGACGACTCGTTCTCGACGAGCCGCGGAGGCATCGTGGGCAGCGTCCCGTCAGGCGGGAAGTCGACGCGCTTGGGCCCGACCGCGCCCATGTGCAGGTAGGCCGACGCCGCTCCGGGGCCGCCGTTGAAGACGAACGTCACCGGCCTGCTCTCGGCCCCGCCCTCGGCCACGTAGGAGACCGAGAAGATCTCGGCGGCCGGTTTCTCCTTCTTGCGCAGGACGATCCACTTCGCCGTTGCCGTGTACCCGATCGCCTTCCGGCCGCGGCCCCAGCTGCCGGTCGTCTCGGCGCCCTTCGGTGGCTCGTGGTCGGGCTTCGGCTCGCTCTTCTCGTTCTTCGCGTCGTCGCTCATCAGCGGGACGCTACCGATAGCGGCTCATCACGCGCCAGACCCCGTGCGCGCGACGATACGCTCCTGACGACGGTGATGGATCGGCGAACGACGCGGCGGAACCGGCCCTCGCAGGCGCAGGCTGTCCCGGGCGCGACGTGGTTCGGGGCGATGGTGTCGGTGTGGTCGATCTTCTTCACGCTGCTCGTCGTCTCCCCCGAGACGCTCGCCGACGCGTACGACTGGCTTCGCGGGCTCGGACCGATCCTGGAGGTGCTGATGTGGATCGTCACGCTCCCGTGGGCGGTCGCGTGGCTCGCCTGGGAGGCCTCCTGGGAGCACTGGGTGCGCGTGCTCGTGGTCGCGCTTCTCTGCGCAGTGCATCTCGTCATCTCCATGCCTCGCGCGCGCTGAGTCGGTAGGTAGAACCCGGTCGTGGAGATCGGGGTGTTCACCTTCGCGGACGTCCGCACGGATCCTGTCATCGGTGAGCCAATCGGGGCGCAGCGGCGGCTCGCGGAGCTGCTCGAGGAGGCGGAGCTCGCGGACGAGGTCGGGCTCGACGTCTTCGGCGTCGGCGAGCACCACCGCCCGGACTTCGCGGTCTCGACGCCGGCGGTCGTGCTGGCCGCGATCGCCGCACGCACCGAGCGGATCCGGCTGACGAGCGCGGTCACCGTCCTCAGCTCCGACGACCCGGTGCGCGTGCTCCAGGAGTTCTCGACCGTCGACCTCCTCTCGGGCGGCCGCGCGGAGATCATGGTGGGGCGCGGCTCGTTCATCGAGTCTTTCCCGCTCTTCGGCTACGACCTCCGCGACTACGACCGGCTGTTCGAGGAGAAGCTCACCGAGCTTCTGCACGTGCGCGAGACCGGAGGCACGTCGTCGGGGCACGACGTCCACCCGCGCCCTCTCCAGAAGTCGCTCCCGGTCTGGGTCGCCGTCGGCGGGACACCCGAGTCGGCCGTGCGGGCGGGGATGCTCGGCCTGCCGATGGCGCTTGCGATCATCGGCGGGATGCCCGAGCGGTTCGCACCGTTCGCGGAGCTGCACCGCCGCGCGGCGCGCGAGGCGGGCCACGACCCCCTCCCGGCGCTCAGCATCAACTCCCACGGGTACCTCGCCGAGACGCCCGAGCAGGCGCTCGACGGGTCGTTCCCGTACGTGTCGGCGGCGATGAACCGGATCGGCCGCGAGCGGGGGTGGCCGCCGATGAGCCGCGCCGACTACGACGCGGCCGCGACCTTGCGCGGGGCGAACTTCGTGGGCAGCCCGGAGCAGGTCGTGGAGAAGATCCTCTTCCAGCACGAGCTCTTCGGGCACGACCGCTTCCTCGTGCAGTTCACGATCGGCGGCATCCCGCACGAGGGGATCCTCCGCTCGATCGAGCTGCTCGGGACGGAGGTCGCGCCGGCCGTGCGCGAGGCGCTCGCGGCTCGCGCAGGCCCCTAGACTCGGCCCATGCGCTCCGGCCTCCTCGGCGTCGCGATCGGCCTCGCGCTCGCGGACTCGTCGATCGTCACGCTCGCGCTCCCGGAGATCCTGCGCCAGTTCGACGTGAGCATCCAGACCGTGACGTGGGCGCTCACCTCGTACAACCTCGTGTTCGCCCTCCTCGCGCTACCGGCCGCCTACGTCGCCCGTCGCCGGCCGCGGCCGGTGTTCACGGCCGGCGTCGTCGTCTTCGCGCTCGCCTCTCTTGCATGCGGGCTCGCGCCGTCGTACGAGGCGCTCGTCGGCGCGCGCTGTGTACAGGCGGTGGGCGGCGTTCTCGTCGTCACGGCCGCGCTCGACCTCCTCTCGGAGACGACGGGGAGCGAGTCACGCGCGGCGAAGACGTGGGTGACCGCGGGTGTCGTGGGCGCCGCGCTCGGCCCGGCGATCGGTGGCGTGCTGACCTCCGTGCTCGGCTGGGAGTCCATCTTCCTCTTCCAGGTCCCGGTCGCGGTGCTCACGCTCGTCGCCGTTCGCGGCCTCGTCGCGAAGCCGATCCACGCGCCGGCAGGGCGGCCGCACCTGAGCGCGAACGCCGCGCTCTTCTTCCTCTCCGGCGGCCTCGTCGCGGCGCTCTTCCTCGTCGTTCTCCTGCTGGTCGACGGCTGGGGCATGACGCCTGCGCTCGCGGGGCTCGTCGTCACGGTGATGCCCCTCGCCGCGATCGCGACCGCGCGGTACACGCCCCACGATGTGGGCGTCGGCGCCCGTATGGCCTCGGGCGTGATCCTCGTCGGCGGGGGGCTCGCCGCGCTCGCACTCCTCCCGCGCGCGGGCTGGGCCTGGACGGTGCCGCCGCAGCTCCTGATCGGGGTCGGGATCGGGCTCGCGCTCGTCGCGCTCACCGAGCGAGCGGTTGCCGGCCGGGCCGATCAGGTCGTTCACGGGGGCTGGACGCTCGCCGCTCGTCATGCGGGGGTCGTCGTCGGCCTCCTCCTCCTCGCACCCGTGCTCACGTCGGCACTCGACCGGAACGAGGACCGGGCGATCCAGGCCGGCACGGCGGCCGTGCTCGACAGCGCGATCGCGCCGCTCGACAAGCTCCGGATCGCGCGCGACGTGCTCCGGGTGGTGGATGCCGCGCAGGCGCAGGAGCGGCCCGACATGGCCGCCGCCTTCGAGGACCGTCCCGACGAGCCCGTCTATCGCGCCCTGCTCGCGGAGCTCGAGGAGCAGCTCGACCGTGCGATCACGAGCGCCTTCACCGGTCCGTTCCTCCTCGCCGCGGCCCTCGCTCTGCTCGCACTCGTCCCGATCGGCATCGGTCGCGGAGCGCCCTTGTGACGCGCGCACGGCCCATGCTCCTCGCGCTCGCCGCCGTCGCCGCGGTTCTCGTGCCATATGCCGCGCTGGGCGGCGGCTCCTACGAGCCTGCCGCAGTCGGAGATCCCTGCCAGACGACGTGGGCGACGCCCGACGGGCTCCAGGGGCTCCTCGAGGAACTCGCGCTCACGGGCTTCGCCGGCGCTGCCTGCGAGCTCGAGGTCTCACGCGAGGAGCTCGTGCTCGCGCTGCGGAGCGAGGACGCGCTCGACGCGTTCGCGAGGGAGCAGGGTGTCTCGAGAGCGGAGGTCGACGACGCCGTCCAGGACGGCCTCGAGAAGGCTGTGGAGGAGGCCGAGGAGGCCGGCGACCTCCCCGGGCTCGTCGCCTCCCTCGTTCGTCGCGCGGTCACGGAGCTTCCGCCGACCGCGATCCTCGAGACCCTCGAGCGGCTCAGCTCGCTCCTCCCGTCGTGAGGGTTGGCACAACGCGCCATCTGTCGCGACAATGGGCGTTTCCATGTCCGAAGTGCTCGACGTCATCCAGGGAGCACGTGCCGCCGCAGCGCGGGGCGCGTGGCGCGATGCATACGCGGGCTACGGCACGGCGGTCGAGAGCCTCGCCGCCGCCGACCTCGAGAGCTACGGCGAGGCGGCCTGGTGGAGCGGCAAGCTCGAGGAGGCGATCTCCCTCCGGGAGCGCGCGTACGCCGCCTACACGGCGGCAGCCGACGTGCTCGGCGCGGCGCGCATGGCGATCATCCTCGCGTGGGATCACGAGGGTCGCGGTGCGTTCGCCGTCTCGGGTGGCTGGCTCTCGAACGCGGAGCGCCTGCTCGCCGACGCCCCCGAAGCGCCCGAGCACGGCCGGCTGCTCCTGACGCACGCGATCACGGCGCTCTTCGCCGAGGGAGACATCGAGCGGGCGACCGGCCTGTTCGAGGACACCTACGCGCTCGCGAGCCGGATCGGCGACCGCGACGTCCAGATGCTCGCGCTCGGCGGCCAGGGACGCGCGGCGATCAAGGCGGGAGACACCGACCGCGGGCTCGCCCTCCTCGACGAGGCATCCGCGTCGGCGATGTGCGGCGACCTTCGTCCCCACGCGGCGGGGCTCGTCTACTGCATGACGATCAGCGCCTGCCAGGACCTCGGCGACTTCAGGAGAGCGGCCGAGTGGACGGAGGCCGCGAACCGCATGTGCGACAAACTCGACGTCACCGGCTTCCCGGGGCAGTGCCGGATCCACCGCGCCGAGGCGCTTCGGCTGCGTGGAGACTGGCCGGCAGCCGAAGCCCAGGCCGTCGCCGCGTGCGAGGAGCTGAGCGACTTCGATCGGAGCATCACCGCGAGCGGCTTCTACGAGATCGGCGAGATCCGCCGCCAGCGAGGCGACCTCGCGGGGGCGGAGGAGGCGTATCGCACGTCGAACGAGCTCGGCCGGGAGCCGCAGCCGGGTCTCGCGCTCCTCCGACTCGCCGAAGGCAAGGTCGACGCGGCCGTTGCGGGCATCTCCAGCACTCTCCGCGAGGCCGAGGATCCGATCTTCCGCTTTCGCCGCCTACCGGCACAGGTGGAGATCGCAATCGCGGCCGGCGACATCCGCACGGCGCGAGCGGCGGCCGAGGAGATGGAGCGAATCGTCGACGCATACAAGATCGGCAACCGCCGGACGCTCGCGTTCGACGCCACGATCCACATCGCCTACGGACGAATCGAGGTGGCGGAGAAGGACTGGGACGGCTCGATCCGCTCGCTCCGCAGGGCACGTGACGAGTGGAAGGAGGTCGGGGCGCCGTACGAGACTGCCCAGGCGCGGATGCTCCTGGGCATAGCCCTCCAGCGCCAGAACGACGCGCACGGAGCCGAAGTCGAGCTCGAGGGCGCGCTCGCGGCGTTCGAGAAGCTCGGCGCCGCACCGGACGAGGCCCGCGTGAAGGAGCTCCTCGGGAGGATCGCGACGCGCCGGACGTTCCTCTTCACCGACATCGTCGACTCCACGAAGCTGCTCGAGACGCTCGGCAGCGAGAAGTGGCAGCGCCTCCTCGCCCGGCACGACGAGATCCTCCGCGATCGGATCACCGAGGCCGGCGGAGAGATCGTGAAGAAGACCGGCGACGGCTTCTTCGCGTCGTTCGAAAACCCGAAGGCGGCCATCGACGCGGCCGTCGGGATCCAGCGAGCGCTCGACGCCGAGATCGTCGCGCCCGACGTCCGGATCGGCGCGCATGCAGGAGACGCATTCCGCTCGGGAGGAGACACCAGCGACTACGGGGGCCAGGGCGTCCACGTCGCCGCGCGGGTCGGGGCGCTCGCCGGCGCGCGCGAGATCGTCGTCAGCCGCGAGACTCTCGAGGGCGTGGCGACGTCGTTCCGGATCTCGGAGCCTCGCACCGAGACGCTGAAGGGCGTCGCAGAGCCGCTCGAGATCGTCTCGGTCGACTGGCGCTGACGTGCGCCCTCAGGGCGTCGCGGGGAACCGCGCGTCATCGCGGATCGAGGCGAAGAGCTCCTCGGTCTGCGCGTACCCGCGGAGATCCTCTCTCCGCTCGATTGCCTGCGCGAGGTGCGCGAGCGCATCGTCCGTCCTGCCCGCGACTGCCTCCCAGCAGGCGAGCCGGTAGAGCAACGCGGGATTCCCGGGATGCACGTCGAGCCCCTGGCGGATCTCGGCGATGGCGGCGTCGTGACCGCCCTGGACACCCATCGCCCTCGCCACGAACACCCACTCCCACGGCCCGGGCGAGTACGCGACGCCCGGCTTCCCGCCGAGCGCGAGCACGGTCGTCCCGGCCTCGAGTGCGGTGGCGGAGCGCTCGACGGACGGATCGCGGACGAAGATCAGAGTGCCGGCGGGCGCATCCACGTCCTCGCCGTCGAGCGTGAACGTCGCTTTCCCGGCGACGACGACGTAGAGCTCCTCGTGGCCACGGACATCCTCGGTGTGCAGCTCCACGACCTCCTGACCGGCTTCCGGAGCCGTATAGGCGTTCACGCCGAAAGCGTCGATCTCGAAGTGCCGCCTCACGGGGATCCACGTCAGGGACTCCGGCACCGGGACGGTCTCTATCTCCGACAGGCTCGCGCTCTCCCACCTCGTCACAACTCGGCCTCCTCTCGATCTCGCAGGGCCAAGACAGCCTATGCGTGGCTACACGAGGCGGCGCCAGCGCGAGAAGACATCCTCGATCGCAGGGCGCATGGATCGCTCGGCGAGGACGTAGAGGCGGTCACGACACGAGGACGGTGAAGAACACGGCGTTGAAGATCGTGCCCGCAGTGCCGATCTCGGACGAGAGCACGAAGGTGGCGAGCACGATGGGCACGGCGCCTCGGAGACCCGCCCATCCGAGCAGCAGGCGGTCCCGCGTGGTGAAGTCCTGGAAGGCCGGGCGGCACTTCCGATGCCTCCCGTAACGAATGAGGGCCCGGCGTCGCCGGGCCCCCGTCGCGTGCGTCGCGGGTCGAGCTACTAGGCTGCAGGTTCATCGGGAATGGCGCCGAGCTGCTGCATCATCGTCATCGTGTCGAAGACTCCCCAGTGCTCGTGCGCGAGCCCGTCG
Organism: Gaiellaceae bacterium; assembly: GCA_046484465.1. Taxonomy (GTDB): domain Bacteria; phylum Actinomycetota; class Thermoleophilia; order Gaiellales; family Gaiellaceae; genus GMQP-bins7. The sequence goes on from JAWOIV010000008.1 coordinate 16,778, forward strand.
TCGCCGAAGCGGATGATGTCGATGAGCTGTGCGTCGACGGCCTTGCCCGTCGCCGGCATGCCCATGAACTCACCCTGGTGGGTTCCGGTTGCCCTCACGCGAGCGACGACCTTGTCACCACTCGGCAAGACGTCCTCCGCGTCCATCCGCAAGTCGGGAAACGCTGCGATGTACATCCCGAAGAAGGCCTTGACCCCTTCCTTCGTCGGCTCGAGGCCGGGCAGCTCCTCGTGGTCGACGAAGTCGTCGCCGAGCAACTCACCGAAGCCGTCGACGTCCCCGGCGCTCACGAGCTCGTACATGCGCCGCGTCGTGGCCGCGTGATCCATCTGTCCCTCCTCGGGTGGGATTAGCGGAGCAAGCCTACTGTCCTCGAGCTCGGCCCCTTCGGATGCCCCGACCTGAAGACGCTCGCAGTGGTCGCGCGCTGTGGCTAGTGGTCTCTCCGGGAAGTCCGGTGCCCATTCGCCGGCGAGAACCGAGCAGGCCTAGGACGCAGGGAGGCCGCATACCAGAAGGTATGTGGCCGACCGAGGACGACGGCATGCGATGTGTTCGCAGCCGCGCGAAGGGGTAGCGTACTTCCCGGAGCGACCACTAGGAGGACAA
>JAWOIV010000032.1:0-2715 GCA_046484465.1 Gaiellaceae bacterium
CGACTCAGATCCGGTCGGGCTCGATGCCGAGCGCCTCGAGCGCCTGCGCAGCGGCCTCCTGCTCGGCCGCCTTCTTCGTCGATCCTCGACCCATGCCGAGCTGGGCTCCCGCCACGTGAGCGGCGCAGACGAAGCGCCGGTCGTGCGGCGGCCCTTCCACCTCGAGCACCGTGTAGTGCACCTGCTTGCCCGAGCGCGCGAGGGCTTCCTGGAGCTCGGTCTTGTAGTCGACGTGGCTCGACCGCGCGTACTCGATCTTCCCGGCGAACGCGTCCACGAGCGCAGGCTCCATGCGCTCGAATCCGTGCTCGAGATAGACGGCGGCGATCGCCGCCTCGAGCACGGCGGCCAGAACGTTCGTGCTCCGCGAGATGCGCTTTGCCTCGTCCGACGACGCGTCGGTCGCGAACTCGAGGAGTCGCTTGCCGAGCCCCAGGTCCTTGGCGACGGTCGCGCAGCTCTGCCGCGAGACGACGTGTGCGCGGATCTTCGCCAGCCTCCCCTCCGAGGCGTCGGGGAAACGATCGAAGACCGCACGGGCGATCGCGAGCTCGAGCACGCTGTCGCCGAGGAACTCGAGTCGCTCGTACGACGACGCCCGCTCCTCCGCCCAGGACGTGTGTGTGAAGACCTGGTCGGAGACGTGCCGCGGAAGCTCCGCGATCAGGCGTCCGAGCTCGCGTACGCCGGGCTCGTCTGTCTTCTCAGCCCTGATGCGCGATGACGTAGTCGATCGCCTTGCCCACGGTCGTGAGCTCGCGGGCGTCGTCGTCCGGGATCTTGAGCCCGAACTGATCCTCGAGGTCCATGACGACTTCCACGAGGTCGAGCGAGTCCGCGCCGAGATCTTCCTCGAACGAGGCCTCTTCCGTGACCTCGCTCTCCTCGATGCCGAGCTTCTCGCTCAGCGCGCTCTTGAGTTGCTCGAGAATCTGCTCACGCGTGTGTGCCACCTGAAAACCTCACTTGTCGTTCGTCGGGGTCGAAGAGCGCGCCGATGCTAACACGCCGGTCGCGAGGGAAACGGTGCCTCCCTCGCAAGCGCCGCTTTCTCGCGCGCAGCGAGCGGCTACTCGCGCGAGGTCGCAACGCGCTCGCGGAGACGCTCGTCGAGTCGCTCGACGACGCGGTGCTCCACGCCGCGGGCCGCGAGCCTGATCGCATTCGCGATCGCAATCCGGGAGCTCGAGCCGTGAGCGATGACGACGAGCCCACGAAGCCCGAGGAGGTACCCGCCTCCATAGGTGTCCGGATCGAGGCGCGCGCGAAGGCCTGACGCGGCCGGTCGAACGAGCAGGCCGCCGAGCTTTCCTCTCGGAGACGACTGGAGCTCTGATCGAAGCCCCTCGAGGAGCGTCCGGATCGTCCCCTCGAGCGTCTTGAGCGCAACGTTGCCGGTGAAGCCGTCCGTCACCACCACGTCGGCCGCCCCCTCGAGGAGCGACCCTCCCTCCGTGTTCCCCGCGAAGCGAAGCCCGCTCTCCCGCAGGAGGGCGTGCGCCGCGAGCGTGAGCTGGCTCCCCTTCTCGTCCTCCTCGCCGATCGAGAGAAGGCGGATCTCGGGCTCGGAGACTCCGAGGATCTCCTCGGCGAACACCGCCCCCATGTGCGCGAACTGCAGGAGGTGCTCGGGTCTGGCATCCGCGTTCGCCCCGGAGTCGATGAGGACGCTCGGCCCGCGGCGGGATGGGATGACGACGGCGATCCCGGGCCGCTGGACACCGGGTAGCCGCCGCACGTGCAGGAGCGACGCCGCAAGTGTGGCCCCGGTGCTCCCTGCCGAGACGACCGCGTCGGCCGCTCCCTCCGAGACCGCGCGGACGGCTCGTACGAGCGACGAGCCCGGCTGGGCGCGCACCGCGTCGACGGGGCTCTCGCCCATCGCGATCGCTCCGTCCGTCTCCACGAGCTCGAGCCCGTGCGCGTCGAGGCCGGGAGGGCCGTACAGGATCGACGTGATCCCGCCGGCCGAGGCCAGCAGGGCGCCTTCCACGATCTCGGTAGGGGCGTTGTCGCCGCCGAGGGCGTCGACCGCGACGCGCGTCATGGACGGGACTCTACGGCGCCTGGATCCGGAGCGGCTCGACCTCGCGACCCTTGTACGTCTTGCAGTTCGGGCAGACGCGATGGGGGCGCTTCGGCTGGCGGCACGTCGGGCAGAGCTGGACCTGCGGGACGGAGATCCCGTGGTTCGCGCGACGCTTGTCACGCCTCGCCTTCGACGTCTTTCGCTTCGGGACGGCCATGAGCGGCTGCGGAGTATAGCGACCCGCCTCGGAGCCGCCGGGGAGCCTGTAAGAACTCGTTTCGGAATGACGCTTCGTCGACGGGGCGCGATGGGAGGGTGCGATGCAAGGACGCAGGGCAATGACCTTGGCCGAGGTGAGCATGGCCGACAGTGGGTCGGCATGGGTGGGGGTGTCAGACAGGGGGAGCTGCCGTAGCAGGCGGTGGCGGTTCATCACATCAAGATAATCCCCGGCGGTAAAAAGCTTGGCTGCCAGACGAAAGCCTTGTTCAAGATGCATCAGACCTTCCTATACCCGATCTTCCATATTATCGTTGGATCAATTTTTTCATTACTATGAAAAAGAAAATCCAAACAAAGATCAAACTGGATCAGTTTATACGGATTCCCGTGTGGCAGAAGCGATGGTTGAATATGCCTTAGATAACTGGATTGGCGAAAAATCGTATGATAATGTGCTGCAATCC
>JAWOIV010000094.1:0-13922 GCA_046484465.1 Gaiellaceae bacterium
GGCGTCCGTGGCCTGTGCCAGACCGGTATTTCCTCGTGTCTCGATAAACCCGACGGCTATGTTCGGCATGATTCTTCTTCCGGGCCGGAAAGCATACTCTCACCCCGGCGAGGCGTATTCTACGATGAACTCCTCCCCTTGAACAACTCCCACTCGAAAGCCATAATCGTCAGCGGAAGCCGAAATGGGGAGAACGGCTTTTCCCCACTCAGGATGGATGTTCCCCAGTCTAACAAGGATTGTATCCGGATCAAAACATGGCAACCCACGAGCGCTTTCGTTACCACTCCCTCCGGGAACTCGAAGAGAAGATAAAAGAACTCGGACTCGAAATTCCCACCTCCGAGAATATACATATTCTGAAGGAACCGGTTCGCTTCGGACGGACTCCGCGGCGGGCGCTGCATGACGTCGCGCTCGGGCGGGTCGACGCCAAGAGCGATCGCGGGAAGGCCGTCGGTCGCGAGGTTGACGTAGAGGATCTGCACGGCACTCAGGGGGAGCGGCTGCGCGAGCACGGCCGCGCCGCTCAGGAGCCCGATCTCGCCGAGGTTCGCCGAGAGCAGGTACATGAGGTACTTCTTGATGTTGGCGAAGACGCCGCGGCCCTCCTCGACGGCGGCGACGATGGACGCGAAGTTGTCGTCCGTCAGCATCATGTCGGACGCTTCCTTGGTCACGTCGGTCCCCGTGATGCCCATGGCGATCCCGATGTCGGCCTTCTTGAGTGCCGGGGCGTCGTTGACCCCGTCGCCGGTCATCGCGACGGAATGCCCGTCCGCCTGCAGCGCGGTCACGACACGCAGCTTGTGCGCGGGCGAGACGCGCGAGAACACCCTGATGTCCTCGATGTCCCGTGCGAGGTCCTCGTCGCTCATCGCCTCGAGCTCGGCGCCCGTGACGAGCCTCCCGTCGTCGTCGAGCATGCCGAGCTCCCGGGCGATCGCCTCTGCCGTGAGCGGGTGGTCGCCGGTAATCATCACCGGAGCGATGCCCGCCTGACGGCAGACGGCGACGGCCTCCTTCGCCTCGGGCCGCGGCGGGTCGATCATCCCGACGAGCCCGAGGAACGTCATGTCTCGCTCTGCGCTCTCCCGGTCGGCCGTCGGCCGCGACGCGATCCCGAGCACGCGAAGCGCCTGGCTCGCCATGTCTCGCGCATGTGCCGCGATCTCCGCCCGCCCCTCCTCGTCGAAGGGCACCGGGCCTACTTCGGTGAGACGGTGCGAGCAGGACTCGAGGATGATCTCCGGCGCGCCCTTCGCGTAGGCGACGACTCCTTCCGGGGTCTCGTGCAGCGTCGTCATGCGCTTGGTCTCCGACGTGAAGGGGATCTCGTCCACGCGCGGATGCAGCTCGTCGAGCTCACCCTTGTGGAGGCCCGCCTTCGCCGCGGCGACCACGAGCGCGCCCTCCGTCGGGTCCCCGCGCACCTGCCAGAGACCCTCGTCGTCCCCGGTCGTGACGTGGGCATCGGACGCGAGCGCGGCGGCACGGAGGAGCTCGCGGAGCTCCGCCGGCGGCTCCACGGAGGAGCCGTCGAGCGTGAACTCGCCCGACGGCGCATAGCCGGCGCCGGAGACGGAGTAGAGGCTTCCTGCGACGAGAACCCGGCGAGCCGTCATCTCGTCCTTCGTCAGCGTCCCGGTCTTGTCGGAGCAGATCACCGACACGCTGCCGAGCGTCTCCGTCGCGGGGAGCCTGCGGATGAGCGCGTGCCGCCGCACCATGCGCTGCGCGGCGAGCGTCAGCGAGATCGTCACGACCGCGGGGAGCGCCTCCGGGACGACGGCCACCGCGAGCGCCGCGCCGAAGATGAGCATCTCGACGAACGGCTCCCCCCGAACGACTCCGAGAGCTACGACCGCGACCACCACGACGAGCGCGATCCGCGCCAGCACGTTCGCCACCCGGTCGAGGTTCTGCTGGAGCGGCGTCTTCGGCGACTCGACGGTCTCCAACATCCGCGCGACATCGCCGAACTCGGTCTCCATGCCCGTTGCCACGACGAGCGCCCGGCCGCGGCCGTACGTGACCGTCGTCCCGCCGTAGACCATGTTCAGGCGGTCGCCGACGACGAGCTCCTCGTCGGCGAGCGGCTCGGTGCCCTTCTCGACGGGCATCGACTCGCCCGTGAGCGCCGCCTCCTCGACCTGCAGGCTCGCGACCTCCACGAGACGTCCGTCGGCCGGCACCTTGTCTCCCGCGTGGAGAAGGACGACGTCCCCAGGGACGACGTCGCGCGCAGGGACGTCGAGCTCCTTGCCGTCGCGGACCACGGTCGCGAGCGGCGCGGCCATGCGGCGCAGCGCCTCGATCGCGCGCTCCGCCCGGTACTCCTGTGCGAACCCGAGCAGCACGGCGAAGAGGACGATGACCCCGATCACGATCGCCTCGACCGCATGCCCGACGACGGCCGAGAGCCCGACGGCCACGAGCAGGATCAGGATGAGGACGTTCTTGAGCTGGGAGAGGAGCAGCGACCAGGGCGACACCTTGCGTCCCGCCGCGAGCTCGTTCGGCCCGTGCTCGGCGAGTCGTGCCTCGGCTTGTTCGCGCGAGAGCCCGGCGAAGATGTCGGACTCGAGCAGGCGCGCGGCCTCCCCGGCCGTCAGGGTATGGGCGCGTGCGTGGACGTCGGCCACGACGCAATCATCGCGGCAGCTGCCGGGGCCTGCGCCGGATGCCGCCCGCCTCGACCGGGACAGCGCGCCGGTAGCCTCCCGCCGTGCAGCGCTACTGGCCGCTGATCTTCCTACTGGCGGCCATCTGGGGAGCCTCGTACCTCTTCATCAAGGTCGCGGTCGAGGACATCCCGCCCGCGCCGATGATGGCCGCGCGGGCACTCGTCGCCGGGGCGCTTCTCGCCGGCTACCTCGTGCTGACGATCGGTGGGCGGCGAGCGGTGTCCGAGCTTCGCGCCAGCTGGCGTGCAGCGGTCGTCCTCGGCGCCTTGAACGCGGCGATCCCGTTCTGGCTCGTGGCGTGGGGCGAGACGCACATCGACTCCAGCGTCGCTGCGATCGCCCAGTCCACCGTCCCGATCTTCACGTTCCTCCTCGCGCTCCGCTTCCTGCCACACGAGCGGATCGGGCCCGTCCGAGTCGCGGGCGTCGCGCTCGGATTCCTGGGCGTCGCCGTGCTCGCGGGCCTCGACCCGCGAGGAGGATGGTGGGCGGTCGCGGGAACGCTCGCGGTCGTCCTCTCCTCCGTGTCATACGCGGGCGCCGGAATCTACGGGCAGCTGCGCGTGCAGACGGTCTCCGGGCCTGTTCTCGCGACGGGATCGATGCTCGTCGGGGGCCTCATCCTGCTCCCGCTGGCGCTCGTCCAGCTTCCGACCGAGACGCCGAGCGCCGAGGCGATCGCGGGGCTCCTCGCTCTCACCCTCCTCGGGACGGCTCTCGGGCAACTTCTGCTCTTCCGGGTGCTGCGCCTGTACGGCTCGCGGCGGCTCTCGCTGGTCACCTACCTCATGCCCGGCTTCGCGCTCGTCTACGGTGCGTCGATCCTCGGCGAGCCGATCACCGCAGCGGCCGCGGGTGGCCTCGTGCTCATTCTGCTCGGCGTCGCCCTCGGCTCGGGAGCCCGGCTCCCGTGGACGCGGACGCGCGAGGAGCGCGCGTGACAGTGACGATCCGCCGGGCGGAGCCGGGCGACGTGGGCTTCCTCGTCGAACTCGTCACCCACGAGGACGTCGAGCCGTTCCTCGCCGCCGTGCGTCCCAAGGACGCGGAGACGATCGCCTCCGAGATCGAGCGCTCGCAGGCCGACCCGGACGCCTTCGGCGTGTTCGTGATCGAGGTGGACGGCGAGCGAGCCGGCGCGATGCGGTTCGACCGAGCCAACAGGCGAAGCCGGATCGCCGATCTCGGCGGTCTCGCCGTGGATCCGCGCTTCCGCGGCAGGCGCATCGCGGACCAGGCGGCGCAGCTCTTCCAGCGCCACCTCTTCGAGGATCTCGGCTTCCACCGGCTCCAGCTCGAGATCTACGGGTTCAACGAGCGCGCCCAGGCGCACGCGGAGCGCTCCGGGTTCGTCCGCGAGGGCGTGCGCCGGAAGGCGTACTGGCGCCGCGACGAGTGGGTCGACGGCGTCCTCTACGGGCTGGTCGCCGAGGATCTGTCGGGAGACGCCTCGTCCTGAGCGGCGCTCATCAGGAGCGCGCTCCGGATCCACGTCTCCTCGGGCCAGCCCTGGATCCCGTGTTCGCAGCGGTACACGCGCGACGCGAGCGAGTAGTCCGTCCGCTCCGCCGCGAACGGCTCGACGTCGACTCCGCTGACGAGCACGCTGGGCGAGCCGAGGAACCGTCGCCGTTTCGCCTGCGCCTCGGTCTTCATCTCGACCACCCTGAGCTCGGCCGCGATGCCGGACAGCTCGACAGCGCGCTCGACGACGAGCAGGGCCATTCCACGATTCGGGCAGTCCTCGCGGGCGAGAACCTCGACCCGGATCTTCTCTCCGGTCGCACTGGTCACGGCAGCTCCCTCCCCAGGTGAGCAATAGCGCTGTCCCCTGACGCTACGGGCGTCGAGGAGACGTGCAATCCCTCGATCGAGGGAACGCCCCCGTCGTGTGGCGGCATCCTCGCGCAGCGCGACCTGTTCGTGCGAGAGGCGGAGGCCCACGAGCGGCGATCGTAGTGCGCCTACGATCCGCGCGATGGAAGAGCGGCGGACGTGGATCCCGATGGCGGACGGCACCCGGCTCGCCGCACGCCTCTTCCTCCCCGACCAGCTACCTGCGCCGGTGCTCCTCGAGGCGCTGCCGTACCGCATGGACGACCTGACCGCCTCGTACGACTCGGAGTACGGGCGGCTCTGCAGGGAGGGGGGCTTTGCGGTCTGCCGGCTCGACATTCGGGGCACGGGATCGTCGGAGGGGATCGCGCTCGACGAGTACCACCCGCAGGAGCAGGCCGACGTCTGCGAGGCGATCGCCTGGCTCGCAGCGCAGGAGTGGTCCTGCGGGCGCGTCGGGATGTACGGAACCTCGTGGAGCGGGTTCAACTCGCTCCAGGTGGCGATGGAGCGCCCGCCCGCGCTCGGCGCGATCGCCTCCATCTACGCATCGGACGACCGCTACACGGACGACGTCCACTACATGGGCGGCGTCCTGAAGGCGCTCGACCTCGTGGACTGGGAGATCTACATGGCCGCGTCCAACGTGCTTCCTCCGGTGCCCGCCGTGTTCGGCGACGGCTGGCGCGAGGAGTGGCGGCGGCGGATCGAGGGCACCGAGCCGTGGCTCCTCCACTGGCTCGAGGAGCAGGCGGACGGCCCGTACTGGCGCCACGGCTCGCTCCGTCCGCACTACGAGCGGATCGCGTGCCCGACGATGCTCGTCGCCGGCTGGGCAGACGGGTACACGAACATCGCGTTCCGGGCGCTGGAGGGTCTCCGCTGCCCGAAGCGCGTGCTCGTCGGCCCCTGGGCGCACATGTCGACGGCCACGTCGATCCCCGGCCCGCACATCGACCTCGTCCCGGAGCTGATCCGCTGGTTCGCGCGCTGGCTCCGCGACGAGCGAAACGGGATCGACGAGGAACCGCCGCTCGCGGTGTTCGCGCGGCGCTCGACGCGGCCCGCGCCCGAGCTGCCGGAGATGCGGGGCGAGTGGAGATCGGAGCCCGCATGGCCCCCCGAGCGGCGGCGGGAGCTCGTGCTCCGACCGGACGGAGACGGTGTCGACCGGATCGACGTGAGCGGCGACGTCGGGGTCGCCGCCTGGATCTCGTGCGCCGGGAAGCCGCCCTGGGTGCTCCCCGGCGACCAGCGCGACGACGACGCGCGGTCGCTGACCTACGACTGGGAGCCGCTCGCGAACGAGCTGGAGATCCTCGGGCACCCGCGGGTGCGGCTGACGGTGACCTCTCCCGAGCCGGTGGCGTTCGTCTCGGTACGCCTGTGCGACGTCTTCCCCGACGACGCGTCCGCGCTCGTCTCGCGCGGCGTCCTGAATCTCGCCCACCGCGAAGGCCACGATCACCCGGTGCCGCTCGAGCCCGGCGCTCCGACGGAGGTCGAGATCGAGCTCGAGGCGACCTCGTGGACATTCGAGCGCGGCCACCGGCTCCGACTGGCGCTCGCAGGATCTGACTGGCCGAACACCTGGCCGCCTCCGCACGGAGGCTCGCTCGTCGTCGAGCGCGGCTCTGTCGCGCTGGCCCTCCCCGTTCTCGAAGGCCCCCCCGTCGCCCCTCCGCCACGGTTCTCACCGGCGCCTCCCGTGGACGTGGACGCACCCGAGAGCGACCAGCCGCCTGCCATGCTGCACGTCGAGCGCGACGACGCCGAGACGCGCATCGTCACCGGCTACGGCTCCGACTACGAGGGACCGTTCGACGCGAAGATCGAGGAACGGTACGACGGCGAGGTCGGCGTCTTCGTGGACGACCCCGGACGGGCCTGGGCGCGTGCGGCGAGCAGCTACCGGATCGCATGGCCGGAGGTGACCGTGAAGACGGAGGCGCACCTCCACCTCCGCTCGGACGCCGACACCTACGACGTCGTCATCGACGTGGTCGTCGAGGAAGAGGGCGGCGGGCTCGGTCGGGTCGAGCAGCGGTACGAGCGGCGGATCCCGCGACGGCTCCAGTAGCCGCGTCCAGTTCGGCCATCTTGCGGTCGGCTACCTGTCCCTCCATCATGGTGACGTGTTCCGCAATCGCGACAAGCTCTTGACACGCGACGAGCTGGACGGCCTGATCGTGCTTCTCATGCGCATCGACGCGAACGTCCAGCGGATCGCACGAGCCCTGGGAGAGGAACATGGCGAAGCAAGAGAGTGACGCCGAGTACTGGGCCAGGCAGGATGAGCAAAGGCGTGAGCTCGAGGAGCTCTTCAACCGGATGCGAGAGCGGCATCGCCGCGCCGACGAGCGAGAAGCGCGGCGGCGCGAACGACTTCGCCGCCTGACGCTCGGGTTGCTCGGCCGCGAGCCGAACACCGCCTGAGCTGTGCTCCGCCTACAGGGCGTGGCACGCGGCTCGGTGCCCGCCGTCCGCGCCCCGAACCTGCTCGAGCCCGAGATCCTCGCCGCGGCAGCGCTCCTCGATCCCGAGCCGTGCCGCCTCGCCCGAGGCGACGAGTGGGCAGCGCGGGTGGAAGCGGCAGCCGGAGGGGATGCGGGTCGGGTCGGGGGCCTCCCCCGCCAGGATCTGCTGCTCCATCTCCTCCACCTCGGGCACGACGGAGAGAAGCGCGCGCGTGTACGGGTGGCGCGGGCTCGAGAGGAGCTCCTCGGTCGGGCCCTCCTCGACGATGCGGCCGAGGTACATGACCGCGATCCGGTCCGCGATGTTCCACGCGAGGCCGAGATCGTGCGTCACGACGAGGATCGTCACGCCTGCCTCGCGAACGAGCTCGAGCATGAGCGCCAGGATCTCGCCCCGCACCGACGCGTCCAGGCTCGAGACGGGCTCGTCTGCGACGAGGAGCTGGGGCTCGAGCGCCATCGCACCAGCGATCACGACGCGCTGGCGCTGGCCGCCCGAGAGCTCGTACGGGTAGAGCTCGAAGAAGCGCTCCGGTGGTCGGAGCCCTGCCCGCCCGAGCGCATGAGCGACCCGAATCGCCTCGTTCCCCGGAACCTTCTGGATGCGAAGCCCCTCCGCCACCGCCTCGTAGACAGTCTGGCGCGGGTTCAGCGAGCCCATCGGATCCTGGAAGATCATCTGCACCTTCCCGCGGTACGAGAGGAGGAACCGCTGGTCGTAGCGGATCGGCTCCCCCTCGAAGCGCACCTCGCCCCCGGCCGGACGCTCGAGCCCGAGGATGGTGCGCGCAAGCGTGGTCTTCCCGCAGCCCGACTCGCCGACGAGCGCGAGCACCTCACCCTGTCGCACGACGAGATCGACTCCGTCCACGGCCCTGGCGACGGCGCCGCGACGCGCCGCGAAACGGACCTCGAGCCCGCACGTCTCGAGGAGTGGCCCGCCCGTCACGCGCGCTCCCGGAGAACGTGGATGCACGCCGCGCGGCGACCCTCGCCCGCGGGCCAGAGCTCCACGTCGAGGCTCGCACACTCCGGCTGCACGACGGCGCAGCGAGGATGGAAGGGGCACCCAGAGGGAACGTCGCGCGGATCGGGCGGGTCGCCGGACAGCCCGGACGGACGCATGCGGAACGAGGGATCGCCGATCACCGGGAACGCCGCCGCAAGGGCAGCCGCGTACGGGTGCGCGGCGTGGCGGAACACGTCCTCGCTCGGCCCCTCCTCCACGATGCGACCCGCGTACATGACCGCCGTGCGCCGGCAGACGAACGAGAGCGTCGCGAGGTCGTGGGTGATGAAGAGCATCGAGAGCTGGAGCTCGCGCTGGAGGCGCTCGAGCAAGTCGAGCACCTGCGCCTGCACCATGACGTCGAGCGCCGTCGTGGGCTCGTCGGCGATGAGGATGCGGGGATTGCAGGCGAGCGCGAGCGCGATGAGCACGCGCTGTCGCTGACCACCCGAGAGCTGGTGCGGGTAGTCGACCGCGCGGCGCGCCGGGAGGCCCACGAGCTCGAGGAGCTCGGCGACGCGCGCACGCGCGTCCGCGTCCGGGTGGTGCAGCTCGACCGCCTCGGCGATCTGCCCCCCGACGCGCTGCACCGGGTTGAGCGAGTGCAGTGCCCCCTGGAACACGATCGCGAGCTCCGTCCAGCGCACCGCTCGGAGCCGACCAGGCTTCATGGCCAGCACGTCCTCCCCGTCCAGCAGCACCTCCCCCGTCACCTCCGTGCCGCGGGGAAGCACGCGCAGGAGCGCTCCGGCGATCGAAGACTTGCCGCACCCGGACTCCCCCGCGAGCCCGAGGGTCTCGCCGTACCCGAGCTCGAGCGACACGCCGCGGACGGCGGGCACAAGCCCGGCCTCCGCCCGGTACGTGACATGGAGGTCACGGACGGAGAGGAGCGGCGGAGCCATCAGCGTCGTTGCTCCCGCAACCGCGGGTCGAGTATCTCCTCGAGCGCGCTCCCGATGAGCGTGAACGCGAGGACGACCGCCATGATCCCGAGCCCCGGCGGCATGAACCACCACCACGCCTCACGCGAGAGCGCGCCCGCCGAGAACGCCTGGTCGAGCATTCGCCCCCACGACGCGCGCGTCGGGTCGCCGAGCCCGAGGAACGAGAGCGTCGTCTCCGAGAGGATCGCGATCGGAACCGTCAGCGTGAGGTTCGCGAGGATGATGGGCGAGACGTTCGGGAGGACGTGGCGGCTCATGAGGTGGCGGTTCGAGGCTCCGAGCGCCCGGCTCCGCTCGACGTACGGGCGCTCCTTGAGCGTCAGCACCTGCGCACGCACGAGCCGGGCGGTGCCCGGCCAGGAGGTGATCCCGATGACGAGGATGAGGTTCTGCACCGACGGCCCGAGGATCGCGGCGAGAACGATCGCGAGCGGGAGGAACGGGATCACGAGGAACCAGTCGGTGAGTCTCTGGAGCACCGAGCTCCCGACCCCGCGGTAGAAGCCCGAGAGGATGCCCACGACGGAGCCGATGACGATGGCGATCACCGTCGCCGCGAGCCCGACGAGAAGGCTGATGCGCGACCCCCACACGAACTGCGCCCAGACGCTGCGTCCCAGGTTGTCGGTTCCCAGCGGAGGAAACTCGGTCGGGGTCGCCCACCTCGGGTTCCCGATCGCGTTGACCACGTTCAGGTCCTCCTCGCTTGCCAGCAGGGGCGCGAGGAGGGCCATCGCGACGATGACGCCGAGCGTCCCGAGCCCGATCATGCCCGGCAGGTTCCGCCGGTACTCGCTCCACGACTGGGCGAACGCGCGTCGGCGGCGCTGCCACGAGACGCGTCGCGGCGACACGTCGATCGTGCTCACGAGACGCGCACCCGCGGATCGAGGTAGGCGTACAGCAGGTCGGCGACGAGGTTGAAGAAGATCACCGCCACGCTGAAGACGAGGAAGAGCCCTTGCAGCATGGGCAGGTCCGGCCCGCGCAGGGCCTCGTAGGTGAGCAAGCCGAGGCCCGGCCAGGAGAAGATCGTCTCGACCGCGATCGCCCCCGAGAGGACGAAGCCGAAGCTGAGCGCGATCAGCGTGACGATCGGGAGGAGTGCGTTCGGCACCGCGTGGCGGTTCCGGACGACGACGTCACGGAGCCCCTTCGCCCGGGCGAGAGTGAGGTAGTCCTCGCGCATCGTGTCCAGGAGCGACGAGCGCATGATGAGCGCGTACTCGCCCAGGTAGGCGAGCGTGAGCGTCAGCGCGGGCAGGAACATGTGGTGCGCCTGGTCGACGAGCTTCGCGATGCCGGTGGCGTCGGATCCCGGGTCGGAGAGCCCCCCGACCGGGAACCACCCGAGTAAGACCGCGAAGCTGACGAGCAGGAGCATCCCGAGCCAGAAGTCGGGCATCGAGTACGTGGCCATGGTGAAGCCGGTCCAGCCGTAGTCCGTCTTCGAGCGCCGCTTCCACGCAGCGGCGATTCCGATGAGGACGCCGAACACCGCTGCGAGCAGCGTCGAGACGCCGACGAGCGCGATCGTCGGCCACGCCCGGTCCCAGATCTCCTCCATCACGGGCTGGTTCGAGCGGTAGGAGCGACCGAGGTTGAGTTGTGCCGTCTGCTGCAGGTAGCGGGCGAACTGCTCGCTCCGAGAGCCGTCGAGGCCGAACTGCCGCTCGAGCTCCTGGCGCTGCTCCTGGCTGAGGTTTCGTCCCCGGTAGAGGTTCGCGACGGGATCGGACTCGACGACGCGGAAGAGGAAGAAGTTGAAACAGACGACGAAGACGAGCGTCGCGAGCGCAGCGAGGACCTTCCGGGTGACGAACCCGGGGCTCATGCGCTCGCGAAGCCCGTCGAGACGGGCGCTACTCGCGCTCCTCGATCGTGCGGCGGCGACGGACGACGTACACGGCGGCGCCGGCGGCGATGAGCACCCCCACCACGATCCCGATGAGCGCGCCCGTCGACATGCCGCCCTCGTCGGCCGATGCCGCGATCGGCGTGAGGTTCGCGTAGGTCGGAGACGAGTTCGAGAAGAGCACGGGCCCGACCTCCACCGGCTGGCGCAGCCAACCCTCGAACCGGTCCGTGCGGTGCGCCTGCAGGTCGGGCGTCACCGTGTAGACGATGTAGACGCCGGAGTCGTAGAAGCGGCGCAGCATCTCGTGGACGATCTCGACGCGCTTGTCCGGATCGAGCTCCACCTTCTGCTGCTCGTAGAGCTCGTCGTACTCCGGATCGCAGTAGTTCGCGTCGTTGAAGTAGTTCGTCGGGTCGTCCGGATCACTCGCGATCTGGTCGCACGTGAAGTACGAGAGCTGGGGGTCGGGATCGACATAGGGCACCCAACCCCACTGGAACATGTCGTACTCGCCCTTGCCGATCGTCGTGAGGAGCTGGTCGGAGTTCGTGGTCGTCACGCTCACCTTGATCCCGATCTCGTCGAGCCAGCCGGTGACGAACTCGGCCACCGGAGGCGAGACCTCCGAGTCGGAGCGGACGTGGAAGGAGAGGTCGAGCGCTTGCCCGCCGCCCGGCATCTCGCGCACGCCGTCGCCGTCCGTGTCCTCGTAGCCCGCGTCGTCGAGGATCTGGTTCGCCTTCTCGGGGTCGTAGGCGAACTGCTCCTCCTCGGGAATCGCCGGCGTCCACCCCGGGTTCGCGGAGGGGCTCATCGCCGCAGCGACCGTTCCGATGCCCTCGTACACGCGGTCGACGAGCGTCTGCTTGTCGATCGCGTGGTTGATGGCGACCCTCACGTTGCGGTCGAGCAGCGCCGGATGGGGCTCCTTGAGCCCGTCTCCGCCATTGAGCGCGATCTCGTCGAAGCCCCCCTGCTCGCCCTGGATCGCGACGATCCCCTCCGCCGCGTCGAGGCGCGCATAGGCATTCGAGGGGATGTTGTGCGCCGCGTCGATCTCGCCGCGCTCGAGCGCCGCGACCATGGCGTCCGAGTTGTTGAAGATCCGGAAGATGATCTCGTCGACCGCGGGCTCCCCGGCCCAGTGCGTCGGGTTCGCGACCATGCGGACGTACTGCCCGCGCCGCCACTCGTCGAGCGTGAACGGGCCCGAGCCGACCCCGTCGAGCCCGTCGTACTTCGTGACGTCCTCGAGCTCGCCCCAGATGTGCTGCGGGAGGATGTACACGTCCATCGTCGGCAGCTTCGGGTCGGGAACCGAGCTCGTGACCTCGATCGTCCGCTCGTCGAGCGCCGTCGCAGTGAGGTTGGTGACCGTCGAGTCGTAGTTGAGCCACGCATCCTCACGCGCCGTGTTGATCGTGAAGACCACGTCGTCGGCTGTGAGCGGGGTCCCGTCCGACCACTCGAGCCCCTCGCGCAGCGTGTACGTGTACGTCTTGCCGTCGTCCGAGCCCTCCCACGACTCGGCCAGGCCGGGGATCGTCGCGAAGTCGTCCGCCGCCTTGTCCGTGACGGTCGCGTACTGGAGGTTCCACACGTCGAAGTCCGGCACGAGCTGGCCCACCGTCGGGTTCAGGCTGTCGAAGCTCGTCGACGCGATGCCGACGGTGAGGACGACCTTGTCGTCCTCCTGCGCCGAGGCGGAGGCGACGACGGCGAGAGAGACGGCGGCGAACAGGACGGCAGCGGCGGTCAGCGTGGATCTCACGGGGCTCCTCCAGGGATCGAGTGATGGGGATTATCGCCGAGCCGGGGAGCGCGTGTAGGGTCGCCCGGTGAGCACGCCCGCTCCGCGAGGTCCTCGACTCCGCGAGCTCGGCCTTCGCATCGGGCGCTTCGAGGCAGGGCCGTCAAACGCGATCACGGACGTCACGGGCGTGACCGTGGGTCACGTCACGATCTGGCGGGACGAGCCCGAGCCACCCGAGGGGCGTGGGATTGCGCGAACCGGTGTCACCGCGATCGTCCCGGCGCCGCTCGAGACGATCTTCGCCGAGCCCGTGCCGGCGGGGGTAGCCGTGCTCAACGGCGCCGGCGAGCTGACCGGCTCCCACTCGATCGCCGAATGGGGCTGCATCGAGACCCCGATCTACCTCACCTCCACACATGCCGTGGGCCGTGTGTACGACGGCGCGGTCGCCCTCGCCGCCGCGACGGACGCGCGCGTCGGCACCGAGGAGTTCGTGATCCCGGTCGTCGGCGAGTGCGACGACAGCTGGCTCTCCGAGGGCCGCGTCGTCCACGTCGAGGCGGAGGACGCCGCAGGTGCCGTCGGGGACGCCGCGCCTGGGCCCGTCGCCGAGGGCGCCATCGGCGGCGGGACGGGGATGATGACGAAGGGCTACAAGGCCGGGATCGGCACCGCAAGCCGGATCGCGCCGTCGATCGACGGCGCCGTCGGCGTCCTCGTGCAATCCAACTTCTATCCCCCGCCGCCGCTCGTCATGGACGGCGTCCCGGTCGGCGCGCTCCTCGCGGGCGACGCGGGCCCTCGCGGCCGCGCCGGAAGCTGCATCGCGGTCGTCGCAGTCGACGCGCCGCTCTCCGCGAGCCAGCTCGAGCGCGTGGCCCGGCGCGCGGGGCTCGGGCTCGCCCGCACGGGCTCCGTGGCCCATCACGGGAGCGGCGAGATCTTCGTCGCCTTCGCCCCGCCGGGCAGGCGCCCGCGCGGCGACGCGCCGGTCGCGACCGTTCCCGACCGCGACCTGAACGACGTCTTCGAGGCCGTCGTGGATGCCACCGAGGAAGCGGTCCTGAACGCGCTCTGGGCCGCACCGGAGGTCGTCGGGCGCGAGGGTCGCGTCGGGCGCGCCCTCTCCCACGACGACGCGCTCGAGCTCCTCGCCTCCCACGGGCGCCTCTCACGGTAGGCTCGGCCCATGGCGACTTTCCTCCACACCATGGTCCGCATCACGGACCCCGCGCGCAGCCGCGCGTTCTACGAGGCGCTCGGCTTCCGCTTCAGCCGCGACATGGACATCGTCCGGAACTGCGAGGTCGAGGCGACGAACTACTTCTTCTCGCTCGGCGAGCACGACAACGTGC
>JAWOIV010000145.1:0-15313 GCA_046484465.1 Gaiellaceae bacterium
GCTGTCCCGGACGAAACCGGCTGTCGTACTCGACCTCCACGGGGACTGGCGCGTTCCCACCCGCCTGTACGGGTCGCGTGGGAGGAGGCTGCTCGACCCCGTTGCCGACGTGCTCGCCCGCCGCGCCCTCCACCGCGCCCAGCCTGTGCGCACGATCACCCCCTACACGACGGGCCTCGTGACCGCCGAGGGCGTCGAGCCCGCCGCGGAGTTCCCGGCGTACATGGATCTCCGCGCGTTCACGACCGAGCCGGTGAAGCCCCTCCCCGAGGTGCCGCGAGCTGTCTTCGTCGGCGTGCTCGAGCGCTACAAGGCATTCGACGTCCTGGCCGAGGCCTGGCGGCTCGTGGCCGACGAGCTTCCCGACTGCGTCCTTCATGCCGTCGGCCGTGGAACGCTCGCGCCGCTCGCGCAGCAGCTCGTCGAGGAGCTCCCGGGTCGCGTCGAGTGGACGCCCGTCCTTTCCGCCGACGAGGTCGCGGCGGCACTCGATGCCGCGACCGTTCTCGTGCTCCCTTCCCGCTCGGAGGGCATGGGGCGGGTCGTGATCGAGGCGGGGCTTCGCGGCCGTGGTGTCGTCGCGAGCCGCGTCGGCGGAATCCCCGACGTCGCACGCGACGGAGAGACGGGGCTGCTCGTCCCTCCGGGGGAGCCGCGCTCGCTCGCCGACGCCCTCGTTCGCGTGCTATCCGATCCTGTCCTTGCGGACCGGCTCGGAACGGCGGCGCGGGCGACCGCCGGGGAGTGGCTCGTGACCCCCGAGCAGTACGCCCGCCGTGTCCGGGAGCTCGTGGACCATGTCCTGGCTCGCGCGGCAAGCCGGTAGGAACACGGGCGCTGACAGCGCGAGACCGGTCGAACCGAGCGCCTACACTGCGGCCGATGCGGGCGGATCGAGCGAAGCAGCTCCTCAAGAACGGCGTCTACCGGGCGATCGGCGAGACCGTGAACGGCGTCGGGGCCCTCGACGAGGGGGAGCGCACGCTGCGCGTGCTCATGTACCACAAGGTCAACGACCTCTGGCCGAACCCGACCACGGTACCCACGGCGCTCTTCGACGAGCAGATGCTGCTCCTCGGCGAGCTCGGCTACGCGCCGGTCAGCTTCGATGCGGTTCGTGACTACTACCTCGACGGAGTGCCGCTTCCGCCGCGCGCCGTGCTGATCACGTTCGACGACGGGTATCTCGACAATCTGGAGAACGCGGTGCCGATCCTCCGGCGCTATGGCTACCCGGCGGTGGTCTTCGTCCCGATCGGGTACCTCGACGACGGCCGCCCGCTCCCCCACGAGGATGCGCTGCGGCTGCTCGGCGTGCGAAACGACACCGTCGACTGGGCGCAGCTCGCCGACCTCGAGGCCGGCGGCATCAGGGTCGAGTCGCACGGGATCGCGCATCGCCCCTTGTCGGAGCTCGAGCCGGACGAGGCGGTTCGCGAGATAACGCTCTCGAAGCTCCGCCTCGAGGAGCGGCTGGGGCGCGAGGTCGAGGCCTTCTCGTTCGTGAAGGGCTCACTCGCCGACTACCGTCCGGAGCACGCGAGCCTCGTCCAGCAGGCCGGCTACAAGCTCGCGTTCACGTCGGTCTCCGGCGCGAACGGCCCGAGCACCGATCGCTTCCGCCTGCGCCGCTACAACGTCGAGCCGTACCCGGCACGCACCTTCGAGCTCGTCCTCGCCGGCGCGTGTGACCTGATCGCGGTCAAGGACACCGTCGCCGGCACGCACGTGCGGCGCGCGTTCAACACCGCGCTCGGGACCGCCACACGGTGACGCCGGCGTTCGAGCTCGCGCCGTTCGCTCCCTCGCGACGAGGTGACTACCTCCGCCTTCTCGGCGATGCCTGGGGTGACGGCGCGCTGCGTGGCGAGGCGTTCGACTGGTGGTTCGACGGCAACCCGGCCGGGAGCTTGCGCTCGGTGGCGCTCAGGAACGGCGAGGTCGTCGGGGTGGCGGGGCACAGCCTGTGCCGCTTCAGAGTCGACGGGCAGGAGAGGATCGGCCAGTTCTCGGTGCACGCCGTCACCGCTCCGAGCGCGCGTGGGCTCGGGATCTTCCGCGCGCTCGAGGAGCGGCACGAGGAGCAGGGCGCCGAGCAAGGATCGGTCTGCGTCCTCGGGTTCGCGAGCGCTCCCACGCGGCCGCTCTTTCTCGGGCCGCTCGGTTGGTCGCAGATCGACCGCCGGCGCGTGTGGGCTCGACTGCTGCCGATCGGTCGGCGGGGCACGAGGGCCGACCGCTTCGACGAGCGCCACGCGACCGCCTACGCGGCGGTCGCTCCCCGCTGGCGGAACCATGTCGTACGGAGCCGCGAGTACCTCGACTGGCGGTACGCGCGCTCCCCCCGTGAGTACCGCATCGTGGAGGCTCCGGAAGGCGCGTTCGCCGTGGTCGGCTACACCCGCCGCCGTGGGCTGCGGCTCGGCCTCCTGATGGAGCTCGTCGCAGGCGAGGAGGAGGTCGGAACGCTTGTCCGGGCAGCGCTCGCCGAGGCGCGAGGCTGCGCCGCACTTCTCGCCGTCCCGTCGCCGTGCCTTACGAGCGCCAGGCTCGCGCGGCACGGTTTCGTGCCGACGCCGCACCGCCTCGACTTCATGGGAAAAGGCCTCGCCGAGCAGCTGGACACGCGCCCGGAGGCGTGGACGGTGTCGCTGGGGGACACGGACTTCTTCTGAGCATGGCGACGAGACTCGTCTTCGTCACGCAGCAGGTCGATCCCGGCCATCCCGCACTCGCGGCCACGGTCCCGAAGATCCGGGCGCTCGCCTCCCTCGTCGACGAGGTCGTCGTGCTGGCAGACGGGGCGGTGGAGGGCGTGCTCCCGCCGAACTGCCGCGTGCGCCTGTTCGGGGCGAGCCGGAGGGGAGGACGCGGTGCGCGGTTCGAGGCCGCGCTCGCACGGGAGCTCCGAGACCTTCGCGCAGGCGCTGTCGTCGCGCACATGTGCCCGATCTACGCCGTTCTCGCAGCTCCCCTCGTGCGCCCCCTCGGCATCCCGCTCGTGCTCTGGTTCAATCACTGGAAGCCGAGCAGGCTCCTGCGAGCGGCGGAGAGGCTCTCGACCGCCGTCGTGTCCATGGACGCGCGCTCCTTCCCGCTCTCGTCGAGGAAGGTGCACGCGATCGGCCACGGGATCGACCTGGGGGAGTTTCCCTGCGTCGCCGAGCGGGCGGCAGGCGACGGGCTCCGCCTGCTCGCGCTCGGACGCTACTCGGAGGCAAAGGGCCTCGACGTCGTCATCCGTGCCGTCGCCGCGTTCGAAGGAGCGCGCCTCGACGTCCACGGGCCGGTGCTGTCCGAGGGTGAGCGCTCCACGCGGTCGGAGCTCGAGCGTCTCGTCGAGCAGCTCGACGTCGTCGACCGTGTCACGGTCGGGGGCGCCGTGGCCCGCTCGGACGTTCCGGCGCTCCTCGCCGTGCACGATGCACTCGTCAACAACATGCGCGCGGGAGCGGCTGACAAGGTCGTCTACGAGGCGGCTGCGAGCTGCCTCCCCGTGCTCGCGTCGAATCCACTGTTCGACGGCTTCCTCGACGCGGAGCAGCGCTTCGAGCGGGAGGATGACGAAGCGCTCGCAGACCGCATCCGCACCCTCGCAGCGCTCTCGGCGGAGGAGCGGGCAGCCCTCGGCGCGCGGTTGCGAGAGCGCGTGCGCGACGGGCACTCGGTGGAGTCGTGGGCGCGGGGCGTGCTCGAGGCGGCGGGGATCCGATGAGCGCTCGTCCCCGGCCGGAGGGGCTCGTCCTGCACATGCAGAAGGTCGCGGGGATCTCCGGCTCGGAGGCGCACCTGCTTCAGCTCCTGCCCGATCTCCGGGCGCGCGGGTGGAAGGTCGAGTTCCTCATGCTCCACGAGGACGAGCCCGGTGCGTGGGACTTCGCGCGCGAGCTCGAGGCACGCGGTGTGCCCGTCCATGCGACTCGCGTCCGTGCCGACGTCGATCCGATCGCATACGCGGAGGTGGTCGCCGGGCTCGCTCGCCTTCGCCCGCGCGTGCTGCACACGCACCTCGTGCATGCGGACGTCTACGGCCAGCTCGCCGGCGCTTCGCTTCGCGTGCCGCTCAGGCTCTCCACGAAGCACGGCTTCAACTGGTTTCGCGAGAGCCGGTTCTTCGCGGTCGCCGACCGCACAGTCGCCTCGTTCGCGCACGTCCACATCGCCATCTCGCGCGGCCTCGCCCGCTACCTGGCCGAGATGGAGGGGTTCGACGAGGACGGGTTCGAGATCGTGCACTACGGCCTGCGTGCGACCGACGCCGCCGTGCCGTACGCCGGCCGTGCGCCGCGGCTCCTCTGCGTCGGGCGGCTGATCCCGGTGAAGGGCCACCTCGTGCTGTTCCGGGCCCTCGCGCAGGCGCGTGCGCAGGTTCCCGGTCTCGCGCTCGACGTCGCCGGGCACGGCCCGCTCGAGCCGGCTCTCCGGGGCTACGTGCGCGAGCTCGGGCTCTCGGACGCCGTGCGCTTCCTCGGGTTCGTCTCGCCCGTGCAGGCCGCGATCGAGGATGCTGCGATCGTTGTGGTGCCGTCGCTGGGCGAAGGCTTCGGGATGGTCGCCCTCGAGGCGATGGAGCGCGGCCGGGCGGTCATTGCGAGCGACGTCGGCGGTCTCCCCGAGATCGTGGCCGACGGCGAGACGGGGCTCGTCGTCCCCGCCGGCGACGCCGAGGCGCTCGCGCACGAAATCGTCGCGCTCGCCGGCGACCTCGGTCGGGCGGCGGAGATGGGACGAGCGGGGCGGAAGCGCGCGCTCGAGTCGTTCACGCAGGAGCAGTGCACGGATCAGACCGAGGCGCTCTACCTCCGAGAGCTCGCGAGCGCCTCCTCGTAGACGTCGACGGTTCGCTCCGCCATTCGTGCGACGGAGAACTCCACCTCCGCGCGAGCGCGGCCGGCCGCGCCAAGAACGCGACCACGTGCCGGGTCTTCGAGCAGCGCCGAGGCCGCGTCCGCCAGGGCCTCCGGGGAGTCTGCGGGGACGAGGATCCCCGTCTCGCCGTCGACCACGATCTCCGGGACGGAGCTGACCGAGGCAGCCACGATTGGCCGGGCGCACAGCATCGCCTCGAGGAGCGCGAGGCCGAACCCCTCCCAGCGCGCGGGATGGACGACGACGCTCGAGCGGCGGTACCACCACGCGACGTCACCGACGCGGCCCGGCAGGTGCACGGCGCTGTCCACGCCCAGGGCGCGTGCGAGCGCCACGAGCTCGTCGCGAAGCGGGCCCTCCCCGAGGACGACGAGTCGCGTGTCCGGATGTCGCGCGCGCACGCGGACGAGCGCCTCGATCGCGAGGTCGACGCCCTTCTGGCGCACGAGGCGGCCGACGACGAGGAGCACCGGGGCGTCGTCCGGGAGGTCCGGCCCGGCATGCGGCCCCCACGGCGCAGGTGGCTCGTCCAGGCCGTAGTGGACGACGCGGAGCTTGTCGCCCGGGAGCCCGACGACGTCGCGGTTGAACCGTGCGAGCGCCCCGGTGATGCAGACGACACGCGCGGCCCGCCGTGTCACCAGGCGCTCGAGATGCCGCATGCGCCCGGAGCGGAAGGGATCGTCGTTGTGCTTCGTCGAGATGAGCACGGCGCTCGTCCGCGCGACCGCGAGCGCCCCGTAGACGTCGGCGTGCACGAGATGCGTGTGCACGACGTCGGGCTCGAGGCGGCGCACGATAGCCCGCATTCGCCTGGCCAGGAGCGGCTGGAGGTCGCCGGGGGAGGGCAGCCAGTCGAAGGGCACGCCGCGCTCCCCGAGCGCCGCGTAGAAGGGCTCGGGAGCGGCGCGGGTGTCGTCGAGGCCGAGGAAGGAGGCCTCGATCCCGCGCGCGCGGAGGGCAGGAAGAAGCTCGAGCACGTGTCGCTCCGAGCCGCCGATCCCGCCGATCCGATGGAGGTGAAGCGCTCTCACACGCGCAGCGCGGCTCGGCGGCGCCGTGCCCGGAGGATCTCCCAGCCGCGGACGAGCGCGGCACCTGCCAGGAGCGCGAGCAGGAAGTCGAAGGGCGCCCGGTAGCGCGCTGTGCCGGCGAATGCCATCGCCGTGATCGTGTTGTAGGCGAGCAGGAGCACGACGAGCGCGAGGAAGCGGCGCGGCACGAGGAACGCGCCGGCGATCGCGGCCACGTACAGGAACACCATGAAGAGCGGCTCGACGACGTCGCGCGCGACCCCGGCGACCCCGCCACGGTCGCCCGAGTCGACCGAGAAGGTCGGGCTCCAGAGCATGCGCGTCGCCTGCGCTGCGAGCCTCACCTTCTCGCGCGGATGGTCGCGCCAGAAGTCGAAGACGAGCTCCTGGTAGTAGCGGGCCTGGGCGCACTCGTCGACCTCCGTGGGCGTCCCGGCGAGCGTGAGGTCGGCGGCGAGCTCGGGCCAGGGCGGGCCACCGATCGGCTCGGGCACGTCGTCGATCCAGCCTCCACGGGTGAGGACGTCACGGGTGTTGAGGTTGTTGGCTTTCCAGAGCGCCCGGGTATCGGTCGTGATCGTCGCGCACCCGAGACGAGACTCGTTGCGTGCCACCCACGGGGCGACGACGAGGACGGCGCCCGCGAGCACGGCGCCCATGAGCAGGAGAGAGCGGCGCGGGGGGCGGAACGGCAGAGCGACGAAGACGGCGAGCAGGAGAGGGAGGAGCGCGAGGCGTGCGTTTCCGAGGATCGCAAGCCCGAGCGTGGCGCCGAGAGAGAGTGCCAGCAGCCCACCGCGCCGCTCGGCGACCACGAGCGCGAGCAGCGCGACCGCCGCCATGAGCAGGCCGTCGAGGATCTCGCGGTTCAGGTGGACGTCGTGCCAGACGAGGAACGGATGGACGGTGGCGAGCACGGCTCCCACAACGCCCACCCGGAGCGAGACGACCCGGCGGCCGATCTCGAGGACGAGCACCGCCGTGACCGCGGCGATCGCGATCTGCGCGATCCCGACGACGAGCCAGTTCCGCTCCAGCGCCTGGTAGAGGCCCGCGAGGAACCAGGCGTAGAGCGGCTGTGTATAGCCGGAGGGCCGGCCCGGCAGGAAGCCGAAGGTGCCGCTCGCCACCAGCGTCTGCGCGAAGCGGTCGCTCTTCTCGACCAGCTCCTCGAGGATCGTCCCTCGCTCCATGGCGAGCACGATCGCCCGCGGCACGATCGCAGCGGCGAGGACGATCGCGTACGCGTGGCGCCGCCTCACGTCGATGCCGCCGCGTCGGGGCCGGGGGTCGTCGCACCGTCGAGCCACGTGCGCTGCCAGAGCTCGAGGACGAGCAGGCACCACAGCCGATGGCTGTGGTCGCGCCCGCCCCTGGTGTGCTCGTCGAGCATGCCTTCGACAACGTCGGCCCGGAAGCGACCGCGCATGAGCGCGCGCTCCCCCAGCAGAAGGTCACCTGCGAGGTCGCGGAGCGGTCCCCGCAGCCATGCGCCGAGGGGAACGCCGAAGCCTTTCTTGTCGCGACCGGCGATGTCCTTCGGGAGGAGATCCGCGAACGCACGGCGAAGCGCGACCTTCCCCTTCCTCCCGTCGATCTTGAGCGAGTCGGGGAGCGAGAGCCCGAGCTCGAGCACCTCGTGGTCGAGCAAGGGGGAGCGAAGCTCGAGCGATGCCGCCATCGACGCGCGGTCAGCCTTCACGAGCAGGTCGTCCGGAAGGTACGTCCTCGCATCGAGCGCCTGGAGCCCGGTGGTGCCGGGGTGCAGCTCCGGCCCGAGCAACGTCGACGCCGAGCGTGGCGCGCCCAGCGCGGCGGTGAGCTCGCCGGTGTAGAGCTGCGATCGCAGCCCGGTGGGGAAGACCTCCATCAGCAGGCCGTAGCGCTCCGCCTCGGCGCTCGAGGCCGCTTCGAGGAGCCGCGCCGCCCGGAACGGCGTGGAGCGCGGCTCACGCCTTCCGGACGGGAGCGCACGGAGCACCTTGGCCGCGACGGCGGGCAGCAGCGGCGCCCGCCCGATCGATCCGGCGAGCTCGATGGCCGCATAACGTTCGTACCCCGCGAAGGCCTCGTCGCCTCCGTCGCCCGAGAGCGCGACCGTGACGTGGCGTCGCGCGGCCTCGGCGACGAGCAGAGTCGGCAGGATCGCCTCATCGCCCAGCGGCTCGTCGAGGAGCCCCGCGAGGCGCGAGACGAGCTCGATCGGATCCGGCTCGACGACGAGCTCCTCGTGCACCGTGCCGAACGCACGCGCCACGGCACGCGCGGGATCCCGCTCGTCGTAGCGCTGGTCGGACACCCCGACCGTGAACGTGCGCACCGGCTCCGTGGACGCCTGCGCCATGAGGCCGACGACGATCGTGGAGTCGATGCCGCCCGAGAGCAGTGCTCCGAGGGGAACGTCGCTGACGAGCCGTCGCCGCACGGCCGCTCGCACCGCGCTTCGCACGAGCTCGAGCCACTCCTCGTCCGTGAGGTCCTGCCGGCGCGGGGCGAGCTCCCAGAACCGGTTCGTGCTCGTGGCGCCGTCCTCCCAGACGAGGACGTGACCGGGGAGCAGGCGCCTGATTCCGCCGACTCCGATCTCCTCGCCCGGGACGTACTGGAGTGCGAGGTAGGCGTCGAGCGCCCGCGGATCGAGCTCCCGGTCGAGGCCCGGGAGGGTGAACAGCGCCTTCAGCTCCGAGGCGAACGCGAGCCCGCCGTCGGGAAGGTCCACGTAGTGCAGCGGCTTCTTCCCGAGGCGGTCGCGGGCCAGCACGAGGCGGCCACGTGACGCGTCCCAGAGCGCGATCGCGAACATCCCTCCGATCCCCACCGGGAAGTCGGGGCCGTGCTCCTCGTACAGGTGCGGGATGATCGCGGTGTCACCGGTTCCCGGCACGCGATGCCCGCGCGCTGCCAGCTCGGCGCGGACATCGGCGAAGTCGTAGAGCTCACCGTTGAACACGACGACCACGTCGCCCTCCTCGTTCGTCGCCGGCTGGTCGCCCGTGTCGAGGTCGATCACCCGGAGGCGTCGATGGCCGAGGACGCACCTGCCGAGCGCCGTCACGCCGCCCGAGTCCGGCCCGCGATGGACGAGTGTGGCGTTCATGCGCTCGACGAGCGCCGGATCGGGCGCCGTTCGTGATACGAGTCCGCTGATGCCGCACACGTCGCGGAAACGGTACGCGGTCGTCTCCTGCCACGTCGAGCGGCCGCTCGACGACGAGGTCTGGGGACGGTTTGCGGCGCTACAGGAGCGGCGACCGGGCGGCTTCGCGGTGGCTGCGCTCGTCCGGCCGGCGGACGCCGGCGCCGGGGAGGACGAGGGAGTCTGGATCCGTCGTGCCGTCGAGGCGGCCGCGCGGGGGCCGTTCGGTCACCACACGCACTGGACGGCTCCCGACCACGCACGGCCGACGGCGCCTGGCGCCGCAAACCGCGTGCGGTCGGAGGGGGAGCGGCTCCGCGAGCTCGGGTTGGCGGCCACGCTCTTCTGCGGGGGCGGCTGGTACACGGACGCAGATGTCGCCGAGGCGTGCGCCGAGCTCGGATACGTGGACTGCACACCGCGCGCGAAGCGGCCCCCCGCCCTGGGCGACGGTGAGCAGTGGGCGGCTCTCGCCGAACCGGCACGACTCGTGCTTCCCTCCGGCTCGAGCGTGCTCGCGATCCCCACGACGCACTCGCTCGGCGACCTCGCGCGGGCGCTCGTACGTGGAGAGCTGCCGGAGATCGTGCACGTCTACTTCCACGACACTGACCTCCTCGACCGGAGGAGGCGAGCGCTGCTCTCCCTCCTCCTCCGGGTGCTGGCCCGGCGGGCACAGCCCGTTCACCTGGACGCACTCGCGCAGCGCGTCGGAGGGAGCGCGCCGGAGATCTCGTGGTCCGACGTCGCGAAGCCCGTGACCTCGGCACGTCCGTAGAGCCCGATCCGGGCTCTAACATCAGCGGGGTGTCCAAGGCCGCCCCGCCGGCGGAGACGTCGTCGTCTGCTCCAGCCCGAGCCTCTCAGGATCGGGACGTACGCGCGGCGCGCGTGTACGTCCTCTCGCGGGCGCCCATCCTGAGCCTGGCCCGTCGCGGGCTCTCGGTCGGCATGCTCGTCCTGCTGGACGTGATCGGGCTCGCGCTCGGCATCTACCTCGCGCTCGTCCTCCGCCAGGTCGTCCGCGGCGAGGAGGTCTTCTGGGCGCTCCTCTGGCGCGACGGCACCGCAGACTGGCTCAAGTGGGCTGCGCCGATCACGATCCTCGTGTTCGCGCAGGCGGGGCTCTACCGCGAGCGGGAGCGGCGACCCGGCGCCGGCCGTATCCTCTCCTCGCTCATCGTCGTCGCGCTGATCGTGCTCGCGTTCGGCTTCGGCACGGGCTACGAGTTCACGACGACCGGGCTCATCCCGACCTCCGTGGTCATCGCGGCGATCACGATCGGGCTTCTCCGCGCCGCGTACGAGTCGGCGTCGCTCGAGGTGCTGCGCGCGGCGGGCATCCGCCGCCGCGTCGTCCTCGTCGGCGAGGGGGAGACACTCGTCCGGCTACGGCATGCGCTTGCGGCCTCGCGGTCCGGGATCGGCTACGAGTTCGTCGGCATCGTCGCGAGCGAGCCGGTTCCGGGCTTCGAGCTGCTCGGCGGCCGTGACGAGCTGGCGTCCGTCCTCGACCGGCTCCGGCCGGACGAGGTGATCCTCGCCGAGGCAGGGTTTCGCGAGCGCGACGTCCTCGAGCTCGTGGAGCAGGCGCACGGGCGCGGGGTGAGGGTGCAGCTCGCGCCGGACACGACCGAGCTGCTCGTGCAGCGGGGCGAGTACGTCCCGGGGCAAGGAGCCCCTCTCTTCGAGCTCCGGCCCCCGGTTCTCACTGGCTGGGACTGGGCGGTCAAGCGGGTTTTCGACCTCGTCGCGAGCGTACTCATCGGCATCCTCTTCCTGCCCTTGTGGCTCCTCATCGCTCTTGCGGTGAAGCTCGACTCGCGGGGGTCGGTGCTGTTCGTGGATCGCCGCGTCGGGATCGGTGAGCGGGAGTTCGGGATGCTGAAGTTCCGGACGATGGTGGCAGGTGCGGACGCGCAGCAGTCGAACCTGGAAGCCGCCAACGAGGCGGAGGGTGCGCTGTTCAAGATCCGCGACGATCCACGCGTCACACGAGTCGGGCGCGTCCTTCGGCGTCTCTCGCTGGACGAGATCCCGCAGATCCTCAACGTCCTCCGCGGAGAGATGAGCCTCGTCGGCCCGCGCCCGCTGCCGCTGCGCGACTACCGGCTCCTCGAGGACTGGCACCGTGCCCGCTACTCCGTGCTCCCGGGAATGACGGGCCTCTGGCAGATCTCCGGCCGCTCCGGCCTCTCGTTCGACGACCTCGTGCGGCTCGACTTCACGTACATCGAGAACTGGTCGATCTGGCTGGACATCACGATCATCGCGAGGACGATCCCGGCGGTGCTCACGGGACGAGGTGCGTATTGACGAGGGTGAGGCAGGGCCTGTCGTTGCGGGTGACAGCCGGGCAGGCCGTGGCTGTGGGAGACCGATGAGGGCGCCGAGAGTCCTCGCCGTCGCCTCGGCCGTCGACCTCGACTTCCGGTACGGCTGCACGCCCGCTTGGTGGCAGCTGTGGAAGGGGATGTACGAGGCCGGCGTCGACCTCGTCGTCACGCCGTACCGGGGCCGGCCGGTGGAGTCGCCGTGGTGGCGGGTGGCGCCCAACCCGACGTACCGGGAGGGCGAGTCGTACCAGGCCGTCCGCGATGTCGTCGCGCGCATCAAGGGCGACCGCTACCTGCGGCGCGAGGAGTCGCATCCGGAGGACACGGCCTTCGATCGCCTCACGCGGGAGACGATCCAGCGCTGGGTGACGCCTCGCTGGCGCCGGCATCTGGAGGCGCTCGTGGAGCGCGAGCGACCCGACGCGGTCGTCGTCTTCACGGTGCCGATGGCGCATCTCGGCGGGATTCCCGAGGCCCTCCGGCAGCGGTTCGGCATTCCCGTCGTCTTCTACGACGGCGACGTCCCGATGAGCCTGCCCGAGTACGGTGGGATGGACACGGGCTTCAACCCCTACCACGGGGCCGATCCCTGGGAGTACGACCTCGTGGTCTCGAACTCGGAAGGCGGCCTCCCACGGCTCCTCGAGCTGGGAGCGCGGCGCGCGGAGGCGCTGTTCTGGGGTGCCGACCCCGAGTTCTTCGCCCCGCAGCCCGTCGAGAAGGAGATCGACGTTCTCTTCTACGGGTACGGCGACAAGTTCCGTCGCGACTGGATGAAGGCTCTGGTCGGAGAGCCGTCGCGCGCTGCGCCCGAGCTCGACTTCGCGCTCGGCGGCCTCGACTTCCAGGGCGACACCGGCGCGGCACGGCTGCTCGGAGACGTCCCCTTCAACGTCTTCGCCCGCGCGATCTCCTCCGCCCGCGTGAACCTCAACATGACGCGCCGGCCACATGCCACGGTGCCCGCATCGTCGACGGCGAGGCCGTTCGAGCTCGCGTCCTCCGGAGCAGCGATCGTCTCCAACCCGCACGAGGGGATCGAGCGCTGGTTCGAGCCGGGGCAGGAGCTCGTCGTCGTCGAGAGTGCCGAGGAGGCCGTCTCGGCGTACCGGGAGCTCGTCGCCGATCCTGCGCAGGCCGCCGAGATGGGCCGCCGTGCTCGCGAGCGCGTGCTCGACGAGCACACGTATGCACACCGTGCGCGCAGGTTGCTCGAGCTCGTCGGTCTCGGGGCCCGGGTGGCCGCGTGACCGAGCGCCGCACGATCGCGGTCGTTCCCGCGTTCAACGAGGAGGGGGCGATCGGGCGTGTGGTGGACGAGATCCGCGCCGTCGACCCGAGCATCGACGTCGTGGTCGTCGACGACGCCTCCACGGACGAGACGGCGCGAGTCGCGTCAGCCCGTGGAGCCACCGTGCTGAGTCTTCCGTTCAACGTCGGGATCGGAGGTGCGGTGCAGACCGGCCTTCGGTATGCGCTCGAGGAGGGCTACGACGTCGCTGTCCGGCTCGACGGAGACGGACAGCACGACGCGGGCGAGCTTCCGAAGCTCTTCGCACCCATCGCGCTGGGCGAGGCGGACGTCGTGATCGGCTCCCGGTTCGTGGACGGGAGCGGCACCTACAGGCCGCCGTTCGCACGACGCCTGGGAATCCGCGCATTCGCGCGCCTCGTCTCGCTGCTCGGGGGGCAGCGCGTCACCGACACGACATCCGGGTTCCTCGCGCTCGACCGCATCGGAATCGAGCTCTTCGCCGCCGAGTACCCGCACGACTACCCGGAGGTGGAGGCGACGCTCGTCGCGCTCCGCAGCGGCCTCCGGCTGACACAGGTGCAGGTCGAGATGCGCGAGCGCGAGACCGGATCCTCGTCGATCACGTTCGTCCGCTCGCTCTACTACATCGTGAAGGTCATGCTCGCCGTGCTCGTAGCCAGCCTTCGTCGGTATCCGCGTGTCGAGGGAGCCGCGCCGTGACCCCGACCCGTGTCTCCGTCGTCGGGGTCATCGCCTCCGTCCTGCTCATCCTCGTCGTCCTCGAGCTGATCCGCGGCCGCCGCCTGAAGGAGCGCTACGCCCTCCTGTGGCTCGCGACCGGCGCGGCGCTGCTCGTGCTCTCGGCGTGGCGCGACGGTCTCAACACCGTGGCCGGGTGGCTCGGCGTGACGAGCTACCCGCCCGCCGTCCTGTTCGCCGTCGCGACGCTCTTCATCCTGCTCGTCCTGCTCCACTATTCGACCGTCCTCTCCAAGCTCACGGACGAGAACGTCGAACTCGCTCAGCGAGTCGCGATCCTCGAGCAGCGCGTCGGTCGCGGAGAGGCTACGGAGTCGCGACCGCCGGAGGGCTGAACACGAATACGTCTCCCGCGTCGGGGTCGTTCGCCCAGTTCGTCCCGATGCCGATCCGGTACGTCGCACCTGGAACAGGGGACGGATCGACGAACTCCCGCTCGCGCGTCGTCCCGATCTGCGCGCCCTGGAAGTAGCAGTTCCAGGAGACGCCGCCCTCGGTCACGCACTGTAGGTCGGAGCCCGGCGTTCGATAGACGCGGTAGAAGACGTCCGCGCGCCAGCCGGAGCCGTCGGTCCAGCGGAGGCGCTCACCGTCGTCGCCGCTCTCGACCTCGAGCGCGATACCGTCGTCGACGGGCGTCAGGATCGTCGTTCCGGTCTCGAACTGCTGCAGGATCGCGGGCATGTCGGGAGGCGCGATCCGCGTGGCAGCCGTGATCGCCCCGATCGGAACCGCCACCGTGAGCGCTGCGGCGAGCACGACCCACCGCACCCGGACAGCGGGCGTGACCGGCGCCCGGAGCCGGTCTCCGAGGCGCCGCGCGAACGTCGGGACGAGGAGCGGGATCGATGCGACGAGGAGCAGGTAGGCGGGCCAGGCGGGCATGAGCAGACGCCAGAACGTGTTCGACTCGATGCTCGCCCGCGGCGAGAACCCCTTGACCACGAGGAACGCGGCGAGCCAGCCCACGAGGAGCCCGGCGATCGCGCCGCGCCTGACCCGAAGCACGGCGATCAGCCCTGCGAACGGTGCCCACTGGACGAGCCGCGGGCTCCAGAAGAACTCGCGCAGCTCGTCCATCTGCCGCCTCCAGTGCTCGAGGTCCATGTCGAAGTAGCGGTCGAGGTCGAGGTCGACTGCCGCCACCGTTCCGGCCGCGAGGCGCGCGTGCTCGAGCGCCAGGATTGGCAGGGTGCCGAGCCCCTTGTACTTCCAGAAGACGAGGACGAGGACGCTCGGAGCGACGAGCGCGGCGAACACTGCGCCCTCGCGCCAGCGACGCGCGATCGCGTACGCGAGAACGGCGCCGGCGAGGAAGAGGTAGTTCGGGGGCTTCAGCCCTCCGGCAGCGCCGGCGAGGACTCCCGCGAGCGCGGCGTCGGCGAGCCGATCCGCGGAGAGCGATCGCACGAGGAAGAGCGCCGCTGCCAGAAGCGCGACCATCGACGGGAAGTCGGACATCGCCGTCAGCCCGAGCGCCTGCGGGAGGAACTGGTCGATCCAGCGCTCCTGGTAGCGCTCGACGAAGAGCGGGATCACGGCGAAGGGCGCGACGACCCAGAGAAACGAGGCCCAGTAGCCGAGGAGCCTGCCGCCGATCCGCGCTGCGATCCCGTAGACGCAGAGCAGGGCAACCGGTGCGAGCACGAGCACCTGCGCGAGGACGAGCGGGGGGAGCGCCTGCAGGTAGGTCGGCCCCGTGAGCCAGGTGACCGGCGCGAAGGCGAACGGCCACAGGTAGGAGCTCACGGTCGGCGGGATCTCGAGCTGGCCGAGAAGCCACCCCGTCGTCGTCAGGCCGATCTGATCGCCGCCCTGGAAGTAGACCCACCCGTTGTGGGTCGCGGCGGCGGCGAGTACGAGCGTCGCCAGGATCTGCGCCCCCACGAGCGTCCCGAGGACGGCACGGGGTCGTGCGATCAGC
>JAWOIV010000009.1:0-25238 GCA_046484465.1 Gaiellaceae bacterium
CACGCACTACCCGGCGATCGCCCGCATCGTCCGCCGCAACTGCCGGTTGCACGGCATCAAGTACAGCTCCCAGCCGTCGCTCCGCGCGGCGCTGCGCTCGCACGTCGTCCATCTCCGTGAGCTGGGCCGGCTCGGCATCCCCGCCGAGATCGAGATGGGCTGACGGGCCAGAGCTGTTCAGGCGGCGCTCGCCGCGTGGCGCTGGCGAAGCAGGATCGCTATGCCCATGCTCAACATGAAGACGAAGAAGGCGAGAAACCCGAGAATGGTGATGCCTTCGATCACGCTCGATGCCGGGGCGAGCAGGCCGAGCCAGCCGGCGAGGGCGGCGACAGCGAGGCCGAGCCAGCCGATCCACCGAGGCACCACGGACGTCCTGAGCACCGCGAGCGCATAGAGAGGCACGGCGACTCCCCAGCCGAGCGCGTTCCCGACGTAATTCAGGATCGAGCTCAGACTGGCCAGCGTGTCGAAGGTGACGACCAGGGACGCCTTCGCCGCCTCGTCGGCCTCGACGTAGCCCGGCACGAACTCGTAGGCGAGGGCGATCGGAACCAGATGCGAGATCGTGACGAGGGTGAGACCGACAACGCCGACGATCGGCGCCAGGATCATGACGGCACCGGCCTCCTTGAGCGCGTCGTAGAAGCCGACGAGAGCCACGATCCCGACGACGGTCGTGAGGATGATCAGCCATGCGCCGGCGAAGAAGCCGTCGCTCGCGCCGTCGACGTCCGCGATCCAGTCGAGCCCGTCGGCGCCGGTCAGCGGAATGAGATCCGGACCGCCACTCGATCCCAGGAGCACGATCCCGGCGACGAAGCTCGCCGTCGTCAGGATCGCGCAGACCGCGCCCACCGTCGAAACCCTGAGACCCCACATCGTCGTCCGATAGTCGAGCTGCGCGCACGAGAAGTCAAGGACGGGAAGGGTGGAAACGGGTGGACGGCTCGAGCTCGCGTATGAGTGCGACTCGCCTGTTCGCCGGCCATCCGTCGCGGGGGCGACCTCACGGTCGCCCCCTCGGAGCCCTCCGCGCACGCTCAGCAGCGGCGCGACTTCTTCGTCAGCACGGCGTTCCCGCTTCCCGCCTGGGTCACGGTCGCCGTGATCGTCAGTCCCGCGGTGAGCCCGCGACGCTCGGGCGGAGAGACAGTCGATACGGGGGGCTCGGAGGCCTCGGCCCGGCCGGGCGCGAGCGCCGCCTCGTCGATCGGATGGATCCGAGGAGCGCCTCGACGGCTGCTGCCCCGGTCGCATCGATCCGCGAAGGACAGTCGGTCGACCGGTCGAAGGGAGTCCGTCCATGGCATGGCGGCGCGGGGAGATCTGGTTCGACGCCGAGCTGCGCTGGTTTCGGGAGGCGTCCGAGAACGTGGCCGCGTCGCTGGAGCTGAACGCACCGGCATTCGCAGGGCTCACGCCTGCGGCACTCGGGGCGGGGGTCCCGAACGGCCTCGCGGAGTCCCGCCGGCGAAGGGCGGAGCTGCGGCGAAGACGTGGTGCGAGAAAGACGCGGGCCGCCGCGCTCGTGATCGGCCCGGCCGTGCTGATGTCGGTCGCCGCTCCGCGGCTCAGCGGCGCGTCACGCGCCGGCGAGCCTCTTGACAGGGACCCGCCCAGCCAGACGCTCCGACCAGGCGGCACCGAGCTGGGAACGGCCGAGAGCCCGGTCAGAGCGCAGCCCCTGGTGACTCGCGAGACCGCCCCGACCTTCCCCGCGATCGAGTGGGCCCGAGCGACGTCGCAGGGGCTCCCGTACGCAGGCTCGCTCAGCGACGGCACGCAGCTCCCGGTCGAGGGGGTCGACTGGGTCACCTGGAACCCGAACACGGACAGGGTGCCGAACAAGCCGCACCGGCTGTACGGCAACGAGCGCGTGATCCGCAAGCTCGTCGCGGCGCTCGCCGCATACCGTGCCGAGAACCCGGACGCTCCCCGCGTGGTCGTGGGAGACATCAGCTTCCGTGAGGGTGGGCCGATGGACCAGCACCGCTCTCACCAGAACGGGCTCGACGTGGACGTCTACTACCCACGGCGCGACGGCGCCCTGCTCGCACCGACCTCGGCCGCGCAGGTCGACCGGAAGCTCGCGCAGGACATCCTCGACCGGTTCGTCGCCGCCGGCGCGCAGATGGTCTTCGTCGGCTACGCCACCGGGTTCCGCGGGCCGGGCGACGTCGTGATCCCGTACCCGCACCACGAGGATCACATGCACGTCCGCTTCCGCAAGCCACAGAGCTGACGGCGCGTCGCGGGCTCAGGCTCTCGCGTCGTGGACGATCTCGCCCTCCACGAGGGTGAATACGACGCGCGTGCCCGCCGGTGACGGCCCGTCCGGGGCGAGGATGTCGTCGCGGAGCACGACGAGGTCGGCGAGCTTCCCGGGCTCGATCGTGCCGGTGACGTCGTCCAGGCCGTTCACGTAGGCGCTCCCGAGCGTGGCGGTGGCGATCGCTGTCCGCAGACCGAGGCGCTCGTCCGGAAGGAGCGGCGGCGCCTCCGGCTCCTCGGGGAGCCGCCGCTCGACCGCGACCTCGAGCTGGAGGAGCGGGTCGGGCGTCGAGACCGACCAGTCGCTTCCGAACGCGAGCCGCGCGCCGGCGCGGTGGAGGCTTCCGAACGGGTACATCCTCCGGCCCGCCTCCTCCGAGACGAACGGCAGGGTGAGGTCGGCGACGTACCCGGAGAGGATCGCCCAGTACGGCGTCACGTTGGCGACGACGCCGAGCGGCTGGAAGCGGGTCAGGTCGTCGGGGTGGACGATCTGGAGGTGCGCGAGGTGGTGGCGCGCGTCACGAGCGCCGTTCGTGGCGAGGGCCGCCTCGATCGCGTCGAGCGACTCGCGCACGGCCCGCTCGCCGAGCGCATGGACGTGCACCTGGAATCCCTCCGCGTCGAGCGCGGTCACGATCCGGCGCAACTCCTCGGGCGCGTAGAGAGAGAGGCCCGTGTTGTCGGTCGGCGTCCCGTCAGGGCCGAGGTACGGCTCGAGCATCCCCGCCGTGAAGTTCTCCATGACGCCGTCCTGGAAGAGCTTCGCGCCCCGCATCCGCATCCGGCCGGCGCGCGCAGCTTCCCTGCGCTCGACGAGCTCGGCGAGCTGCTCGAGCCCGCGCTCCGGGTCCCAGGCCAGGTTCCCCTCCAGCCGCAGGACGAGCTCGTCCCGCTCGGCCGCACGCAGGTAGGTCCCCACGATCGCGGGCCACGCGTTCGCCTCCTGGCAGGCCGTGATGCCGAGGCCGAGCATGATCGCCTGCGCCAGGCGGAAGCCCTCGTCGCGGTCTGACTGAGACGGCTCCGGCAGCACCTTCTCGAAGAGCCGGATCGCCAGCTCGTGCACCGTGCCCGCAGGGGTTCCGTCGGGCTCGCGCTCGATCACGCCACCCGGCGGATCGGGCGTACCGGCGCCGATGCCGGCGAGCTCGAAGGCGCGCGTGCTGGCCCAGAGCGAGTGCGCGTCGCGGGTCGTCAGCGCGACGGCGCGTCCCGGAACGGCCGCGTCGAGCAGCTGCCGCGTGGGCATCGGCCCGCCGAAGTCGTCCATCGACCAGCCGCCACCGACAATCCACTCGTCCGGGTGCTCGGCGGCGTAGCGCGCGATCGTCTCGAGATGCCCCTCCGGCGACGTGCTCTCGTTCAGGTCGCACTGCAGGAGCTCGAGCCCGCTGCCTGCGAGATGGATGTGAGCGTCCTGGAACCCGGGGAGGACGAGCCCGCCGTCGAGGTTCACCACCTCCGTTGCCGGGCCGGCGAGCTCGGCGATATCCGCCGCGCCTCCGAGTGCGACGATCCGGCCACCAGTGATCGCCACCGCTTCCCCGTCGGGGATCCCTGGCGCGACCGGATGGACGCGCCCCCCGGTGAGGACGAGGTCTGCCCGCACGCGCGGGAGCATCGCACGCGACGCGTCGCGTCAGGCAGGCTTCGGGCCATGAAGCTTCCGGATGGCGCCCGCGCGATCGTGGAGTCCGGCGCGCTCGCGCACCTCGTGACGCTCAACCAAGACGGGTCGCCGCAGGTCTCATGCGTGTGGGTCGGCCTCGACGGGGACGAGATCGTCTCCGGGCACCTCCGCGCCGGCCAGCAGAAGCTGCGGAACGTCGCGCGCGACCCGCGGGTGTCGCTGTCGCTCGAGGGCACCGAGATCCAGCCGCCCGGTCTCAAGCAATACCTCGTCGTCCACGGACGAGCGCGGCTGGAGGAGGGCGGCGCGCCCGAGCTCCTCCAGCGGCTCGCGCACGTCTACCTCGGGCCGGACGTGACGTTCCCGCCCATGGACGACCCGCCTGCCGGCACTGTGCTGCGGATCAGTATCGAGCGGATCGGCGGCGTCGGTCCCTGGGCGCAGTAGCGCGCCACCGACCGCTTTGGTCTCAGAGGAGGAGCTGCCCCGCGAGGACGCAGCCGAGCACGACCGCCCAGGGTGGAGCACGCAGCACGAGCGCGCCGAACCCGGCCAGGGCGACGCCGAGATCCGCCGCGTCTCCGACCGCGCTGATGAAGACGGGGCGGTAGAGCGCGGCGAGCAGCAGCCCGACGACTGCCGCGTTGATCCCGGCGAGCGCCGTCAGGAACACCGGCCGGCGGCGGAGCTCGCTCCAGAACGGGACTGCTCCGATGACGAGCAGGAAGGCGGGGAGGAAGATCGCGACGAGCGCGATCGTCCCGCCCGTGACGCCGTTCGGAGACGGCTCCCCGACCGCCCCCAGGTAGCCCGCAAAGGTGAAGAGCGGACCGGGAACGGCCTGGGCGGCTCCGTAGCCCGCCAGGAAGTCCTCCTCCGAAACCCAGCCAGGGCCCACAACGCGTGACTCGAGGAGCGGCAGCACGACGTGCCCGCCGCCGAACACGAGCGCGCCCGAGCGGTAGAAGGCGTCCGTGAGCGCGACCGGGTGGCTCTCCGTCGCCCGTCCAGCGATGGGCAGGACCAGGAGCAGTGCCGCGAAGACGGCGAGCGCGATCGCACCAACGCGGCGAGTGACACCGAAGTGCAGCGCCCGCCGCTCACCGATCTCAGGCGCCGAGAGCAACCTCCATCCCAGGATCCCTCCGACGGCGATGACTACGACCTGAGCGAACGGAATCGTCCACAGCAGCACCGTGACGGCGGCCGCCACGGCGAGAGCGCGGCGCCTCCAGTCGGTGACGAGCGACCGCCACATCGTCACGACGGCGTGTGCGACGACGGCGACCGCGGCCAGCTTCAGCCCCAGCACCCAGCCGGCATCCGCGACGTCGTGCGTGCGAAAGACGCTCGCGAGCGCGATCATCGCGACCGCCGAGGGCGCGGTGAAGGCGAGCCAGGCGGCAAGTCCACCGAGGAGGCCCGCTCGCTGCATCCCGATCGCGATCCCGAGCTGGCTCGAGGCCGGGCCGGGGAGGAACTGCGTGAGCCCGACCAGATCGGCGAACTCGTCGTCGCTCAGCCAACGGCGGCGGCGCACGTACTCGTCGCGGAAGTAGCCGATGTGTGCGATCGGGCCACCAAAGGAGGTCAGGCCGAGCTTGCCGGCGGCCGTGAACACCTGGAGCACGGATCCGCCGCGGCCCCGCTCACATGGGTCGCGCTCGGGGCCGGGCACCGAACTACCGTAACCGGTGGAATCGCTCGCGCGTGAGCGCGTGGCGTAGCAGCGCTCGGACAGGCGTCGAAGCGGGCGACATGAGCGAGGTACGAGGGCCACTGCTCCGCGACGCCGACGCTCGCGTCATGCGGGTCAACCTGCTGCTCCTCATGGCCGTCGCCTTCCGTCGCCTTCCTCCCGTTCCCGACGAAGCTCATGGCCGAGGCCATCCGCGACCCGGCCGATCGTTGTGCGGCAGATCGCGGCGTTCAGGTATCTCGTGATCGCCGTCGAGGTCGTGCTCCGCGCCAGGGGAGACGACTCCGCGTCGTCCGAGGCCGCCTGACGCCTCTCGTCCTAGACGCGCTCCACGACGAGGCGGAGCTCGTCTCGATCCGTTACGACGACCGCTTCGCCGGCATCGGCGCCCTCCGCGCAGCGCGCCTTCCAGATCTCTCCCCCGACCCGCACCTGTCCGTCGGGACGGCACGCCGTGACGACGGTCGCCTCCTTGCCGACGAGCGTGTCCGCGCTCACCTCCTGGGGGTTCCCGCGCACCCTGCGGCTCCAGAAGACGAGCTCACCGATGAAAAGACCCAGGCAGAGGAGCACGAGCGGAACCTTCCACGGCGACGGGACGAAGAGGAGGACGACGAGCGCGACCAGCAGGAACACGTCGTGAAGGATAGTCGAGTGGACGCCGTGCGCTAGCGCGCCACGCGGTAGCGTCGCACCACACGACGAGAGGAGAGGCGATGAAGGATCACGTGGCCTGGGTGATCGAGCTCGCGTTGAAGGACGGCCAGCTCGGCACGTTCGAGGAGCTCATGAAGGAGATGGTCGAGGGGACGAGCGAGGAGCCTCGGACGCTC
The DNA here is from genome assembly GCA_046484465.1 of Gaiellaceae bacterium. Classification (GTDB taxonomy): domain Bacteria; phylum Actinomycetota; class Thermoleophilia; order Gaiellales; family Gaiellaceae; genus GMQP-bins7. The sequence continues at coordinate 6,440 of JAWOIV010000009.1, forward strand.
GCCTACGAGTGGTACATCTCTGAGGACAACGGGACGGTGCACATCTTCGAGAAGTACGCCGATTCCGACGCGATGATCCTGCACGTCAACGGCTTCCTCGAGAAGTGGGCGCGCCGCTTCATGGAATGCGTGGACGTCACCGGCTGCGTCGCCTACGGCGACCCGAGCCCGGCTGCCCGCGAGATCCTCGACGGCTGGAACGCGAAGTGCCTCGGCCCCTGGGGCGGCTTCTCGCGCTTCGCCGCCTGAGCGGCGCTCACCCGACGTCGACCAGCACCTTGCCCACGGCGCCCGCCTCGACGGCGTCGTGGGCGTCGCCCGTGCGCTCGAGCGAGAAGCGGTGGAGCGGCAGCCCGGCTTCCTCGCCGACGGGGAGAGCTCCGTCCGCCAACGCGGTGGACACGTCGGCGACGGCCTGATCCTTCGCGGCGTCGGACACCGTGTAGACGAGCACGAAGCGGTAGCTGACGTTCTTCTGCATGAGCGGCCACTGCTCGGCCGCGACGCCGGCGCCCCCGTCGGCCGCGTAGACCGCGACCGTCCCGTTCGGCGCCACGACCTCCGCGTCGAGCTCGGCGTTGACGGCCGGCGCGACCTCGACGATCAGATCGACACCGTCGGGTGCGTGGCCGCGGACCTCCTCGGCGGCGGCGCCGCCCCGGTAGCTCACGACGGCGTCCGCGCCGGCCGCGCGGGCGAGCGCTGCCTTCTCGTCCGTGCTCACCGTCGCGATCACGTGCGCGCCCGCCCAACGGGCGAGCTGGATCGCGGCATGGCCTACGGCCCCGGCTCCGCCTGCGACGAGCACCGTCCGGCCGTCGAGTGCGCCCGCGGCCAGCGACCGAGGGCCGTCCAGCGCCGCCGTGAGGCAGAGCTGCGCCGTCAGCGCGGGGATGCCGAGGCTCGCGCCCAGGTCGAAGGACGCGTCGTCCGGGAGCACGACGGCCTGGCGCGCCGGGAGCACGACGCATCCCTGGGCCGTCCCGTCCGCCCGCTGCCAGGCGGCCTCCCACAGCCAGACGCGCTCGCCGATCCGCGACGACGAGACGCCGTCGCCGACCGCGTCGATCACGCCTGCGCCGTCCTGGTTCGGGACGAGCTCGGGGAACGGAAGCTCGCCGCCTCTTGCGCCGCGGCGCGCCTTCCAGTCGGTCGGGTTGACGCCGGAGACGTGGATGCGGACGCGCACGTCACCGGGCCCCGGCTCGGGATCCGGGCGCTCGACGAGCCGCAGCACGTCGGAACCGCCGGCCTCGGAGTAGACGATCGCCTTCACGGCACCCGGGACGCGCCCCGGCTACTGGGACTTCGCGTAGTCGATGTAGCCGCGCACGTCCGCGACAGGCTCGGAGTACGCGTCCCCGAGGCTCTCCTCCATCCGCTCGAGGTACGCCTCGGTCCAGCCGGGGAAGTCGTAGTCGATGGCGCGCAGGAACTCGAGCGTGGCCGCCCACCGCATGTCGGCGATCGAGGGATGGTCACCCCCGACGAACGTCCTGTCGTCGAGGAAGAACGCATTGAAGGCCGCGAGCGGCGCCGCGAGCGCGTCCTCCGCGTCCTGTCTCGCCCTCTCCTTCGTCTCGTCGTCCACGTCCGCCGTCCCGACCTCGCCCGGGTACTGGCCGAACCCGAGCGCGGGATAGGTCGCGCGTGCGACGAGTGGGTAGAAGGTGCCGGTGTGGTAGAGCATCGCGCTGTCCACCATCGCCCGCTCGCCGGGATCGGACGGGTAGAAGCGGTCGAGGCCGTGCTTGTTGCAGAGGTACTGCATGATCGCGCAGCTCTCCCAGAGCGAGCCCCTGGGCAGGCCGTCCTCCTCGAGCAGCGGGGTGAGATCGGCGGGGTCCTTCGCCAGGAACTCGGGCGTCGACTTCTTCCCCCACACGTCCACCTCCTCGAAGTCGAGCCCGGCGGCGCGGACGAGGATGCGTACGGTCGTGTTGTTCACGCTCGGCTTGAGGATGCTCAACGTGCTGGTGGCCATCTGCGCCTCCTTGGCTAGCGGTACGGGTTCCTCGGTGCGCGATCGTCCGAGAGGGACTCGCGCCGACCGACCAGGAGCTCGATCGCGTCGGTCAGGTGCTCGACGTCGATGTGGTGGTCGTCCCGCTCGACGCGGAGCCTGTGCGCTTCGAGCAGCACGTCGGCGTGCGTCCACGGATACGGGGGCTCGAAGCGGTAGGACGCGAGCTCGATCAGGAGCCCGGTGGGGTCGTCGAAGTAGATCGAGTCCATGAAGCCGCGGTCCTTCGGGCCAGAGTGGCGGATCCCGCGCTCGTCCAGCCGCTCGACGACCCCACGGAACGTGGCCTGGGAGAGCGAGAACGCGAGGTGGTGGACGAAGCCCGGCTCGCGCGGCGTGGGCGCCGAGTCGGGCGTGCGCTCCTCGTCGGTGAAGACCGTGATCAGCCGCCCGTCGCCCGGGTCGAAGTAGAGGTGGCTCTCCCCCTCGTTGTCGAGGTTCGGCTGCTCGAAGACGAACGGCATCCCGAGCACGCCCTCCCAGAAGTCGATCGTCGACTGCCGGTCGGCGCCGTTGATCGTGATGTGGTGGACGCCCTGTGCCTGGATCTTCCGCATGCGGCCTCCTGAGGCTATCGATCCACGAGCCTCGACTTGTACTCGCTGCGACCGAGGGTTCCAAACGGGACGAGGTCGACACTGGCCTGGAAGACGAGCACCTCCCGGAGCCGGGCTCCGATCGCGAGGGCGAGCGCGTCGTCCGGCTCCTCGCCGCGCGACAGCTCGACGGCCACCGGGACCGGCGGCTCCTGCTTCACGCCCGGTTGCCCGGGCCGTATGAGGACGTGGCCGCTCACGCGCGGAGCGAACGCGCGCACGACCTCGCGCACCGCGGTCGGGAAGACGTTGACGCCGCGCACGATGAGCATGTCGTCGGTGCGCCCGATGCAGCGGACGCGCGGACCCGTCCGCCCGCAGGAGCACGGGCTCGTCCGAACGACGACGTGGTCGCGCGTCCGGAATCGGAGCAGCGGTGCCGCCTGGTGGCGGAGGTGCGTGAGGACGAGCTCGCCCGTCGCACCGTCTTCCATGGCGAGGGCGTCACCCGTCTCCGGGTCGATCAGCTCGGCGTGCACGAACCCGCGTGCTCCGAGATGCATCCCGTCCTGCTCCTCGCACTCGCCCCACAGCGAGATGCCGATGTCGCCGATCCCCATCGCCTCCGTCACGCGGGCGCCCCACCCGTCCTCGAGCGCGGCGCGGAAGGCCGGCTCCCCGCCCCCCGGCTCGCCCGCGACGAGCACGCGCTCCACGCTCGACGCCCGGAGGTCGACGCCTCGCTCGGCGGCCCACTCGACGAGATGTGCTGCATAGGAGGGCGTGAGGACCGCCGCCTCGGGCCCGAGCAGCTGGATCGCGAGCACGAGCCGCTCGGTGTTGCCCGTCCCCACGGGGACATGGCAGAGGCCGATACGGTCGAAGGAGGCGAGCGCGGCGCCGGCGACGAACGGCCCGGCGTTGTAGGTCGAGACGATGCGCTGGCCCGGCTCGATCCCCGAGGCCGCGTAGCTGCGAGCCGAACCCGTCACCCAGTCGTCGAGATCGCGCGTGGTCAACGGGATGTAGCTCGGCGTGCCCGTGGTGCCGCTCGTCGAGTAGATCCGGACGATCTCCGAGCGGGAGACGCAGAGATGCGCCCCGACGGGGTTCTCCTGCATCGCGGTGGCCTTCAGCTCGGCCTTCTCGGTGAGCGGGAGCTGCCCGGCGTCCGCGAGCCCACCCGCCTCCTCGGCGGAGGCGATCCCGGCCGCCCCCAGCTTCTCGCGATAGAAGGCCGAGTGCTCGAAGAGGTAGCCGAGCTGGGCGCGGTAGCTCTCGTCGTCGAGCGCGATCTGCTCGTCCCACGGACGGGTCTCGACCGCCCTCTCGAGGATCACGCGCGGGGGGGCTCGTACTCGACTGCTTCCTCGGCGGCGCCTGCGAGCAGGAAACCGAGTGGACGCTCCTGCTCCTCGGACAGGTGCGCCAGGAGGCTCGCCGTCCGCGCGAGGATCGGGACGGCCTTCACGTGGGCGGAGGCGTAGCCGAGGTCGAGCATCACGGCGGCGATGGGCATCGAGACGTTCATCGGGAGCGGCTTGCCCCACGTCTCGACGACTGCGTCGCGGAGACGGCGCGCGAGCTCGACGTGCGGCCCGCTCGCGCCGCGCTCGTCGGCGAGCTCGAGGATCCGCTCTGCCCGCGGATCGACGGGGCGGTGGTGCGGGTGCCCGAACCCCGGAACCTTCCCTCCCGCGTCGCGGATCTCACGCACGGCTTCGGACGGGTCACGACCCGAGGCCCGGATCCCCTCGAGCAGGCGCGCGCACTCTTCCGAGGATCCGAGGACGACCGGCCCGGCGCCCAGGATCCCCGCCGCGACGGCACCCTGCAGCGCCCCGGGGTCGGCGGCGAGCGTCATCCGGGCCGCGACGTTCGAGGGCATGAGCCCGTGCTCCGCGATCGAGACGAGCAGGAGGTCGAGGAAGTACTGCTGCTCCTCGGTCGGCTCCTCCCCCGTGAGCAGAAGGTGGAAGTAGCCGGTGAAGGAGAGGCGCCCCATGAGGTCGCCGGTGAGATCGAGCCCGCGCACCTCGACGCGGTCCGGGTACGCCTGGGCGATGCGTGTGACCGGCTCTCCGGCCTTCCCGATCCGCATCAGCGCCTGAGCTCTTCGCGAACGATGTGTGCCCCGGCGACCATCGCCTCGAGCTTACGGAACGCGAGGTCGCGCGAGAGGTACTTCATGCCGCAGTCCGGTGCGACGACCAGTCGCCCGGGCTCCACTACCTCGAGCGCGCGCCGGATCCGATCCGCGACGGCAGCGGGCGTCTCGGCGTCTCCCGACCCGAGGTCGAGAAGCCCGCTCCATGTCGGCGACCGCGAGGCGCGTTGCAGCGTCCTGCGCCTCCTCGAGGTACGGCTCGGGCACACGCCAGAGCTCACGCGCCCGAACGCGTGGCGGGAGACGCTCCCCGAGTCGCTCGCGGTCGATCAGCCAGTCGGGCTGCGGGTAGCTCCCGACGACCGTCGTGACGAGCACGTCAGCGGGCATGGTGCCCTCGTCAGAGCCCGAGCGCCCCGGCGGCCTGCTCGAACTGGTCCTCACGGACGTAGACGACGTAGCCGAACGCGCCGCGGTCGTCCGTGACCCCGGAGGAGGCATAGACGTCGACACCCGCCCGAACGAGCTGCTCGTGCACGCGCGCGAACGCGCCGAGTTCGTCGTCTCCCTGCGCGAGAAACGCGTGGTACGGCCCGTCGAGCGGGAGCTGAGCGGCGCGCGCCTCGGCGACGAGCTTGTTGGCGTCCTGCGGGAAGAGCGCGAACTGTGCGTGGTTCGGCCCGCTCGGGACGGCGGTGAAGGCCAGGAGGTCCACACCGAGATCGGCCAGCTGCCTGAGGACGCGGTACGCGGCGCCGAGCTCGTCGCGCACACCCGCGTAGTAGTAGTCGACGCGGCGAATCGTGAAGGCCATCGCTCTCGGGCCCCACCCTATCGCGCTCGCCGCGCTTCCCGCTCCTCCACCGCGCGGCAAGCCTTCACCAAGGGACTCGTGCCCGGGAGGACCGCCCAGCGCCTACTGCCCGCGAGGCTCGAGGGCGGACCCGAGGGATCGCCCCTACGGGGAGGCTGGCAGATGGAGGACGGGGCGTGACTCGCCCGTGCCCACCGGCACTCCGTGCCCGTGGCTAACGTCGCGGCGTGGAGGATCACGACAACCGCAGCGCCAGCCCACGGACGTGGCTGTACGTCGCACTCGTCGTGTTCGTCCTGGCGTGGATCCTCGGCCCGTCGATCCTGCGCGAGGTCATCCCGATCTGGTTGCCGTTCCTCGTCGCGGTCGGGCTCGAGATCTCGTTCCTGGCGGGCGCGCTTCGCGGCACGACGTCGCGCCGCCCGAACCGGCTTCCCCAGGAGGTCGATCGCGAGCGCTTCGGCTATCCCCCGGAGCCGGACGATCAGGAAGAGAGCGACGACGAAGGGCTCGGCGACGAACAGGAGGAGGAGCTGTACGAGCCGACGCCGCGGCGGTTCGGCGGAGTGCTCGTCGGACTCGGCGTCATCACGGCGCTCGCGCTCCTCGTCTGGGTGACGCAGGATCGAACGGGCTGGTCGTCGCTCGACCGGGACGTCCGCGACGCGGCCGAGGCGCGCTTCTCGGAGGAGGCGTCGCTCATCGCGGAGAAGCGGGTCTCCATCCGCTGCGACGAGTCGCGCGCGCACGTCGGGGTCGTCCAGCGGGCGGAGGGGATCGCGCAGGTCGGAGGCACGCTCGCGTTCCTCACCCCGGAGCGCTGCTACGACCTGTACCGGCTCGCGTTCCGGGGGGACATCACGTCGAGCCGGACAGCGCTGGCGATCTCCGTTCTCGCACACGAGGCATGGCACCTGCGAGGGGTTCGCGACGAAGGGGTGACGGAGTGCTACGCGCTCCAGTCCGGCGTCGGCCTCGGGAAGCGGCTCGGCCTGTCCGAGGAGACGGCTCGTCAGATGATGAGACAGCAGCTCACGGAGAACGCCCTCCGCGGCCTCGGGAGCGCCGAGTACCGCGTGCCGCCCGAGTGCCGCGACGGCGGTCGTCTCGACCTGGAGCCCGACAGCGGTCGTTTTCCCTGATCCAGGCCGATCCGAGTGAGCGGATAAGCTGGCGCCGGACGGCTCGCGTGACCCGGCCGCTGGAGGACCGTGGGCCGCGGTCGAGCGTGGGCGGACGGGATCCACGCGAACACGAGGAGCGAACGTGCGCAGTCTCCGATCGAGGTTTCGCAGGAGCGATCAGGCAGAGAGCGGCGTCCCCGGCAGGCCGACGCATCCGCTTGCGCACGAAGCGCTTCTCATCACCGGCGCGATCCTGGCGTACTTCGCCGTCCGGAACGTGACCGCGGGGAGCCCCGAGGCGGCCTTCGACAACGCCGAGCGCATCGTCGCGTTCCAGGACCGGATCGGGATCAACCGGGAGGACGAGATCCAGGGAGCCGTGATCGACCACGAATGGGTGATCGACCTCGCCAACTGGGTCTACATCTGGGGGCACTGGCCGGTGATCATCTCGGCCGCGGCGGTGCTGTTCCTGTGGCGCCGCGACCGGTACGTGCTGCTCCGTAACGCGCTCTTCATCTCGGGGGCGATCGGGTTCCTCTTCTTCGCATTCTTCCCGGTAGCGCCGCCCCGCTACCTCGACCTCGGGCTCGTGGACACGGTCACCGACCGCTCCTACACGTACCGAGCGCTCCAGCCTCCGGGGCTGACCAACCAGTACGCCGCGTTCCCCAGTCTCCATGCGGGCTGGAACCTGCTCGTCGGCATCGTGCTGTTCCTCGCCTTCACGCGCCTCGGAGCGCGCGCCTTCGCGGTCCTCATGCCGGTCGCCATGGCGCTCGCCGTCGTCGTCACGGCGAACCACTTCTTCGTCGACGTGGCTAGCGGCTACGCCGTCGTGCTCGTCGGGCTGGCTGCGGCGCTCGGCCTTCAGCGACTGCCCCGCCGATCCGTCTCTACACTGGCCGCGGATGGTATCTCGGGCGATCGCAGGGTCGATCAGCGCCCGACGGAGCACGGCACCTCTCGTGGTAGCCCACCGGGCGGGTAACGACCTCGACGCGCTCCGCCGCGCTGAAGAGCTCGGTGTGGACCTGGTCGAGGCCGACGTCCGGCTCTTTCGGCGCAGGCCGACGATCCGTCACCTGAAGACGGTCGGGCCGATCCCCCTCTACTGGGACCGCTGGACACTCGCATCGCCGTTCTCCCGCTACCTCGGCGTCACGGAGCTGCTCGAGCACGCCGCGGAGGAGACCGAGCTCATGCTCGACCTCAAGGGACCGCGGCGCAGGCTCGCCGAGCTCGTACGGGACGAGCTCGAGCCCTACCTCGGCCGGCGCAGCCTCACCGTGTGCGCACGCTCGTGGCACCTCCTCGACGTGTTCGAGGGCCTCCCGGTGCGACGGGTCGCGTCCGTCGGGAGCGCGCGCCAGCTCCGCGCGTTCGCCGAGCGCTTCCGCGAGCGAGGGATCGACGGCGTTTCGGTGCACGCGAGGCTGTTGGACGAGCGCGTGGTTGCCGATATCCGACGCGTGACCGAGCTCGTCCTGACCTGGCCCGTCAACGCACCCGACCGGGCGCGAGCGCTCGTCGGAATCGGCGTCACCGGGCTCATCTCCGACCACGCCGACCACATCGCACCCATCCTGGCCCGGCACGAGTGAACCTCGACGCCCTCACGGGCGCCGTCGACGTGGCAGCTGGCCAGCTCGCCGCGCTCGACAGCCGCTTCCTGCTTCCCGCTCTCGTACTCCAGGTGCTCGGGCTCGCCTTGCGCACGTTCGCGTGGCGAGGCGTCCTCGTGGGCGCGTACCCGGGTCGCCGGATTCCCGTTCGCACGATGGGCATCGCCTACACAGTGGGCGTCGCGCTCAACGCGTTCATGCCCGCGCGCGGCGGCGAGCTGGCGAAGATCGCGATCGTCCGCAGCCGGATCCCGGGGACGACCGTGCCTACCATCGCGGGCTCGATGACTGTCCTCCTCGTCCTGGACGCCGTGGTCGGTGGCACCCTCGTGCTGGCCCTGTGGACGACCGGCAGCATCCCGGCGCTCCCCACGCCGTCGGCGCTCGGGCCGCTGGGAATCGCCCTCGCCCTCGCAGTCGCCGGCGCGCTCGGCCTCGGCTATCGGCTCCGGCCCGAGCTCGTGCGGCGGACTGCCGCACGCGTCGCGCAGGGATTCGCGGTGCTGCGCACTCCCGGCCGCTACCTCGCCACGGTCGTGCCGTTCCAGCTCGCCGCCTGGGGCTGCCGGATCGGCGTCGTCTTCCTCGTCCTCTCGGCCTTCAACATCGACGCAAGCCTCCAGATGGCGACGCTCGTGGTCGTCCTGAGCGGCGCGGCGACCGCGACCCCGGTGCCCGGTGGCGCCGGGACGCAGCAGGTCCTCGCAACGTACGCGCTGCACGGTGTCGTCTCGGTCGCCACGGCCGTCTCGTTCTCCGTCGGGATGCAGGTCGGGGTCACCGCCGTCAACACCACGGTCGGTCTCGTGGCGCTCATGATCCTCTTCCGCACGGCTCGCCCACTCGCGGCGATGTCGTCGGCCCGGGCGCTCGTCGTGCGCACACGCGCCGACGGTTGATCACCCGCAGGGGATCGGCGTTCGGCCTTCGGCTTCGCGCTCGGGCTCTTCCGGCGAAGCCGTAGCGCGCCGGCTCCGCACCCGCGGATGCGGCCTCAGCACCGCTGCCGGTATCCGCATGGACGACGCGTACTTCCTCGCGCTGCTCGCAGACGCACGCCTCGTGACCAGCCGGCTCGGCGAGGGGCTCCGCGGCGATCGTCCCGAACCCACTCGGCAACGGCGACCGTGCCCGCAGTGGTGACGAGCGCGACGCCGACGAGAACCGACCCGATGAAGAGCTGTGTTCCGAGGCCGGTACGGCCCGCGACGCTCGCGAGGGACAGCGCAGCGACACCGGCGACGAGTCCGGTAACCATGCGCAGCTGTCCGGCGACGGCCGTGGACACTCGGGGATCGGCGGCGAGTTCGGCGAGCACCGGCGACGGCGATGAGCCCCGACTGACCGGCGAACAGGGCGAGGAAGAGGACGGCGCTCGTGCCCGCGCGCTGACCGCCTCGTGACGATCCGCCGTGCTCATGTCCGCATCGAAGCGGGCCGCGGCGAACGCGTGGTAGCGCCCTGGTAAACGACGCTCCCGGGCGTGCTCGCGGGCGAATCGCGGACATCCGCGACCACCCGCAGGTCGACCGAGCCGTCAGGCCGCGGCGGCGAGCACTGCCGACAGGGTCATATCAGACCGCCGGGGTAGCTCCACGGGCCCGGCTCGAGCCGGATCCCGCGCTTGCGGCAGAACTCGCGCACCGACTCGAGGACGACGCCACCCGAGCCGTGCACCCGCCTATCGAGGAGGTCGAGCACCGCGACGCTGTCGGGCGCGTCGCTCTTCATCTCCAGCGTCAGCACGACGGCAGGCCCGTCGACGCCTCCGCGGTAGCTGGACGTGAAGAGAACCTGCGTTCCCTCGACCTCGAATCCGCGTGGGTCGGCACCCTCGACGGCGGACACCCCCTGCCCCCGGAGCGCGAGCAGCTCGTGCAGGTCGTCGACCATGCGCCGCCCGATCTCGACCTGCCGCGCTCTCGACGGCTCGTGACTCGACTTCCCGGTCGCCTTCGCTGGCACGCCGATGGCGAACGACCCGGCCGGGACGTCCCCGGTCACGTAGGAGTTCGATGCGACGATCGCCTCGGCGCCGATGCGGCAGCCCGCGTAGACGACCGCGCCGAGCCCGACCTGCGCGCGATCCTCGATGACGACGGGCGCGAAACGGTTCTCGAAGCCCTCCAAGACGGAGTGGCCGATGTTGTGCGTGACGACGAGCGAACGCATGGTGAGGAACACCTCGCGGCCGACGAGCACGGGGCGGCAGACGTTGACGAAGACCTCGTCCCCCACGAACGCGAGGTCGCCGAGGGTGAGCACGGCCCAGGGATCGCGATGCCCACCGCCGCCGAAGCGGATCGACCTTCCGCCCCAGATCCCGCGACCGACGAACGCGCGGCGGCACAGGAGCTCGAGGTCGGCGCCGAACTGCGAGAGCTCGCCGATCGCGACGATCTCCTCGCAGCGCACGTTCGCCCTCGGGCCGATCTTCACACCGTCCTCCAGCACGACCTGCGGCGCGACGACGACCGAGCCCTCGCCGAGCACGACCCCGTCCCCTACGACCGCGCCGTGGTCGCGAAGCGTGCGCACCTTCTCGTCGGACGAGAGCGCTGCGAAGGTCGCGGAGTCGGAGCGAACGGTCTCGACGAACGCGGGGTCGAGGCGGCCCGTGGAGTCGTCCAGGCCGAACGAGTCGGGCAGCGTGACGCCCTCCGTCGAGAGACCGGCGAGAAGCGGCCGCGCCTCCGGCGACGTCTCGGCCGCCTGCCGCGCGAGGAGCTCCTCGACGTCCTTCTCGGTGATGAAGCCGCGCTTGTCGATCGCCGACAGGTCGAGCCCGTGGCGCTCGGCGAGCTCGGCAGCCTTCCTCGTCGCCTTGCGCTCGCCGGCTGCGGGCTTCGGCGGAGCGGGCCTCTCTTCGGCCCCGCCCTCGTCGATCCGCGTGAGCTCCTCAGCGGTTTCCGCGACGTAGGCAATCGTCTTCCCGAGCTCGACCTCCACGCCCTCCTCGTACAGCTGCGCAATCGTCCCCGCGCCGGGCGCCTCGACCTCGACGGTCGCCTTCGTCGTCTCGACGACGCAGACCGGCTGCCCCTGCTCGACCTGCGCGCGGTCCTCGACGAGCCACTCCGCGAGGAGCGCGTACTCGGTGTTCGCGTCCTCGCGCGTCAGGACGATCTCGAGCATGGGCGGAACTCTGTCAGCTTCGGACGGCCTCGAGGGCGACGACCGCGTCGATGACGTCCGCGACGCTCGGGAGCATCGCCTCCTCGAGTGTGCGAGCGGACGGGATGATCCCGTCGCGGGCGGCGACGCGCCGCACCGGCTGCCGTAGGTCGCTCCACGCGAGCTCGGTCACGCGGGCGGAGATCTCGGCGCCGAAGCCGGCCGTCAGCGTCCCCTCCTCGGCCGTCACCAAAGCGCCCGTCCGAGCGACCGATTCGAGCACGGGGTCGAGGTCGAGCGGGAGGAGCTGCGAGAGCGCCACCACCTCGCAGAAGATCTCGTGCTCGAGGATGAGCTCCGTGACCGCGTCCAGCACGACGGGCACCATCCCTCCGTACGTGACGACCGTCGCCGAGGCCTCGTCGAAGGCGTTCCCGGAGAAGGTGAGCGCCGGAAAAGCGCCGCTGGTCTCGCGGACGGCGAGCTCACCGATGTGCCCGCCGTCGGGTCGCCGGTTGGGTCTGCCGTACATGAGCTTGTTCTCGATGAAGAACACCGGGCGCTCGTCCTCGACCGCGCCCACGAACAGCCCCCGGATGTCATGGCACTCGCTCGCTGCCACGACGCACACGTTCGGCACGCCGAGGAGGAGCTTCTCCAGCGACTGGCTGTGGGTGGGGCCGTACCCGCGGCGCCCGCCCATCGGGGTGCGCACGACGAGCGGCACGGTGACCTGGTCGTCGTACATCTCGCGGAACTTCGCGATGCCGTTGACGATCTGATCCATCCCGAGCGCGACGAAGTCGCCGAACATGATCTCCAGGATCGGGCGTCGTCCACGGAGCGCCATCCCGGCAGCGACGCCGAAGAGCGAGGCCTCCGAGATGGGGGTCGTCAGCACGCGCTCCGGGTAGGCGTCGGAGAGGCCCTGCGTGACCTTGAAGGCGCCGCCGTAGGGATCGAGGACGTCCTCGCCGAGCAGGACGACGTCGTCGCGAGAGGAGAAGACCTCGTGCAAGGCGTCGTTCAGCACCTGTACACAGCGGCGGGGCTGGGAGTTCGTGCTCATACGACACACCTCCGCGCGCCGACGACCCCTCGAGGCTCAGAGCCACAAGGTTCGAAGGGCGACCTCGGCTGGACCCGGATCACGCGGCCTCCGGAGTCGCGACGGGAGCCGCATCCGCCTCGGCGACGACCTCGGTCAGCCGCGCGTCGACGCGCTCCTCGATCGCCTCGCGCTCGCTCTCGTCGAGCCGTGCGCCGGCGATCGTCAGCGGGTCGCGCTCCCGCCGCGCCTCGATCTCCGCCGGGTCGCGGTTGTCGTCGCCCTTGGAGTGCGGGCTGAAGCGGTACGTGTGGAGGACGAGGAAGAACGGTCTCCCCGTCTCGCGGACGCTCGCGACCGCCATGCCGGCGGCGGCGTGGATCTCCTCGACGTCGGTCGTGTCGAGCTCGTCGGTCGCGATGCCGAAGGCCTCGGCGCGCGCGGTGATCGACCCGGCGAGCTCGAGCTCGACCGGTGTGGACTGCGCGTAGTGGTTGTTCTCGACGACGAAGAGCACGGGCAGCTGCCAGAGCGACGCCATGTTGAGCGACTCGTAGACGGCGCCCTGCCCCAGCGCCCCGTCGCCGAGGAAGACCGTGGACACGGCGCCCGTCCCCTTCTGCTTCTCGGCGAGAGCGATGCCGGTCGCCACGGGCACGATGCTCCCGAGGATGCCGTTCGAGTAGAAGTTCCCCTTGCAGAGGTGCTGGCTTCCGCCCTTGCCGCCGCACACTCCGGGTGCACGCCCCATCACCTCGCACAGGAGGCCGAACGCGTCGCCCGTGAACTCGAGGTAGTGCCCGTGGCAGCGGTGGTTCGAGAAGACGACGTCCACGCCCGGGTCGAGGTGATCGATCACGCCCACGCCGTTCGCCTCCTGGCCGATGTACGTGTGCGTCGTGCCGACGAGCTTCCCCTGCGAGAAGAGGTCGAGGAGCGACTCCTCGAACCGGCGGATGAAGAGCATCCGCTCGTACAGCTCGGCGAGAGGGGTCCGCATCATCACAGGTACCCGAGATCGGACAGCCGCTTGACCACCCTCGCCTCCTCCTCGGCCGTCAGCTCGCGCCGCTCGGCGCTCTCCAGCTCCTGGAAGACGAGACTGCGAAGCTCGGGTGGGACGTCCTCCGGACGGCTCTCACGCTCGCGCGGATCGAGATCCAGCCGGTAGGCCTCCTCCTCGCCGCTCTCGACGTCGAGGATCAGCTTCCACGGCGGCATCCGCACCGCGAGCTTCGTCAGCGCGCCCCTGTCGGTGCCGGCGATCACTGCAGCGCGATCGCCCTCCTCGCGCCCCTCCGCGAGGGGTACGAGCGACACGCCGTCGACCTCCGGGGCCGGAAGGCCGGCGAGGTCGAGGAGCGTCGGGGCGAGGTCCACCGAGCGCACCTGGCTCTCCACCACGGCCGGCTCGAGCCGGCCGGGTGCCGAGAGGATCAGCGGCAGCTGCACGATCTCGTCGTAGAGCGTCGCGCCGTGCATGTGGTAGACGCCCTGCACGCCCCCCTTGTCGGCGAAGCGCTCCCCCCACGACTCGCCGTGGTCGGAGGTGAACGCGAGCACGGTGTCGTCGCGGAGCCCGAGCGCGTCGAGCTCCCCGAGGAGCGAGGCGAAGAGCCCCTCGGACTGGCGCTCGACCGCCTGCCTATAGGACTCGCGCATCGCCTCGAGCGCGGACGCGGAGTCGGACTGGATGCCGTCGATGACCTCCTGCTTCGCCGAGAGCCAGTCCTGGCGCTCCGCGTGGAGGATGTCGTAGGGCATGTGCGTCGCCCAGCTGTGGAAGTAGAGGAAGAACGGCCGTTCACCACGCGCGCGCAGCCACTCGATCGCGCCGTCGAGCGTGTCGCTCGTGCCGAGCACGTTGGCCTCGGGGAGATCCTTGAAGAGGTAGTTCCGGTCGAAGACGAAACTCCCGACGTCGTAGCCGTGCGCCGAGAACGCGCGGAAGACGGTCTCGACCGTCGGGTCGAGCTCGGCGTCCCAGTGGAGGTACCCGTGGTGGTGTGCGTAGAGGCCGGTGACGAGGGACGTCGTCGAAGGCGCCGTCCAGGGCGCGGCGCTGATGGCCTGGTCGAACCGCACGCCGCCCGCGGCGAAGTCGTCGATCGTGCGCGTGTTCGTAAACCGGGCGCCGTAGCAGCCGAGATGGTCGACGCGCAGCGCGTCCGAGACGTAGACGAGGACGTTCATGGAGCCCGGCGGATTGTAGTGACGCGGTGCCCAGACCCTGTGACTGCCGTCTCGTCCCTTATGCGACGGCGACCGAGGCTCGCGCCTCCGCGGGCGCGCCGACCTTCGCCACCGCCACCGGGATGACCTTGTACTCCGGGCAGCTCGTGTTCACGTCGGAGGACTTGCCGACGAGCAGGTTCGTCCGCACCTCCGGGAAGTGGAAGGCGGTGAACACGTGGCCGGGGTCGATCCGCTCGGTGACGCGCGCCTCGACCTGGATCTCGCCGTGCGTGCTGCGTACGGTCACGAGATCGCCGGTCGCGACGTCGAGCGCCTCGGCGTCCTCGGGATGGATCTCGAGCCAGTCGGCCGGGAGCAGGTCGAGGTTCCCGGTGCGGCGCGTCATCGTGCCGACGTTGTAGTGCTCGAGCCTGCGGCCGGTGACGAGGATGAGCGGGAACTCGTCGCTCGCCTCGTCGCCGGGGGCCTTGTACGGGAGCGCGGCGAAGCGGCCGAGCCCGTCCGGGTGCTCGAACCGCTCGGAGTAGAGCATGGGGGCGTCCGTCCCGTCCGGCGCGACCGGCCACTGGAGGCCGCGGCCTTCGAGCCGCTCGTAGGTCACGCCGGCAAAGTGCGACGCCGTCTCCGCGAGCTCGGCCATGACGTCTTCTGCGTCCTCGTACGGGAGCTCGTGCCCGAGCCGCTCGGAGACGAGCCCGTAGATCTCGAGGTCCGTCTTCGCGGCGCCCGGCGGGGCGACGGCCTCGCGGACGAGCTGGATGCGCCGCTCGGCGTTCGTGAACGTCCCGGTCTTCTCGAGGAACGATGCGGCGGGAAGCACGACGTTGGCGAACTTCGACGTCTCGTTCTCGAAGATCTCCTGCACGACGAGGAACTCGAGGCTGGAGAGCGCCTCCATCACGTGCTCGACGTCGGGGTCGGACTGGACGATGTCGTACCCGCAGATCCACATCGCCTTGAGGCTCCCGTCGATGGCGGCGTCGAACATCTCCTGCATCTTCAGCCCGCGCTCGCGCTTCATGGAGACGCCCCAGCGCTCCTCGAACATGCGCGCGACCTCGTCGTCGGCCACCGAGCGGTACTGGCTGAACGTGTCGGGGAGCGCGCCGACGTCGGACGAGCCCTGGACGTTGTTCTGCCCGCGCATGGGCATGAGCGCGCAGCCCGGACGCCCGATCTTGCCGGTCATCAGGGCGAGGTTGCAGATGAGCTGGACGCACTCCGAGCCGTAGAGCTGCTCCGTGACGCCGAGCCCCCAGACGATTGACGCGCGATCGGCCGAGCCGTACAGGTGCGCGGCGCGCTCGAGGTCGGCGGCGGGAATCCCCGTGATCCGCTCGACTTCTTCGGGCGTGTAGGCGGCCACGAGCTCGACGACGGTGTCGAACCCCGTGGTGCGCTCCGCGACGAAGGCCTCGTTCACGAAGCCGTCGCGAATCAGGATGTGCGCGAGCCCGTTGAGGAAGGCGGCGTTCGAGCCGGGGTGGATCGGGAGGTGGAGCACTCCGTAGTCGGCGAGCTCGATCCGGCGCGGGTCGGCCGTCACGATCTTCGCCCCCTTGAGCGCCGCCTGCTTCATGCGCGCACCTGCGACCGGGTGCGCCTCCGTCGGGTTGGCGCCGATGATCAGCATGAGGTCGGCGTGCTCGATGTCGTCGAACGACCCCGTGCACCCCGAGAGGCCGAGCGACTTCCGCAGCGCGAAGGACGTCGGCGAGTGACAGACACGGGAGCAGTTGTCGATGTTGTGCGTCCCGATCGCCGCGCGGAAGACCCGCTGCATCGCGTAGCACTCCTCGTTCGTCGCGCGCGAGGAGGCAAGGCCCGCGATCGCGTCCGGGCCGTGCTCGGCCTTGA
Source organism: Gaiellaceae bacterium (assembly GCA_046484465.1). Classification (GTDB taxonomy): domain Bacteria; phylum Actinomycetota; class Thermoleophilia; order Gaiellales; family Gaiellaceae; genus GMQP-bins7. Next base: position 22,884 of record JAWOIV010000009.1, read on the forward strand.
CGCGGGAGAGCTCCGAGGCGACACGGTCGAGCGCCTCTTCCCAGGTCGCGATCCGGAACGTGCCGCTCTCACGGACGAGCGGCGCGGTCAGGCGATCGCGCGCGCGTGTGAACTGGTGGGCGAAGCGTCCCTTCAGGCAGGTGTGGCCGCGGTTCGCCGCACCGTCGCCGGGGCTGATCGAGACGATCCTCCCCGCCCGCGTGTGGGCGTCGAGCTTGCAGCCGACACCGCAGTAGCCGCAGGTCGTCGATGTCGTCGAGTCGAACCGGGCGTCAGCCATTCGAGCACCTCATTCCTCGGCCTCCTCGAGCATCGCGACGAGGAGGCGTTCCGTGATCGCGTCCGTCGGGCACGTGTCAGCGCACGCTCCACAGGATACGCACGTCGAGTCCTGGAAGCCCGAGTCGAGCCCCGCGGTCACGTTCGCGTGGAACCCGCGGCCCGTGGCGGTGAGCGCGAAAGCGCCCTGCACTTCGTCGCACGCGCGGATGCAACGACCGCACGAGATGCAGAGCTCGTGGTGGAGGACGAGGTACGGATGGCGCTCGTCGTGGCGCACGGGATGCGTTGCACCCGTCCAGCGCGGCACGCCGATCCCGAGCCGACGGGCGACGTCGGCCAGCTCGGTGTGCTCGCCGGGCAGGCCCGGAAGCTCCGAGAGCACGAGCTCGACGACGTTCGCCGCGATCCGGCGCGAGAGCTCGTCCGCGGTGGCGATGCTCATGCCGTCCCGGCACACGGTCGTGCACGCGGGGATCGGCGCCGGAGCGCCCTCGAGCGCGACGAGGCAGACCCGGCAGGCGCCGAACGGAACCATCCGGTCGTCGAAGCAGAGCGTCGGCACCCAGCGCTCGACGAGCTTCGCCGCCTCGAGCACGGTCGTGCCCGGTGCGACCTCGACCTCGATGCCGTCGACGACGACCTGCATCAGCGAAGCCCCAGCTCGTCTGGGAAGTGGGCGATCAGGCTCCGGATCGGCGCCGGCATGCCGCTCCCGTGTGCACAGAGGCTCGCGACCTCGAGCGTCTCGAGCAGCTCCTCGAGCTTCGCGCGCTCGACGGGATCCTCGCCCTGCACGAGCTCGAGGGCGCGGGTCATCCCGATCCGGCAGGGGAAGCACTTCCCGCAGCTCTCGTGCGCCCCGAAGCGGAGGAGATGCCGGGCGAGCTCCCGCATGTCCGTGCGGTCGTCGAACGCGACGATCCCGCCGTGCCCGAGCATGCACCCCTTCTCGGCGAGCGGCTCGAAGTCGAACGGCGTGTCGAGATCCCACCCCGGGAGAATCCCGCCCAGCGGGCCGCCGATCTGAAGCGCTTTGAGGTCACGACCGTCGCGCATGCCCCCGCCGAGCCCTTGGCAGATCTCGCGGAGCGTCGTCCCGAGTGGCACGTCCCAGATCCCCGGTCGCTCGAAGCGCTCGTTCAGGCAGACGAGCTTGGAGCCGGGAGTCGCTCCGGGGCTCAGGGCCGCGAAGGCCTCCGCCCCGGCGAGCGCGATGTAGGGGACGTTGCAGAGCGTCTCGACGTTGTTCACGACGGTGGGCAGCGAGTGGTAGCCGCGCTCGGCCGGGAACGGCGGTCGCGCGTTGACGACTCCTCGCAGCCCCTGCAGTGAGTTGAGGAGCGCAGTCTCCTCGCCCACGACGTACGAGCCCGCGCCGAGAACGACGTGAACCTGGAACGAGAAGCCGCTGCCTGCGATGTCGTCACCCAGGTGACCGGCCGCGTACGCCTCGCGCAGCGCCTCGTCGAGTGCCGGCTTCGAGAGCGGGTACTCGGAGCGGACGTAGACGTACCCGATGCTCGCCCCGACCGCGTAGCCCGCGATCGCCATCCCCTCGAGCAGGAGCGCCGGGTTGCGCTCCATGAGGTACTTGTCGATGTACGAGCCCGGGTCGCCCTCGTCCCCGTTCGCGACGACGTACTTCGGGCTGCCGGCCACCTTGCGCGCAAACTCCCACTTCAGGCCGGCCGGGAACCCCGCGCCGCCGCGACCGCGGAGGTTCGCCGCCTTCACCTCCTCCAGCAGCTGCTCCGGCGTCAGCTCGGCGAGCGCGCGACGAAGTCCCGAGTAGTCGCCCGGCCGCGTCAGCACGGGCTGCGCGAGCGTGCTGCCCCACTCGGGCTCGGGGGCAGCGCGCGTCTCTCCGGCGAGCACCCGCTCGAGTGCGCCTTCACCGGCGTCGATCACGTCGCCCTCTCGGAAGGACGGGCTCGAATGGCAGAACCCGAGGCACACGGTTTCAGTGAGCGAGAGCTCGCCGTCCTCCGAGCACTCGCCGAGCGGGATGCCGAAGTGCGCTTCGAGATCGCGGATCTGCCCGTCGAACGCGACGGCCCAACACGCGGTTCCGGT
>JAWOIV010000083.1:0-7496 GCA_046484465.1 Gaiellaceae bacterium
CCGAAGCCTCGTCGAGCGCTCCTCGCGCCTCGGCCAGCATCGCCCTGGCCGTCAGAGCCGCACACACGTTCCACGTCGGCCGATCGTCGAATCCGTCGAGGAATGCCTCGACCAGGTGCAGCTGGCCGGCTGCGGCCGCAATCCGAGAGGGCCACACGAGGCCATAGCTTCGCCAGCCCGATCCTCGTGTCAGCTCCTCGACGGATTCGACGATCGGCCGATGTGGAACGTGTGTGCGGCTCTGACGGCCAGGGCGATGCTGGCCGAGGCGCGAGGAGCGCTCGACGAGGCTTCGGGTCTCTTCGCGGACGCCGCCGGGCGGTGGGAGGCGTACGGCAGTGTTGTCGAACAGGCGTACGCCCTCCTCGGGCTCGGCCGCTGTGGCGACGCGAGGGCGCTGCGGGAAGGCGAGGCGATCTTCGCCCACCTCGGCGCGTCCCCGGTTCTTGCCCGGGCCGCCTGAGCTGGGCAGGAGCTCTCGCGCGCGAATCCCGAGACGTGGTGCCGCCGGCGAGTAGCGCGGCGACCGCTCCTCAAGGGCCGGCGGTGATGCGGGCGAGCAGTTCGGGGAGGTCTCCGCGCTCGTCGTGAAGGGCCTCGAGCCACCAGGTCGCGCCCGCGCTCTCGTAGGCTCCGTGGAGCTCGCGGTCGCCCGGCTGCGAGTAGCCCATGACCGCAACCTCGCCGATCGCCTCGCAGCGGATGTCGTCGGGCTCCATGTTCATCTCGGTCATCGTGGTGGAGTCGGGGATCCAGCCGTCGTAGGCTGCGGCGAGCCGCCGCGCGCGAGCGCTGTTGCCGCCGATCCAGATCGGGATCTCACGGGGGCCGAGGGCGCCTGACCAGAGATCCCGCACGAGCTCGAGTCCCTCCTCGAGCAACCGCCAGCGCTCCGCGGTGTCGAAGCTCTCGCCGTACTCCTCGAACTCCCGCCGCTTGCCGCCGAGCCCGGCGCCGAGCAGGGCGCGGCCCCCCGACAGGTCGTCGAGCGTCGCGACCTGCGCGGCGAGCACCTGCGGGCGGCGACGGGGGATGGGTGTCACCGCGGTTCCGAGCAGCAACCGCTTCGTCCTCACGGCGACCGCGCCGAGCGTCACCCAGGGGTCGAGCGCCGGCCCGTTCCAGACCCAGGCGAGGTGATCCCACAGGACGAGCGCCTCCCAGCCGGCGTCCTCGGCGGACTCGGCGATGCGGAGGACGTTCGCCGGCTTCGAGAACAAGCCGATGTTGGAGAGGACGATTCCGTGGCGCATCAGCAACAGGTGTAGGCGCCGGGTGGCGCTGCGCCCTCTTCGGGCTCGGGCAGCTCAGCAGCCGCGAGGGCGGCGCCGTGGAGGATGTCACGCTCGGAGACCTCGATCTCGGTGAGCCCGTACGCATCCATGACCTCGCACAGCACGACGAGGCCGCCGACGATCACCGGCGCCCGCCCCGGCTCGATCCCCGGCTGGCGAAGCCGCTCTTCGAGTTTCATCGCTGCGAGGCGCTCGAGCTGGCGGTCGACGCTCGCTCGCGCGATGCGGTAGCCGTGGGTGCGCTGCGGGTCGTACACCGAGAGGCCCTGGTCGAGCGTCGCGAGTGTCGTCACCGTCCCGGCGACGCCGATCGCATCGTGCGGAGCGAGCGCGGGAAGGAGGCCGCGGACGTACGAGCCCGCCTCGTCCAGCTCTCCGGGTGACGGCGGGTCGGAAACGAGAAAGCGCTCGGTCAGGCGCACGCAGCCGACGTCCAGGCTCGTGCAGCTCGTCGGGGCGCCACCCTCGGTGAGCACGAGCTCCGTGGATCCGCCCCCGATGTCGACGACGACCGCGTCGTCGAGCCGCGGCCGGCCCGACGCGACGCCGCGCACCATCATGGCCGCCTCCTCGTCACCGTCGAGCAGGCGAGTCGTGAAGCCGTAGCTCCACTCGATCTCGCCGAGGAAGGCCTCGCCGTTCTCCGCGTCGCGCACCGCGCTCGTCGCGATCGCGAGAGCTCGCTCCGCTCCGAGCTCCTCGGCCTCGCGCCGAAAGTCGGTGAGGCAGTTCCGGACGCGCGTGATGGGAAGGGGGAGCAGGCGGCGTCGCTCGTCCACGCCCTCGCCGAGGCGTGTGATCGTCAACCGGCGGGAGACCTCCCGAAGGCGGCCGCCGGCGACGTCGGCGACGAGGAGACGGGTCGAGTTCGTCCCGAGGTCGATCGCCGCGACGCGTACGGAGGCCACTCAGGCGGGCAGGAAGGCGCGAAGCCAGCGAGTGCGGGTCGACGCCCGCTCGAGGGCGCCCCGGAGGACGGCGAGCCGCGCCTGTGACACGCGGAGCCGTTCCAGGGCTTCGCGGAGCTCGCTGCTCGACGCCTCGTTCTCGGCGAGGAGCTGCTCGGTACGGGCCGAGCGCTCCTCGAACTTCGCGAGCTCCGACGTGAGCAGCCCGCCGGTCCTCTTCGCCTGGCGCCAGAGCTGGAGGCCGCGTGCGGCGACGATGGCGGTTCCACCGATGACGACCGCGAGCCCGACGAGGAAGGCGAGGAGGATCATCGCGAGCGATCGTACCAATCGACTCGATCGGATCCAAGCATGGCCACCATTGGATCCGATACCACCAGAATTACTCGTTTGACGTCATCTGATCCGCCATTTAGGATCCGAAGCGAGAGTTTGCTGGGCACAATCAACCACGCAGGGAGGCGAGCCATGGCGGACGTGGGAGACGACGGGAAGGATCGTTGGGCAGGAGTGGAGCGTCCGTACGCGGCCGCGGACGTCGAACGGCTGCGCGGCAGGTTCCGGATCGAGCACACGGCGGCGAGATTGGGCGCAGAGCGCCTCTGGAAGCTGCTCCACGACGACGAGCATGTGGCTGCACTCGGTGCGCTGACAGGCGCCCAGGCGGTGCAGATGGTGAAGGCCGGCCTGAAGGCGATCTACCTCTCGGGCTGGCAGGTCGCTGCCGACGCGAACCTCTCGGGCCACACGTACCCGGACCAGAGCCTGTATCCGGTCTCGAGCGCTCCGGCGCTCGTCGAGCGCCTCAACAACGCGCTCCTCCGTGCCGACCAGATCGATGCCTCCGAGGGCCGCAACGGGACGTACTGGCTCGCGCCGATCGTCGCCGACGCCGAGGCCGGCTTCGGCGGGCCGCTCAACGCGTTCGAGCTCATGAAGGCGATGGTCGAGGCGGGCGCCGCCGGCGTCCACTTCGAGGATCAGCTGTCGTCGGCGAAGAAGTGCGGCCACCTCGGCGGCAAGGTGCTCGTGCCGACGAGCCAGTTCGTCCAGACGCTCGTCGCCGCGCGGCTCGCAGCCGACGTGCTCGACGTTCCGACGGTGCTCTTCGCCCGCACCGACGCGCTGTCGGCCACGCTCCTGACGAGCGACGTCGACGAGCGTGATCGCGAGTTCCTCACCGGCGAGCGCACGAGCGAGGGCTTCTTCCGAGTTCGGCCGGGGATCGAGGCGCCGATCGCACGGGCTCTCGCCTACGCGCCGTACGCCGACGTGCTCTGGTGCGAGACGTCCACGCCCGACCTCGGCGAGGCCGCAGCGTTCGCGGAGGCCGTCCACACCGAGTACCCGGGCAAGCTCCTCGCCTACAACTGCTCGCCGTCGTTCAACTGGCGCAAGCATCTCGACGACCGGACGATCGCGTCCTTCCAGCGTGAGCTCGCGGCGATGGGGTACCGGTTCCAGTTCGTCACGCTCGCCGGGTTCCACGCCGTCTGCGCGTCGATGTTCGATCTCGCGCGCGGCTATGCGGAGTCCGGGATGAGCGCGTACGTCGAGCTCCAGCAGCACGAGTTCGAGCTCGAAGAGGCCGGGTACACGGCCACGCGCCACCAGCGCGAGGTCGGTGCCGGGTACTTCGACGCCGTCCTCGAGGCCGTCTCGGGTGGTGAGAGCTCGACGCTGGCGCTGAAGGGCTCGACCGAGGAGGCGCAGTTCGAGGCTGCGCCCTCGGCATGACGTCGACCGCTGCGTCGGGCGTCAGCGTGCTGGCGCCCGACGCGGAGGGCGTGCTCACACCCGACGCGCTCGCGCTCGTCGCCGATCTCGTGCGCGAGTTCGACGGGCGCAGGCACGAGCTCCTCCAGGCTCGGCACGACCGGGAGAAGCGGCTGCTTGCCGGCGAGCTCCCCGCGTTCCTCGAGGAGACCCGCTCGGTGCGCGAGGGCGAGTGGCGCGTCGCGCCCGCCCCCGCCGACCTCCTCGACCGCCGCGTCGAGATCACCGGTCCCGCCGGCGACCGGAAGATGGTCATCAACGCCTTCAACTCGGGCGCGCGCATGTACATGGCGGACTTCGAGGACGCGAACTCGCCAAGCTGGGGCAACGTCGTCGGCGGTCAGCTCAACCTCACGGACGCGATCGAGCGCGTGATCAGCGTCGCGACGCCCGAGAAGCGGTACGCCCTGAACGAAGATGTCGCGGTGCTCCTCGTACGGCCGCGGGGGTGGCACCTCGAGGAGCGCCACGTCGAGATCGACGGCAGGCCCGTGTCTGCGAGCCTCTTCGACTTCGGCGTCTACCTTGCGCGGAACGCGGAACGCCTGCTCGAGCGCGGTAGCGGGCCGTACTTCTACCTCCCCAAGCTCGAGAGCCATCTCGAGGCGCGACTCTGGAACGACGTGTTCCTCGCCGCACAGGAACGACTCGGGCTCCCCTCGGGGACGATCAAGGCGACGGTCCTGATCGAGACGGTCCTCGCCGCGTTCGAGATGGACGAGATCCTGTACGAGCTCCGCGAGCACTCGGGCGGGCTCAACGCGGGACGCTGGGACTACATCTTCTCGGTGATCAAGAAGTTCCGGAACCGTGGCGACTTCGTCCTTCCCGACCGTGCGCAGGTCACGATGACCGTGCCGTTCATGCGCGCGTACACCGAGCTCCTCGTGCGTACGTGCCACCGCCGGGGCGCGCACGCGATCGGGGGCATGGCCGCGTTCATCCCGAGCCGGCGCGACGCCGAGGTGAACGCGGTGGCGCTCGCGCGAGTCCACGAGGACAAGCTGCGCGAGGCCGGCGACGGGTTCGACGGCACCTGGGTCGCGCACCCCGACCTCGTCTCCGTCGCGGTGGAGGAGTTCGACGCCGTCCTGGGGGAGCGGCCGAACCAGCTCGAGCGCTTGCGGGAGGACGTCTCGGTGGAGGCGGCCGACCTCCTGAACGTCGCCGCGACCCCGGGTGAGATAACGCCGGAAGGCGTGCGCGCGAACGTCTCGGTCGGGATTCGCTACGTCGCCGCCTGGCTGTCGGGGGTCGGCGCCGCTGCCATCGACAACCTGATGGAGGACGCGGCGACGGCCGAGATATCCCGCTCGCAGGTGTGGCAGTGGGTGCACCACGGGCGCGTGACGCGGGACGACGTCGAGCGGACGATCGCCGAGGTGGCCGAGGAGCTTCCCGACGAGCGCGTGTACGTCGATGCGCGCGCGCTCTTCGAGCGGCTTGCGCTCGACGAGGAGTTCGTCGAGTTCCTCACGCTCCCCGCGTACGACCGGCTTCTGGAGACCGAGTAGAACGGCCATGTCCGACGGGACGAAGGCAGACGACATCGCGCTCGCGCTCGAGGAGGCGATCGTCTCCGGCGAGATACCGCCCGGCAGCGTGCTGCGGCAGGAGCACCTCTCGGAGCAGTTTCAGGTCAGCCGCACGCCGGTGCGGGAGGCGTTGCGACGGCTGGCCGCGCTCGGCCTCGTCACGTTCGAGCCCAATCGAGGTGTCCGCGTGCGCATGCTCTCGCGCGACGAGATCCGCGAGGCGTTCCTCGTGCGGGCGGAGCTCGAGGGGCTCGCCACCGAGATCGCGACGTCGAAGATGACAGCCGAGGATCACGCGACGCTCGCGGATGCCGAGACCCGCTTCACCGAGGTGACCCACCGCCTCGTGGAGATGAGTCACTCGGGACGGCAAGACATCGAGCTCGCGCGCGAGTGGCTGCACACGAACCACGCGTTCCACGACGTCATCTATGCGGCCGCCTCCGTTCCGCTGATCGAGCGCATGGCGAAGGCCGCGCGCAGGACGTTCCTCGCGACTCCGGTGTGGGCGACCGGCCCGGACCTCGACGAGCTCTTCGAGAAGAACGACCACCAGCACCGGGCGATCCGCGAGGCGATGGCCGCCCGCAGCCCCGAGGGCGCGCGGGTGCTCGCGCGCGAGCACGTCCTCTCCTCGGGCCGGCTGCTCGAGGCGATCCTCGACAAGGTCGCTGCGCAGACCCAGCGCCCGTCCACGTCGGCCACCCGCGAGCCAAGTTACAAGTTGTAACTTGCGTGCTCGAATCCGCCCAACCGGGCGGTACACGACGACGGGAGATCCAAGTTACAACTTGTAACTTGGACGACCTTTCGGACACGTCCCTTCTGCTCGCGGCTCTCGACCGTCGAGTGCCGGCTCGGAGGAGCCCTACCTTCGGTCAGAGCTCGAGCTGATCGCGGCCGTCGATAAGGACTCGCTCCACCTCCAGCTCGTCGCTGAGCACGACGACGTCCGCGGGGAGCCCGAGGGACAGCCGTCCGACGTGTTCGTGGCCGAGGATGCGGGCAGGAACCCACGTCGCCGCACCGACGGCCTCCTCGAGCGACGCGCCGAGCTCGTGCAGGCTCCGGACTGCTTCGATCAGCGAGGCCGTGCCGCCGGCCAGGACGCCCGCCTCCGTGCGAGCGCCAGGAACGGCCGTCGCGTCGCTCACGAGCGCAACGCGCCCGCGGGCCGCTCGCCAGGAGACGAGCGCCGTCTCGGGCGCGACGTGGCGGCCGTCGAGGATGAGCTGCACGACGACGTCGCCGCGTGCCAACGCGGCCCCGGCGATCCCGGGATCCCGGTGGTGGAACGGGCGCATCGCGTTGAAGAGGTGCGTCACCGTCCGGACGCCGAGGTCGAACGCGGCGTGCGCCTCCTCGGCCGTCGCGTCGGAGTGGCCGTACGAGACCGTGGTGCCGCGGGCGAGCAGCTCGCGGACGAGCGCGTGGGCTCCGGGGAGCTCGGGCGCGATTGTCACGAGTCGCACCGGGCCAGCGCCGAGGAGGCGCCCGAGCAGATCGGGGTCGGGGTCTCGGCGGTGCTCGGGAGGGTGGACGCCGAGCCTCTCGGGGGAGAGGAACGGCCCCTCGAGGTGCGCGCCCAGGACGCGCGGGCCATCTCCACCCTCGGGCATCCGACGAAGCGCAGCGACGACCCGCGTCTCGGGCGCCGTGATGAACGTCGGGAGGTAGGCGGTGACCCCACCGGCCAGGAGCAGCTCGCCGACCCGTCGGTAGCCGCCGTTATCTGCGTCCACGAGATCGACCCCTTCCAGGCCGTTCACCTGCAGGTCGACCAGACCGGGCACTGCGGTACCGCGCCTCGCCGGGGAGGACAGGCCGACGCCGGCGACGAGCCCGTCCGCGAGCTCCACGTCTCCGCGGACGAGCCTGCCGTCGACGATCGCTGTGGCGACTCCCAACCTCATGCCGGGATCATCGCGGGCATGTCGATTCGGGGCCGTCGGCTATACTACGCCTCGCGACGCGGGGTGGAG
>JAWOIV010000104.1:0-30352 GCA_046484465.1 Gaiellaceae bacterium
GCTCGGCGCGTCTGCCCCTTCGGCGATCACCAGGGTCGCAACCGCACCGCTCACGGACACGCTCGAGAGCACACCACCGCTCGGGACGCTCGCGAGCGTCCAGGGCGACGTGCCTGCGCCGTAGGAGTCGAGCGTCTCGTCGAAGGTCGCCTCGACGCGGTCGACCCTCCCGTCCTGGTCGATATCCAGCATCACGAGCGATGCGAGCACGGGCGCGCTCGTGTCGAAGCCGTAGTCCTCGCCGGTGAACGTGCCCGCGAGCGGGTTGGCGGCCGCGTCGGTGATCACGCCGGTGCCGGTGAGGTCGAGGCGGATCGAGCCGCTGTTGGTACCCGCGACTCCCGAGACGCTCGCGCTCACCGTCCAGGTCGCGGTCGGCGTCGCTCCCACGGGCGCGGCCGAGGTGATCGTCGGCGTCCCGGTGATCCCGCTCGACACCACGCCGAAGTCTGCGGCCGAGACGCCGGAGACGGGCTCGGAGAACGTGACCGTCCAGGCGAGCGGCCCCGTGTTGGTGGGGCTCGTCCCCGCGCGGGCGATCGAGGAGACGACCGGGGAGGTCGTGTCGTAGACGTACGCCTGACCCGTGAACGTGCCCGCGAGCGCATTGCCCGCGGCGTCGGTGATGACGCCCGTGCCCGTCAGGTCGAGCCGGATCGAGCCGCTGTCCTCCCCGGTCACCCCGGCCGTGCTCGCGCTGACGATCCAGGTCGTCGTGGGCACCGCGCCCGATGGCGTCGCTGACGTGATCGCGGGGGTACCGGTGATCCCGCTCGACACGAGGCCGAAGTCGGCCGCGTCGACTCCGGACACGGGCTCGGAGAAGGTGACCGTCCAGACGAGCGGGCCCGTGTTGGTCGGGCTCACGCCGCTGCGGGCGATGGACGTGACGGCGGGCGCGGTCGTGTCGACGAGGTACGCCTCACCGGTGAAGTCGCCGTTCCCCGCACCGGCTCCCCCGAGCGGGTTCCCGCCGGCATCCTCGATCGAGTCGTCGTCCACGAGGTCGAGGCCGAGCAGGCCGTCGTCACCGGTGTCGGCCTCCACGTTGTAGGTGTCAGCGCCCCCGGAGACGCCGGTGACGCTCGCGCCGGAGGCTCCCGCGCCTGCGAGCGCGAAGTCGCTGGTGTCCACGCCGGTGACTGCCTCGCTGAACGTCACGGTCCAGCTCACGGACGATGCGCTCGTCGGTGAGGGATCGTCGCGCGCGATCGACACCACGTACGGTGCTGCCGACCCGGCGACGTAGACGGTGTCCTCCCCGGACGACGTCCACGTCCGGAAGTGGGCCGTCACGCGGTAGTCGTACTCCTCGTCTCCCGCGGGTGAGTCGCCGCAGAAGAGCTCGTCGTATGCCTTCGGCGTCGCGCCCGTGCCGCAGACGAAGACCCAGCTCGACTCGGAGCTCGCCGTGCGCTCGACGGTGAACGTCACCTCGTCGTCTCCCCCGGTGGGTGCGGGAACCGTCGTCCACGCGATCTCGGCGAGACCTGGCGCCGGGCTCGTCGCGGTCACGGCAGGCTCGTCGAGCGTGCCGACGGCGGCGCTCGCCGTCCCGCTCCCGCTCGAGGTGAAATACGCGAGCACGCCGACGGCCGTGAGGAGAACGGCCGCGACGGTGCCGAGGATCGCCGCGATCTTTCTGCGACGGCGTCGATGCTGGTGACGGAGCGCGGGGCTCACGACCGTGCGCTCCCCGTGTAGAGGAGGTGGATCGTCGCGCGCTTGCACGCGTCCTGGTTGCCCGAGTCGAGCATGCGGATCGTGGGCGCGGAGACTCCCTGGGCGGGCAACGAAACGAACGCGAGAGCAGGAACGACGAGCCGCCTCGAGCTCGAGGCGTTCGACTGGTTGACGCGGAACCACGACGCGAGGCAGCCCGGCGGGAGCCTCTCTGCGTCGATCGCGACCGCGAGGCCGACGACGCGGATGACGGCCGCGCGCGGGTTACGGATCGTGAGTGGGATCGGCACTGCCGCTGCGCCGGGGTAGAGGAGGTCGCCGGGCGCCGTGCTTCCGCTGATCAGGAAGCCCCGAGGCGAGGGCTGCTCGCCGCCCCCTCCGGGGGTCTCGCCGCCGCCGCCGGTGCCGTCGCCGTCGTCCTCGCCGGGAGGCGGCGGTGTGTCCGGCCGATCGGAGTCGCCGTCGCCCGAGCCGGACGGAGGCGCGGGTCGATCGGAGCTGCCGTCGTCTCGGCCGCCACCTCCTGGAGGCGACGAGCTCGTGAGGTCGATCGTCCACTCGTACGAGCGCGCGGCGCCCGTGATGCCGTCCGCGACGGCCCGGACCCGGAACGCATGTCGTCCCTCGGCGAGCCCGGTGTAGGTGGTCGAGCTCGGCCGCTCGCTGCCGCAGGTGGTGAAGGGCGAGCCGTCGAGGCTGCACTCGAACCGCGAGACCTCGAGGATGTTCGTGTAGGAGAAGGCCGCCGTGCGCGACCCCGAGGGATCACTCGGAGCGCTCGTGATCTGCGTGAGGGGAGGACCTGCGTTCGCGCCCGAGATCGACGCGATCGCGATCAGGAAGAGCGCGATCCCGAGCAGCACGAGGAGGAGCAGCAGTGCCAGGAACCGGCGCCTGACGACCCGTTCCTTCCGCTCGCTCACGTTCCGCCTCCTCGCCGCAGTGAAGGTTGAGCGGAGGGGCGCCGCATGGCCCCTCCGCTCGGGTCGTGCTAGTTGCTCGTCCAGTTGATGGTCATCGTCAGGCCCTTGCAGGCGTCCTGATTCGATCCGGTCTCGTTCATCCGAACGGCCGTGCTCGGCGAGATGGTCAGACCAGCGCCAACCGTGCTGTTGACGGCGATGGGATCGACCGCGAACCACGATCCCGGGCACGCGCCGTTGTTTGCCACGGTTCCACTGACGGTTCCGACGTACTGCGGGCCGCCGCCGGGATTCGTGACATTGACCGTGACCGGAACGTCGGCGCCGCCTGGATAGAGCGTGCCGACCAGGTCGCTCGACAGGACGATCGGGGACGTGGTGCCGACAGTCGCCGTGCCCGTGCCCGACCCAGCGTTGGTGAAGTACGCATACGCACCGACGGTCGCCAAGGCGCCGGCGATCGCGACGATGCCGATGAGGACCCAGGCCCTCTTGCTCTGACGCTTCATTTCCTGCGTGCCTCCTTTTCCCGTGAGGGATCGCGCTGCGCTCGCTGTGGGGGATGTGGTGTGGCCCGACCTGCCGCAGGGGCCGCGAATGAATCTCGAGAGACATGTCGCCCCCGGGAAGGGGGATGCGCACCCCCCGTGTGGGGGAACTCCGCCTCCGAGGGATCACCCAGATCGAGGGAGCGCCGTGCACCCGCCGGCGGAGCCGGGCGAGATGGGGTCAGGCTGCGAGGATCCGGCGCAGTCCGGCCGCGAACTCCGCCGCGCCGCCGTGCGACGGATGGCGCACGCCGGGGACGCCGAGCACCCGCTCCGCGACCCGCCCGACGGCAACGACGCGACGGCCGTCGGCGAGACGTTCCACGAATCGCAGGCCGCCCGCGATCTCGGCCCTCGTCGGAACCCGGTTCGACGTCTCCGTCCCCGGATGGGTCGGGACGACGTTCCAGAGGAGGACGTCGCCTTCGAGCCCGAGCTCGGAGAGCACGCGGTGCACCATCGTCGCGGTGGCCTCCGCCGGCCCCAGGCCGGTGAGCTGGCGCTCGGACGTGAACGGGATCCCGGACACCCGTGCTCCGCGGTAGCCGGGCGCCTCGCCGACGAGGAGGAAGGACGCTGCGGTCCGCGCTTCCAGGTACCCGACCAGGCGCTCCCGGAGAAGCGCCGCGCGCTCACCTTCGCGGTACTGGTTGAAGGTCGAGCCGATGCACGCCGACGCGAGCTCGGCGACGAACCGCTTCGGCGCTACCATGGACGAAACGTACGGGGAGCTCGGGCAACCGGGCTGAGAGGGCGGCTCCACGCGCCGCCGACCCGAGGAACCTGATCTGGGTAATGCCAGCGGAGGAAGGCGTGTCGCAGAAGGTCGTCGTGGTGGTAGCAGGGGGCCCGCCTCCCCAGCCGGGGGCCGCGCTCGGCGTCCCGCTCGATGCAACGGTGATCGCGGCGGACAGCGGGCTCGAGCACGCACGCTCGCTCGGCCTCGAGGTCGCAGTCGCCGTGGGCGACTTCGACTCGGCTCCCGAAGAGAGCGTCGCGGAGGCAGAGGCGGCCGGCGTTCGCATCGAGCGCCACCCAGCCGCGAAGGACGCGACCGATCTGGAGCTCGCGCTCGAGGCCGCACTCGCGCTCTCGCCCGACCGCATCCTCGTGCTGGCCGGCGACGGTGGCCGTCTCGACCACGTCCTCGGCGGTCTCCTCCTGCTCGCGTCGCCGCGCTGGTCGGGTGTCGAGATCGACGCCGAGATGGGCACTGCGCGCGTGCACGTGATCCGCGGCCGCCGCGTGCTCGAGGGGCGGCCGGGGGAGCTCGTGTCCCTGCATGCCGTCCACGGGCCGGCCGAGGGAGTCACGACCGAGGGGCTCGCGTACGAGCTTCGCGGCGAGACGCTCGAGCCTGGCTCGACGCGAGGCGTCTCGAACGTGTTCGAGACAGGCTCGGCTCGGATCTCGGTCGAGCGCGGCGTGCTCCTCGCCGTGCGCCCGGAGCCAGTGTCCACGGGGGAGTCGAGATGACCGCGCCGGGGCGCCAAGTAACAGTCTGTTACAAGGCCGTGGTTCGATTCGTGGCGGTCGTCGCACTCGCGCTCTCGGTGCTGCTCGGGCTCGTCGTGTCGGCGTGCGGCGGCGGGGGCGGTGGCGACGACACGCCGACCGAGGTCGTGCTCGTGGCCCATAACTCGTTCCTGATCTCCGACGACGTGAAGCAGGCGTTCGAGGACGAGAGCGGCTTCACGCTCCGCATCCTCCAGGCGGGCGACGCGGGGGAGGTCGTGACGCGGGGGCTGCTCACCTCCGGGAACCCCGAGGGCGACGTGCTCTTCGGCGTGGACGACAACCTGCTCGCGCGGGCGCTCGACGGCGACCTCTTCACGGCGTACGAGTCGCCCGCTCTCGCGAGCGTCGACGACGAGTGGGTGCTCGATCCCGAGCACCGGGTGACGCCGATCGACCACGGCGACGTGTGCCTGAACGTCGACAAGGAGTGGTTCGTGGAGCGGGGCCTGGAGCCGCCGGGCTCGCTGGACGACCTCACGTCGCCTCGCTATCGCAACCTGCTCGTCGTCCAGAACCCTGCGACCTCCACTCCGGGCCTCGCGTTCCTGCTCGCGACGGTCGCGCGCTACGGCGAGGGCGGCTGGGAGGGCTACTGGCAGCGGCTGCGCGAGAACGGCGTCCTCGTCGTCGACGGGTGGGAGGAGGCGTACACCGTCCGCTTCTCGGGCGCGGCTGGGTCGAGCGGGAACCGGCCGATCGTCGTCTCGTACGCGTCGAGCCCGCCGGCGGAGGTGATCTTCCGCGACCCGCGACCGGCGGAGCCGCCGACGGGCGTGATCACCGACAGCTGCTACCGGCAGGTCGAGTTCGCCGGCGTCCTCCGTGGTGCACGCAACGAGCCCGGAGCTCGGACACTGATCGACTTCATGCTCTCGAGGCGCTTCCAGGAGGACATCCCGCTGAACATGTTCGTCTTCCCGGTGAGCGACGAGGCGGCCGTTCCTCCCGAGTTCGACCCCTACCGTGGAGGGCCGGCGCTCGCCCTGGATCCCGAGCTCGTCGAAGCGAACCGCGACACCTGGGTACGGGAGTGGACGCGGATCGTCGTCCGTTGAGCGGGAGAGCCTGGAGTGCGCTGACATACGGCGTGCCGCTGGCGTTCCTGGCCCTCTTCTTCCTCTACCCGCTCGCCGCGATCGTCGAGCGCGGGCTGCTGTCCGGAGGCGGGCGGGCGCCGCTCGACGTCCTCGCCGATCCTCTGACGCGCGAGGTCGTCTGGTTCACGGTGTGGCAGGCCGTCGCGTCCACGCTCCTCACCTTCGCCGTCGCGCTGCCGGCCACGTACGTCGTCGGCCGCTACGCATTCCGCGGACGGAGCGTCGTTCGCGCCCTCGTCGTCGTACCGTTCGTGCTGCCGACCCTGGTCGTCGCACTGGCATTTCTCGCCGTCCTGCCCGAGCGCCTCGAACGGGGCTGGCTGCCCATCCTCGTCGCGCACGCGTTCTTCAACGTCGCGGTCGTCCTGCTCGTCGTCGGCACGTTCTGGGCGGGGATCGACCGCCGCATGTCCGAGGCGGCGGCGACGCTCGGTGCCGATCCCTGGCAGAGGCTGCGCGAGGTGACGCTCCCCACCCTCGCCCCCGCGCTCGCCGCGGCGGCCGCGATCGTCTTCCTCTTCTCGCTCACGTCGTTCGGCGTCGTCCTCGTCCTCGGCGGCCCGCTCTACGCGACGCTCGAGGCGGAGATCTACAACCAGGCCGTGCGGGTCTTCGACCTCCGGGCCGCAGCCGTGCTCGCGCTCGTCCAGCTCACATTCGTCGTCCTCGCCGTGTGGACGGCGCTGCGGCTCGAGGCGAGGATCGGAGTGACCGGCGACCGCCGCCCGGAGCGCGACGTGCTGCGCCGGCCGCGAACGGCGGGCGAGAAGGCACTCGTCCTCGGGAGCCTCACCTGGCTCGCGATCTTTCTCGGGCTGCCGCTGGCGGTGCTCGTCGAGCGCTCGCTCGCCGTCGGCGGCGGCCACGGCTTCGAGGCGTACCGCGCCCTGGCGCGACCGACCTCCGTGCTCCTCGCTGCACCGTGGGAGGCGATCGTGAACTCGCTCCTCTACGCGAGCGCCGCGACGGCGATCGCGGTCGTGGTCGGCGGGCTCGCCGCGTTCGCGATCGCGAGAACCCGCGGCCCACGCGTTCTCGACGGCCTGCTCATGCTGCCGCTCGGGGCCTCGGCAGTCATGCTCGGGCTCGGCTTCGTGATCGCGTTCGACACGGCACCGCTCGACTTCCGTGCAGCCCCGTGGATCGTGCCGGTCGCGCAGGCGCTCGTGGCGATCCCCTTCGTCGTGCGCATCGTCGCGCCGACCCTGCGCTCGATCGACGAGCGCCAGCGGGAGGCCGCCGCGATCCTCGGCGCCTCGCCGGGACGGGTGCGGCGCGAGATCGACGTCCCGATCGTGGGGCGCGCAGTCGCGGTCGCGGCCGGCCTCGCGTTCGCGATCTCACTCGGGGAGTTCGGCGCGACGGTGTTCCTCGCCCGGCCTGATCGGCCGACGCTTCCGGTCGCGATCTTCCGCTTCCTCGGACGCCCGGGCGAGCTGAACGCCGCCCAGGCCTACGCGCTCGCGGTCGTGCTCATGGCGGTCACCGCGGCCTCGGTCCTGCTCGTGAACCGCATCCGGGTGAGTCGCGGAGGATGGCTGTGATGCTGCGCGTCGAGAGCGTGTCGGTGGCCTTCGACGGAGTGCCTGCGCTCGACGACGCCTCGGCGGAGCTCACCCACGGTGAAGTCGTCACCGTCCTCGGTCCCAGCGGCTCGGGAAAGAGCACGTTGCTGCGCGTCATCGCAGGGCTCCAGCGTCCGGATCGAGGCCGGGTGCTGCTCGACGACGTCGACCTCGCCCCGGTGCCTCCGCACAGGCGCGGAATCGGCCTCGTCTTCCAGGATCACGCGCTCTTCCCACATCGCGACGTGTGGGGCAACGTCGTCTTCGGCCTGCGGATGCGCGGCGACGCGAGCGCCGCCATCGAGCGGCGGGGGCGGGAGGTGCTCGAGCTCGTCGGGCTCTCGGGGCTCGAGCGCCGCTCCGTCGCGACACTCTCGGGCGGCGAGCAGCAGCGGGTCGCACTGGCGCGCGCGCTGGCGCCGGCGCCGCGCGTGCTGCTCCTCGACGAGCCGCTGGGATCGCTCGACCGCAGGCTCCGCGACCGCTTGCTCGAGGATCTCGCCCGCCTCTTCGAGCGGCTCGAGGTCACCGCGCTCTACGTGACACACGACCAGGCGGAGGCGTTCGCACTCGGCGACCGGGTCGTCGTCCTCCGCGACGGGCGCATCGCGCAGACGGGAACGCCGGACGAGCTCTGGACGCACCCCGTGGACGAGGACGTCGCCCGCTTCCTCGGTCTCCGGAACGTGTCGCCGCAGACGATCGTCCGGCCGGAGGCGATCGCCGTGACCCGCACCCGGGACGGCGGCCGCGGAGACGGGGTCGTCACCGCCGCCGTCCGGCAGGGGCCGACCGTGCGGCTCCGTGTCCAGCTCGACGACGGCGCGGAGCTCGAGGCGGCAGTAACGGCCGTCGATCATCCGGTCACGGGCGAGCGGGTCGCCGTCGAGATCGACCCGGAAGGCATCGTTCGGCTGTGATCCGCCGCCGCGTCGTCGTCTGGGGCCGGGTGCAGGGAGTGTTCTTCCGCGACACGGTGCGCCGCGCCGCCCTGGCCGCACGCGTCGCCGGCTGGGTTCGCAACAACCCGAACGGCACCGTCGAGACCGTGCTCGAAGGCGACCCCGCCGCGGTCGAACGGATCGTCAGGCTCTGCCGGAACGGGCCGCGCGGGGCGCAGGTCGAGCGCGTGGCAGTGTCGAGCGAAAGCCCCGAGGGCCTCTCAGGGTTCTCGATCCGCTGACGCGTCGCCCTCGGGCTCGAGCTCGAGCTCGATCATGCTCCTGCCATCCCCGTCGTCGGCGTCGGCATCCTCCGGTTGCTCCTCCTCGATGTCTGCGGCGATGCTCTCCTCGCCCCAGTCGTCCTCGCCCGCGTAGCCCTCGTCCTCCCAGGGATCGCTCGTCATCTCCGTCACAATCACAGCGAGCGTAGCGCTCGCAGGCTCGGGACGCTACGCCGCAGTCGATGGGACGTCGGTCGTCAGGAGCGCACCGAGCCCGCCGGTGGCGAGCAGCGTTCTCACCGCGGCGACGCACGTGGGGCAGAACTGGATGCCTCTCCCCTGCTCGAGCTCCGCGAGCGCCTCGGCGCTCGAGAGCGCGTCGCGGTAGACGCGGTTCGTGACCATGGAGTCGAGCGCGTCCGCGACGTGGAGGATGCGGGCACCGATGGGGATCTCCTGGCGGCGCAGCCCGTCCGGATAGCCGCTCCCGTCCCAGTGCTCGTGGTGGTGACGGATCGCGGGAGTCGCGTCCGCGAGGAAGCCGAGATGCCCGATGATCCGCTCACCCTCCTCGGAGTGGCGCCGCACGATCCACCACTCGTCCTCGTCGAGTGGGCCCGACTTGAGCAGGACGGCATCCGGGATCGCCAGCTTCCCGACGTCGTGGAACAGCGCGGCGAACGAGAGCGACTCGAGCTCCGGCCCGTCCAGGCCGATTTCGCGGCCGATCGCAACGGCGAGCTCCTGCACCCTGCGCGAGTGCCCGGCCGTATAGCCGTCGCGAGCGTCGACGGCCGCTGCGAGCGACTCCATCGCCTCGGTCGCGCGATCGCGCAGAAGCACGTTCGCCTGCACGAGCGACGCGTTCTGGGCCTCGATGGTCTCCGAGGCGTCGCGGAGCCGGCGAACGCTCTCCTCCGTGTGGGCGATGTAGTCGAGCTGCGCCTTGCGCACGAGCAGGAGCGGCACGGCGAACACCAGCAGCGCGAGCACCCCGGCGACGTCGTAGGCGACCGCCACCATCGCACCGACCATGCCGTAGACCAGGTAGTGAGGTGCGAGCCAGGCGAATCGCGCACGGATCACCCCCACCCACCGCTCGCCCGTCTCGAGGGAGACGGCCGTGGTCATGAGCCCGACGTTCACGGTGTAGTACGCCACGCCGGCGATCGCACCGCCGGCAACGAACAGCCACTCGTCGACGGGGAGCAGCGAGAAGACCGCGGCGCCGGCAATGCTGCTGAGCGTCACGGCTCCGACGTTGAAGAACGCCTTGTACGAGCGCGACCGGCGTGCGCTCCAGTCCACGAGGCAGACCGCGACGGCCAGCGGCAGAGCGGTCCGCGGCCCGAACAGCGCGGCGCCGGCGAGCGCCCCGACGGCGGTCAGCGAGATCGTGCCGTGGTCCAGCACCTCGACCGCGAGCGCCTGCCCGATGGCGACGAGCGCGATCAGCACGGCGAGGCCGAGGAGGTCGGACGTGCCTCCGAGGAAGACTGCTACAAGCCCTGCCGCAGTGCCTGCCACCCCCACGGCAGTGACGACGGCGCGGAGCGGCGCAGACAGCATGAGGTAGTTCGGGGCCGGCGGAGTCTTGAGGCGAGGCCCTGCAGGCACTTCCGGGACGAGGGCGCGAACCTGACGATGAGCCGTGGCATCGGTCTCGGTCACGATCTCGTCGATCGTCACCTCCTCGCTCGCGACCACAACACGATTCCTGCCCTGCGCCTTTGCACGATACGCGGCGACGTCCGCCCGGTGGATGAGGTCACGCCCGGTCGTCGCGTGCGTCGGGAAGCCCGAGACCCCAATCGACACCGTCGCGGAGATCGGTTCGCTCGAGGTGTCCACGTCGATGGACGCAGAGGCCACGGCGATGCGGATCCGCTCGGCGACCTCGACGGCCTCCTCCTCGGTCAGTCCGGGCAGGAGGAGCGCGAACTCCTCGCCGCCGAAGCGAGCCGCGACGTCCTCGGGCCGAAGATGGGCACGGAACGTGCGCGCGACCTCGGCGAGGACGACGTCGCCCGCGAGATGCCCGTAGCGGTTGTTGATCTCCCGCAGGAGATCGAGGTCGGCGATGAGGAGCGCGGCGGGGCGGTCGAGGCGCTCACAGCGCTCGAGCGTCTCCTCCAGGAGCTCCGAGAAGTGGCGGGCGTTGAACAGCTCGGTCTTGGGATCCTGCCGCGCCTCGGCCTCGAGCTTGGGCAGCGCGAGCGTGCGATGGATCAGGAGAAGCGGAGCGAGCGCGATCACTGCGAACCACGGGTTCGCGAGCCAGAGAGTGGCCACGACGACTCCGAGGAGGGCGAGCACCAGGTCCGTCGAGATGCTCTGGAGCGTGAAGAGCCCGCTCTCGCGCAACGAGTGCCCGCGCGCCAGGCGGAGGATGATCGCGAGGAGCACGTGGTTCACCGCGACGAACGTGATCGCGGCCGCGAGGCCGGCCACGAACTGACGCTGGTCCCCGCTCGGGAGCACGGGCCCGATCGAGTCGACGAGGTCGAACGCACGGTGTGCGGCGAGCCCGGCGAGCGCGTAGTTCGCGATGTTGAACGTCTGGATGTACCAGGGGTACCGAACCCTCAGCCACTCGGGGACGTGCTGGGCGATCGCCACGAACGCGAGCAGCGGTGTCGGAAGCAGCAGCGCCGCCGCGACGATGAACACCGGGGTCATGTGGTACGACTGGTTGCGGGTCGTGTTGACGACGAAGAGCTGGGCGATCGCCGCGGCGGCCCCGAGCAGGATCGCGAGGCGCCAGTCGGCCTGGTCGATTCCCGGAGACGAGCCGATCTCCGGCACGTAGGCGGCCAGCGTGATGGCGAAGACCGCGGCGAGGTACACCTGGGCCGAGAGGCTCAGGCCGGATCGCCGGGGGTTGGGTGTCGTCGTCTCGCTCACGCCGCAGGGGACCGGTCACAGTCCCGCGCCTCAAGCATCGGTGAGCCCCACGCGCGATTCCTCCCTCGGACGGGGGTTCACCCTCCGAGCGCGAGCGGGCGTCACCCCGGGTCGATGGAGGTTCACTCGGACGAGGGACACCCTGCGCCTCCGGATCCCCCGGTATGGGGATCATGGGCGGCAACTCTCGCCCTACCTTCCGAAGAGTTCCATTCGACTGCGGCGACCGTCCTCCGGGGCGGCCAGGAAGGAGACACGGGGACATGGGGCAGGCGGCGGGCAGGCGAGGGCCCTCGACGGCGGCAGACGAGGCCCGGGGCAACGTTCTGTGGGGTGACGGCGAACGGCGGCTGGCGCTCGTCGCGGCAGTGGCGTCCCTCCTCGTGCTGGCGCTCCTCGGCGGACGCGTCGACGGCGCGGACGCCTCCCCGAAGGACGCGTACCTCTCGCCCGGCCTGATGGCCGAGGCGGAAGCGGCGCCGAACACGCTCTTCGGCGTCATCGTGCAGGCGAGGAAGGGCAAGCGAACGGACGACGTCGTGGACGAGATCCAGCGCGTCACGAAGGAGACGCCGGCCAAGGGCGTCGCTCTGGGTCGAAAGTTCATCTCGATCAACGGGGCTTCGGCCACCCTGACCGGTCGGCAGATCCTGCGGCTCGCGAAGCGGAGTGACGTCGAGTCGATCACCCGCGACTCGGAAGTCGAGCTCACGAGCTACTCGAGCGCCCAGACGTGGACCGAGGCGGCCGGCGTGACGACGAGCTGGCTCACCCTTCCGACCTGGCTCGACTACCCGACGATCGCTGTCGTCGACTCCGGTGTCACGCCCTCGTTGCCGTCCTTCGGCTCGCGCGTGGTCGCGTCGGTGAACCTCAGATCCTCGGGCGGCACCTGGGGCGCCTACGGCCACGGCTCGATGGTGGCCAGCATCGCGGCCGGCTCGGCAGCCGGCTACACAGGCGCCGAGCCACGGGCGAACCTCGTGTCGATCAAGGTGCTCGACGGCGCGGGCATGGGCTCGAAGAGCGACATCATCGCCGCCTGTGACTGGATCCTCCGCTACCGCAACACCTACAACATCCGGGTTGCGAACTTCTCCCTGAACGCCGGCGGCGAGAGCTTCCGCTACGACGCGCTCGACCGCGCGGTCGAGGCGCTGTGGCTGAACGGCGTCACGGTCGTCGTGGCCGCGGGCAACTTCGCCGTTGACGGCCAACGCAGCGACATCGGGTACGCGCCCGCGAACGACCCGTTCGTCATTACCGTCGGCGCATCCGACATCGGCGGGACGGCCGAACGCTGGAACGACACGGCTGCACCCTGGTCGGCCTGGGGCTACACGCAGGACGGCTTCTTCAAGCCGGAGCTGGCTGCACCCGGCCGCTACATGGTCGGCGCCTTCCCGAGCGGGGCGAACCTGGCGAGCCAGTACCCGCAGCGCGTCGTCGCTCCCGGCTACATGTGGATGTCGGGCACGTCGTTCGCGGCGCCCGTGGTCTCGGGCATCGCTGCCTCGCTGCTCGCGAAGAACCCGAGCTGGACGCCCGATCAGGTCAAGGGCGCGTTGATGGCAACCACGTCCGTTCCCAGCGGGTACAGCTCGAAGGGCGCGCTCGGGGTCGGCGTCGTGAACGCAGCCGCCGCGCTGGGCTCACGCGGGAGGGCGAACCCGAATGCCGGTCTCAACCAGTTCGTGACCTGGAACAGCGCGACGCGCCGGTACCAGTTCGACGCTCCTGCATGGCACGAGGTCGCGATGGCGGATGCTTCGTGGGCGGACGCTTCGTGGGCGGACGCTTCGTGGGCGGACGCTTCGTGGAGCTCGGCCTCGTGGGCGGACGCTTCGTGGAGCTCGGCCTCGTGGGCGGATGCCTCATGGAGCTCCGCGTCCTGGGCGAACGCGTCCTGGGCGAACTCCACGGACGTCGAGTAGGAGCAGAGAGCCCGAAGCCCTTCAGCGACGTCGGCCGGGACGCGCCTGCTCGGCGAGCTCTCCCGGGCTCACTCCCACTCGATCGTGGCGGGAGGCTTCGACGAGACGTCGTAGACGACGCGGTTGACGCCGGGGATCTCGTTGATGATGCGGCTCGAGACACCTTCGAGCAGCTCGTACGGCAGGCGCGCCCAGTCCGCCGTCATCGCGTCCTCCGATGTCACGGCGCGGATGACGACGGGGTACGCGTAGGTGCGCTCGTCGCCCTGCACGCCGACGGAGCGGATCGCGGGCAGCACCGCAAAGCTCTGCCACAGGTGGCGGTAGAGGTCGGCACGGCGGATCTCCTCGAGCAGGATCGCATCGGCCCGACGCAGGATCGCGAGGCGCTCCTCCGTGACGTCGCCGATGATCCGGATCGCGAGACCGGGGCCGGGGAATGGCTGGCGCCAGACCATCCGCTCGGGGAGGCCGAGCTCCTCGCCCACGCGCCTCACCTCGTCCTTGAACAGGAGCCTGAGCGGCTCGACGAGCTCCATCCGCATGTCCGCCGGCAGGCCGCCCACGTTGTGGTGCGACTTGATCTTCGCCGCGACCCCGTCCTCGGAGCCGCCGGACTCGATCACGTCCGAGTAGAGCGTCCCCTGGACGAGGAAGCGCACGTCGCCCACGCTCTTCGCGCGACCGGAGTCCGCTCTCGCGGATTCCGGTCTTGGCGCAGAGGACAGCTTCCGGGCCTCCTCCTCGAAGACGCGGATGAACTCCTCGCCGACGATCTTCCGCTTCTCCTCGGGGTCGGAGACGCCCTCGAGGCGCGAGAGGAACCGCTCCTGCGCCTGCACGTGCACGAGCGGGACGTGGAAGTGTCCGCCGAACGTCTCGACGACCTGCTCTGCCTCGTTCTCGCGCAGGAGCCCATGGTCGACGAAGACGCACGTGAGCTGGTCACCGACTGCCTTGTGCACGAGCAGCGCGGCGACCGCCGAGTCGACGCCGCCCGAGAGCGCGCAGAGCACGCGCTCGGAGCCGACCACCGCTCGGATGCGCTCGACCTGTTCCTCGATGACGGCTGCAGGGGTCCAGGTCGGGGGAACACCCGCGACCTCGTAGAGGAAGTTCTTCAGGATCTCCTGGCCATGCGGCGTGTGCACGACCTCGGGGTGGAACTGGACGCCGTAGAGCCTGCGCTCGCGATCCTCGAACGCCGCGATCGGCGTGCTCGGCGACGAGGCGGTCACTGCCGCACCCGTCGGGGGCGCCGTCACCGAGTCGCCGTGGCTCATCCACACCGTCTGCTCCTGCGGGAGGTCGTGGAAGAGATCCGAGTCCGTGGCCGCAAGCTCCGCCTTGCCGAACTCCGAGAGGCCGGTACGCTCCACGGCGCCGCCCAGGTCGCGCGCCATGAGCTGCATCCCGTAGCAGATCCCGAGCGTCGGGATGCCCAGCGAGAAGATGCCGGGATCGATCTCGGGCGCGCCCTCCGCGTACACCGAGGCTGGCCCGCCGGAGAGCACGAGCGCAGCCGGGTTTCGGCGCACGATCTCGTCCGCGGAGATGCGGTTCCCGACGAGCTCGGAGTACACGCGGGCCTCGCGAACACGGCGCGCGATGAGCTGGCTGTACTGACCGCCGAGGTCGACGACGAGCACCGGACGCTCCTCCGGTGCGGGCTCTGGAGACGGTAGACGGACGACCTCTCCCACGCTCAGCCCCTGCGGTAGTTCGGCGCGTCCTTCGTGATCGTGACGCCATGCGGGTGGCTCTCGTGCAGCCCGGCAGGCGTGATCCTCGTGAAGCGCGTTCTCCGCTGCATCTCCTCGATCGTCGCCGCGCCGCAGTAGCCCATCGACTGGCGCAGCCCTCCGACCACCTGGTGGACGATCGGCCACAGCGGGCCCTTGTACGGCACACGGCCCTCGATCCCCTCGGGAATGAGCTTCTCGACGTCCTCGACGTCGCCCTGGAAGTAGCGGTCCTTCGAGAACGAGCGCGCCTTCATCGCACCGAGCGAGCCCATGCCCCGGTACTCCTTGAACCGCTCGCCCTGCGCGACGATCACCTCGCCGGGCGCCTCGTCGGTGCCCGCCAGCAAGGAGCCGAGCATGACGGTATCGGCGCCCGCCGCGATCGCCTTCGCGACGTCGCCCGAGTTGCGGACTCCGCCGTCCGCGATGACCGGGATCCCGTGCTCGGCGAGCGCCTGCGCGGAGTCCCATACGGCCGTCACCTGCGGTACTCCTACGCCGGCGACGACGCGAGTGGTGCAGATGGAGCCAGGACCTTGCCCGACCTTCACCGCATCGGCGCCTGCGTCCGCGAGGGCGAGGGCGCCCTCCGCGGTCGAGACGTTCCCCGCGACGAGCTCGACGTCGTGCCTCGCCCTGATCTCGCGAACGACCTGAAGGACGCCGTGCGAATGGCCATGCGCCGTATCCACGACGAGGACGTCCACCTCGGCGTCGATGAGCGCGGCCGCACGCTGGAGCGCGTCCTCACCGACCCCGACCGCTGCAGCCACCCTCAGGCGCCCCTGCTCGTCCTTCGTCGCGTCCGGATACTTGATCTTCTTCGAGATGTCCTTGACGGTGATGAGGCCCTTGAGGCGCCCGTCGGCGTCCACGACCGGGAGCTTCTCGATCTTGTTGCGGTGGAGGATCGCCTCGGCCTCCTCGAGCGTCGTGCCGGTCGGCGCCGTCACGAGGTCGCGGCTCGTCATGAGCGCGGAGATCGGCTGCGCGATGTCCGTCTCGAAGCGGAGGTCTCGGTTTGTCAGGATGCCGACCAGGATCTCGTCGTCGTCCGTGATCGGCACGCCGGAGATGCGGTAGCGCTCCATCAGCTCCAACGCCTCGGCCACGGAGTTGTCGGGCCGGAGCGTGACCGGCTCGACGATCATCCCCGACTCCGAGCGCTTCACCTTGTCCACCTCCGCGACCTGATCCTCGATCGAGAGGTTGCGGTGCACGACCCCGATCCCTCCTGCCCGCGCGAGCGCGATCGCAAGCCGCGCCTCGGTGACGGTGTCCATCGCCGCCGAGACGATCGGGATGTTGAGCGTGATCTTCGGCGTGAACCGTGTGATCGTCGAGACGTCGTTCGGGAGGACGGCAGATTCCGCGGGCAGGAGCAGCACGTCGTCGAACGTGAGCCCTTCCTTGCCGAACTTGCGCTCGAACGCGACGAGCCGCTCGACCTCCCCCTGGCGAAGCTCGGTCTCCATGGGCTGACGTTACCAGGGCCTCTCGACGGCGATCAGGGGATCTCGATCCCGAGCGGCGCGAGCCGCTCACGAGCCAGCGCCGTGCCCGCGAGATCACCCTTCGAGCGGTAGACAGCGAGTCCCGCAGCAGCCGTCTCCGACGCCTCGACCGTTCGGCCGGAGAGCGCGAGCACCTCGGCGAGACGGACGAGGCTCGCCGCGCGACACCAGTAGAAGTCCGTCTTCTCCGAGAGCGCGACCGCGTGGCGGACACGCGCTTCGCCGTCGTCGAGCCGGCCGTCCTCCGCGGCGATGCCACCCTCGATCATGTCGAGGTACACGAAGTTGATGAGATCTTCTGGCGTCGTCAGCGCACGGCCCCGTGCACACAGCTCGGCGGCCCGCTCGGAGCGGCCCTGGTGATACTCGAGCTCCGCCAGCTGCAGGATCACGGTCGGGCGATACCCGCGCTCGTCCAGCGGGTCGAGGATGCGGAGCGCCGAACCGAGGGCTTCCCTCGAAGCATCGATCTCGCCGCCCGAGAGCTCGACCCATGCCGTACCCATAGACATGCCCGCCGCGGTCACGGGCAACCCCGCGTCGTGAAACGTCTCGACTGACGAGCGGACGAGGGAGCGAGCGCGGTCGGTGTCGCCCTGCATCGCTAGAAGCAGTCCGAGCCACGTCGAGGCATAGGCCTCGATCAGCACCATCCCTGCCGAGCGCGTCCGGAGGTCCTCGACCCGGTCGATCGCCTCGCGCACGGGCGTCGGGCCGAACGCGTAGCTCGCCGAGATCCAGCCGACGGCTTCCTGCGCACGTCGTGTCGAGCCTGCACGCTCCGCGTGCGCGAGTGCGTTCTCGAGTGCGGCGATCGTCTCGTCCGCCTGCAGGCGGTACCACGCGTCGCGCCCGACGATCCGCCAGTACAGGGACAGCCCCTCGTCGTTACCGACCTCCTCGAGGGCTGTACGGGCGAGATCTCGCTTCGCCCTGCGCTCGGTCGCGGTTCCCAGCGCGAGATCCGGGCTCGACTCGAGAATCGCCGCCTTTGCGCGCACGACGGCGTCGCCCGACCGCTGCGCCGACGCCAGCAGCGCCGAGATCGTCGGCACGTCGTGCGTCTCCCACAGCGACTCACACAGGTCGGGAACGAGCGCTGCGCGCGCTTCGTCGTCCGCGGACAGGAGCCCTGCGGCCCGCTGGAGAAGCGAGGAGGCGGCGCCGAGATCGCTGCGATCGAGTGCGCTCCGACCCGCGGTCGCGAGATGCGCCGCTGTGCGGGACGCGAGCGCATCCAGGGTCGGATTGCCGGGGTCGAGCTCGGCCCGATACCGATGAGACTGCTCGAGGTGGTAGCCGACGATCTCGTCCCGCTCGACGAGGTCGTGCGTCGCGAGCCAGTCGGCGAACCGCTCGTGCAGCTCGGCGCGCGTGGCCTTCGGCAGCGACTCGTACGCCGCGTCGCGAATGAGGAGGTGGCGGAAGCGGAACGCGTCGTCACCCGTGAACGTCGGCGTGTCGGGCCGGATGAGCTCCTTGCGCACGAGCGTGGACAGGTGGGACTCGACCGCCCCTCGAACGGGCTCGGGCGCGAGCTCGGCGACGGATCCCTTGTGAAAGAGCTGACCCTCGACCGACCCGCGCTCGAGGACGACGCGCACGTCGCCGTCGAGCGAGTCGAGACGCGCCTGCAGGAGCGCGTGGATCGTGGGCGGGACGACGATCTCGCCGTCGCCGTCGCCCTCCTGCTCGCGCACCATCGCCAGCATCTCCTCGACGAAGAGCGGGTTCCCCTCCGACGCCGCTCGGATCCGCTCGCTCGTCTCCTCGTCGATCTGCGCGTCCCCGGCGAGGCTCTCGATGAGCACCCCGCACTCGACCTCGCCGAGGGGCTCGAGGAGCACCGCGGTCGCGTTCAGCTTCCCGCCTCCCCACCCGGGACGGGAGTCGAGAAGCTCGGTGCGCGCCACGCAGAGGAGGAAGATGGGCACGCCGCGCGAGAGGTCGGCGACGTGCTCGACGAGGTCGACGAACACGGGCTCGGCCCACTGCAGGTCGTCGATCACGACGACTTGCGGCCGGTCCCTGGCGCGCTCCTCGAGCAGGCGGCGGAAGGCGAGCTGCGTCTCGGGCGGAGAGGTCCCGATCACGTCGTCGGGGTCGACGCCGATCGCGATCAGCATCTCCACCAGGGGCCAGTACGTGATGCCGTCCCCGTAGGAGAGGCAGTGGCCGCGCAGGACGTCGGCCGAGTCGCCGATCCGCTCGAGGAAGTCGGCGACCAGGCGCGACTTGCCGATCCCCGCCGGGCCGAGGAGAGTGAAGAGCTGGCACGCGTGATCCGCGACGGCGTCCTCGTAGTCGCGCCAGAGCCGCTGCCGTTCGCGCTCACGGCCGACGAGCGGCGTCTCGAGCTGACGCAGGAGGCCCTCGGCGCCCACGATGTCGAGCAGCCGAAAGGCGTCGACCGGCTCGGACTTCCCCTTCAGCTCGAGCGCCTCGACGGGCTCGACGCGAACGGCGTCGCGGACGAGCTGCCGCGTCTCGTCGCCGATGAGGATCTCGCCGGAGCCTGCCGCCTGCTCGAGGCGGGCGGCGACGTTGACGGCATCGCCCGTGACGAGGGTCTCGGATTCGCCGCCCACGACGACCTCGCCGGTGTTGACGCCGATCCTTGCCTCGAGGCCGTGCGCAGCGATCGCCCCGCGCATCTCCTCGGCCGCACGCACGGCCCGCAGCGCGTCGTCCTCGTGCGACACCGGGATCCCGAAGACGGCCATCACCGCATCCCCGACGAACTTCTCGACGGTGCCCCCGTGGCGCTCGAGAATGGCACGGAGATCCTCGAAGTAGCGGCGCATGCGCGCGCGGAGCGCTTCCGGATCGGTTGACTCCCCGAGGGCAGTCGAGCCGACGAGGTCGCAGAAGAGAACGGTGACGACCTTGCGCTGCTCGCGCGCGGGCTCGGGCGCCCCAAGCGCCGTGCCACAGCTACTGCAGAACCGAGCGTCTTCAGCGCTCTCGCGACCGCAGCTGGCGCACACGGGCATGCACGGAGTCTAGGGCGGGTGAATCCCGGGGAACTACGAGCGTGCGGGCTCGAGCTCGGCGAGCTCGACGTCGCCCTCGAGGCTCGCGGCGACCTGCGGGTCGAAGCGGCCGGCTCCCACCTCGAGAACCGACGCGGCGCCGGCAGCCACGGCGACGCGGAGTGCATCCTCCGGCGCACGGTCATCGACGATGGCGGCGAGGAACTGCGCGAGGAGGACGTCGCCCGAGCCGACGCCCGAGACGGGCTCGACCTGCGGAGCGA
This sequence comes from Gaiellaceae bacterium, assembly GCA_046484465.1. GTDB lineage: Bacteria > Actinomycetota > Thermoleophilia > Gaiellales > Gaiellaceae > GMQP-bins7. The sequence goes on from JAWOIV010000104.1 coordinate 19,853, forward strand.
GCGCGCGGATGCGCTGCATGCGCCGCCCGAAGCGAAGCCGTGCGAAGCAGCCGTTCTCGAGCGTGATGAGCACGTTTCGGGCACCCATGTCCGCGATCGCGTCGAGCGCCATGAGGAAGTCGTCGTCGTCCTCGAGCTCCTGTCCGACGAGCTGCTCGGCCTCGCGCTGGTTCGGCGTCACCAGGTACGGCGACGCCTCGACCGCGGCGCGCATGGGATCGCCCTCGCTGTCGACGACCACGCGCACGTCGCGCCGCGCGAGAGCCCGGATCGCGTCGGCATAGAACGACGTGGGAACCTTGCGCGGGAGCGTCCCGGCGAGCACGACGAAGTCTGCACCGCGGGAGAGGTAGTGGAGCTTCTCCATGAGCATCTCGAGCTCGGCCGGCGTCACCTCCGGCCCCCACTCGTTGATCTCCGTGTACGTCCCCGAGGTCGGGTCGACGACGGCCGTCGAGGTCCGCGATTCGGCGGCGATGCGCACGAAGTCGTTGAGGATCGCCTCCGAGGTCAGCTCCTCGATGACCCGCGTGCCCGTCCGGCCGCCCGTGAGGCCCGTCGCGACCACGGGGATCTCGAGGCGCTTCAGCGCCCGGGCGACGTTGATGCCCTTCCCGCCCGCGAGCGTGAGGGTCTCGCTCGACCGGTGCCGGAACCCGATCTGGAACACGGGCACGGTGAGTGTGCGATCGAGCGCGGCGTTGACGGTCACGGTGACGATCACGAGACGAGCCCCCAGAGGTTGCTCATGGTCGTGCGCGCGTACCAGGACACCTTGCCGAGCAGTCCGGGCTCGGCGACCTCTCGAGCGGCGACGAGCGGCGACGATGCCAGCAGGGTGTTTCCGTTCCAGACCTCGACGCTCCCCACCCTCTGCCCCGCCCGGACCGGGAGGGCGACCGACGCAGGTGCAACCACGCGCTCCACGAGAGCCACGTCGTCGCGCACGGTGCGGAGGATTGAGCGAGGCGCGACGAGCGGGACGGCGGGCCTCCCGTATCCCGTGGCGGCCTCCCCGTAGGTCCGGCCGGCGCTGATCGCAGCGACTCGGCGGTACCGCTCGAGCCCGTGCTCGAGCAGCGAGCGGACGGCCTCGTTCCGCTCGGCGCGGGAGGCGGTGCCGAGCACCGTCCCGTACACGACTGCCCCACGCCCCTCGGCAGCGGCGGCCTGAGACCAGCCCGCGAGGCGCGTGTGGCCGGTCTTGCCGCCGACGAGCGGCGGCCAGCTCGCGAGCAGGTCGTCCGTCGTCGGCACGACCCTCCCCCCCGGGAGCTCGACGGACTCGCGCGCCAGCGCATCGCGGATGAAGGGAGTGCCGAGGGCGTAGCGGAGGAGGACGGTCGCGTCGCGAGCGCTCGAGATGTGGCCTGGCTCGTCGAGCCCGTGTGGATTCCGGAACGTCGTGTCCACGAGGCCGAGCTCGCGCGCTTTCGCGTTCATGAGCTCGACGAACCGGGACACCGAGCCCTGCCCGACGTGGTACGCAAGCGCGAGCGCGCCGTCGTTGCCGCTCGGGACCAGCGTCGCCCGGATGAGGTCCGCCATGCTCAGTGTCTCGCCTGGCCGCAGGTAAGCGGTGGACTCACCGACCGCCGCGACACGCGGGTCGACGGTGACGGTCTCCGAGAGCCCGACGCGCTCGAGGGCAACCGCGGCGGTCATCAGCTTCGTGATGCTTGCGATCGCACGACGCTGGCGGGCGCGATGTGCCGCGAGCACCTCTCCGTCCGCGCCGACGAGGTACCACGCGGACGCCGAAACACGCGGCTCCGCCGCGGTGTCGGTCGAGGCGCCGCTCGAGGCCTGGACCGGCGAGGCCGAGACGGCGAGAGCGGCGACGACGGCGAGCAGGGCTCTGCTCATCACCGGTCGCGGAGTATAGGCGACGCCGCCGCTACCAGCCCGATGCAGCCCAGACCTGCGCGGCGAGGCGCTGCGCCTGCGCAGCAGCCGCCGAGCGCCAGTCGTCCTCGGTCTCCTTGAACGCGTAGATGATCGACCGCGACGCGGTCACGAGCGCACCCGCGGGGCCGGTCGTGAACGCGCGCGCGACGTCCGCCGGGGTCGCGCCCTGGGCGCCGATGCCGGGGAGAAGCAGCGGCGTCTGGGGCATCAGGCGTCGCGCCTCCGAGACGGCACGAGGGTGCGTGGCACCGACGACGGCGCCGACGCTGGAGATGCCGCCCTCGCCGACGAAGGCACTCCCCCACTCGTGGACGAGAGCCGCGACGTACTGCCAGAGGGGCCGCCCGTCCGAGAGGGTGAGATCCTGGATGTCTGCCGCTCCCGGGTTCGACGTCCGGACGAGGAAGAACACGCCGGCGCCGTGCCGCCGGCACGCAGCGAGGAACGGCTCGACGGAGTCGTGCCCGAGGAAGGGGCTGACGGTGACCGCGTCGGCGAGCGGCGCTCCGTCCTCGCGCGGTACGAGGAAGGTCTCGGCGTAGGCGCGGGCGGTGGAGCCGATGTCGCCGCGCTTCGCGTCCGCGATCACGAGCAGGCCGGTCGAGCGGACGTGGGCAGCGACCTCCTCGAACGCGCGGACACCGTCTGCGCCGAGCGCCTCGAAGAACGCGGACTGCGGCTTCACCGCGACCACGTACGGCGCCACGGCGTCGACGATTCCCTTGCAGAAGCGCGCCACCGCGGACGCAGCCGCCGCACGACCGAGCACGGCTTCGCCCCGGAGCTCCATCGGCAGCAGGTCGAGCCGGGGGTCGAGCCCCACGACGAGCTGGCTGCGCTTGCGCGTGACTCCCTCGACCAGCCGATCGGCGAAGGCGGTGTGCGCCGTGTCCTTCACGACGGCAAGGCTAGACCGCCGCCCCGTCAGGCGGCGAGGATCTCGTCCGCGTCGAGCGAGACGACGCGGAGCTCCGGCCCGGGTCGGCGGAGAAAGCCGCCCACGAGGAGCAGCTCGTCCGCGTCCTCGGGTGCGAACGACGGTGCGACGGAAGCGGCCGCCGCCAGGCCCGCGCCGACCTCGACGCCGCCGGCTCGGCCTGGCGCCAGCGTCCGCACGGCCACGACCCGCCCTCCCGCTACGAAGAATGCGCGCCGGAATCCCGGCCGGCGTGCGGGCGCGATCACACACAGGCTTGCCTCGCGGAGGCGCCCGAGCTCGGTGACCCGCTCCACGACGTCCTCGAGGGCCGCCATCCGGTCACGCAGCCGGGCCGCGTCCTCGAAACGCAGATCGCGTGCGAGCCGGCGAAGCCTCACGTGGAGGGGAGGGAGCGCCTCCTGGAGCGCCTGGCCGTCGAACGTGTCGAGCGCGCGGGCGGCGAGCTGCGCACGGCGGCGGCTCGAGACCGGCCCGTACGGGGTCGGCCGGGAGACGACCTTCCAGCGCTCGTCCCCGCGCTCGAGGTAGACGGCCCGGTCGGGGCGCGTGCCGCGGGCGTTCGCCGGCGGGCGCAGCTCGCGAATCAGACGCAGCTCCTCGAGCGCAGCCTCGAGCTCGGACCCGAGCTCACGCCACTCCACGCGGGCGAGCGCGCCGAGGGCGGCCTCGACGGGGGGCCGCTGACGACCACCGGAGAAGTACGAGCGCAGACGCGCCCGGAGGTCGCGCGCCTTCCCGACGTAAAGGACGGTCTCGTTCCGATCGCGGAAGAGGTAGACGCCGGGGCACGTGGGTGCTCCGGCGACGAGCGGGCGCTTCGACTGCAGCCTCCGGGCGCGAGGCGCCGCGAGCTCGATGACGTCAGCGAGTGTGCGCGCTCCGCGCTCCTGCGCGAGCCCGAGGAGGGCGATCAGGATCTCCGCAGTCGCGAGCGCGTCGGGGAGCGCACGGTGACACGGCGCAGTGGATGTGCCAAAGAAGTGGGCGAGGTGGTCGAGCGAGAACCGCTCGCTGCGCTGCGCGAGCAGCCTGCGCGCGAGCCAGACCGTGTCCACCACCGGAGCCGCGACGCGCTTGCACGTGAGGCGCTCGACCTCCCGGTCGAGGAATGCCAGATCGAAGCGGGCGTTGTGCGCGGCGAGCGGGGCGTCCCCGGTGAAGGCGACGAGCCGCCGAACGGCAAGCTCCGCGCGGGGTGCGCGCCGGAGCTCCTCGGGTCGGATTCCGGTCAGCGCGCTGATCGCGGGCGGTAGCACGACGCCCGGGTCGACGAGCGTCTCGTACGTCTCCCCGATCTCGAGCCTCGCGACCCGGACGGCGCCGATCTCGCAGATCCGGTCGCGCGCGGCGGAGAGGCCCGTCGTCTCGAGGTCGAAGACGACGAGCTCCGCGTCCTCGATGGAGACGTCTCGAGGGCGTGCCCCGGCGAGCGCGACACGCTGCCCCGACCACGCGAGCCGCGCGTCGCCGTCGACGACGTCCGCGAGGAGCGAGCGCGCGAGCTCCGCCGGCGCGCGCTCGAGGGCGAACAACACCCGTGCCGCCTCCTCGGCGCGAACCGCCCCGCGGCGGGCGTGCACCAGCTCCACGAGCCGGTCGGCGGCGTCGAAGGCGAGCTGCATCGACCGTCGATCCTAGCGAACATACGTTCGATACTCAAACCCGGGCTTGCTGCGACCACCACGCGGCGACATGCACGCTCACCGCCCCGTGAACGAGAAGGGGCCGCGCACGGCGGCCCCTTCTGAAACCTCGGCAGGTGCGGCTACGAGCCCTTGACTGCCGCCTTCAGCTGGCTTCCGGCCGAGAACTTCGGGACTGTGGTGGCCGCGATCTGAACTCTCTCACCCGTGCGCGGGTTGACGCCCTGGCGCGCTGCGCGGGCAGAGGTGGAGAACTTCCCGAAGCCCGTGAACGTCACCGAGTCGCGTTGCTTCAGCGCGTCGGTGATCGTGTCGAGCATGGCGTCGACGGCAGTGCCGGCGTCGCTCTTGGACATGCCGGCCCGATCGGCTACGGCTGCAACGAATTCCTGCTTGGTCACTGTCCCTCCTCCTACGTCGGATTGGGTGCAACGGGACCGAAGGACACTAACAGCCCTTCGGTTTTGGCTCAACCACGCTGTTTTGCTGGTGTTTTTCGCAGCTCCAGGAGCTCTGCGGCGCGAAACAGGGGGCGCAGGCGAACGCCGAGCCTCGCGAGCGCATCGGAGCCCCCTTCCTCACGGTCGACGACAGCGACCGCATTCCGGACGACGAGACCCTCGTCTCGCAGGGCAGACACGGCCTCCGCGAGCGCGCCGCCCGTGGTGACGACGTCCTCCACCAGGCACACGAGCTCGCCCTGCTCGAACGGGCCCTCGACGCGGTTGGCTGTGCCGTATTCCTTGGTTTCACCGCGGACGATCATGAAGGGGCGACCGGACGCCATCGCTGCCGAGGCGGCCAACGCAACGGCTCCGAGAGCGGGCCCGGCGAGTCGCGCGGCCTCGGGCTCGTGCTCCGTGACGGCGTCGGCGATCCGCTCCCCGAGCGCCCGCAGGAGCTCGGGATCGGTCTCGAACCGGTACTTGTCCAGGTACCAGGACGAGCGCTTTCCGGAGCGCAGGGTGAAGTCGCCCTCGAGCAGCGCGCGCTCGACGAGGAGGCGTCCGAGCTCGTCGTGCTCCATCAGCGGATCGACGGGCGTGCGAGCGCGGCGAGGCGCTCGAAGCCCGGCGAGCCCGGCTCGAGCACCAGCGACGAGCCGTCCGCATACGACACGCCTGCGCGCTCCGAGGGTTCGCCGCCACCGACGAAGCGGCGCCATGCCCAGATCGCGAGACCCACGAGAACCGCGAGTCGGAGGAGCCGCCTCATTCACTCTCCTTCGATACCGAGACTCTGCGGCGGCGCTTCGGCTTGGGCTCGTCGTCGATGCGCTCGAGGCACGTTCGCAGGTCGTACACGACGAGGCCGGCCGTCGGCTGCGGCGCGGTCGTGGCGGCGACCGTCCGCCCTCCTGCGCGCACGACGAACAGAGCACCTTCCTCGAGCTCGACCTCTACCCGCGTCACCTCTCCGCCGCCGGTGTACAGCTCGTGCGCAGCCCCGGCCAGCTCGAGCGCAGTCCGCCCGAGGGCTTCACCGACTCCAGGATCGTCGGACGTCGCGGCGAGGACCGAGTCGTCCGGGCCGAGGACGACGGCGTTCCGGACCTGTGACGAGAGCTCGACGAGCTCCGCCAGCGCCTGCTTCGCATCCATGGCCTCGACGCTATCAGGGCCTCGGCCCTCGGGGCGTGGGCCGCTACGCCCGACCGAGCGCCTCCGCGAGTGCGCGAGCCGCCCGTGCGCGATGGGAGTGCTCCGCCTTCCACACGTCACCGAGCTCGGCGACCGTGCGAGTCTCACCGACGGGGACGAAGATCGGGTCGTAGCCGAAGCCCTGGCTACCGCGCGGCTCCGGGGCGATCAGCCCGTCGAGCGCTCCTGACACGGCCAGCTCGGAGCCGTCGGGCGCGAGCGCCACGAGCTCGCAGCGGTAGCGGGCGCGACGATCCCGGACGCCGTCGAGCTCTTCCAGAAGCCGTGCAACGCCGTCCTCGGCCCACCGTGCCGACTCGACCCCCGGCCGTCCTCCGAGCGCCGCGACCTCGATGCCCGAGTCCTCCCCCGCGACCCACTCGTCGGTGCGCGCGTGCTGCCTCCCGTGACGCGCCTTGATCCGCGCGTTCTCGAGGAACGTCCCCCCGTCCTCGGCGGGCTCGTCGGGAGCGTCGACGAGTTCGATCTCCCACGCGGGGAGCGCGGCGCGCAGCTCCCGCAGCTTGTTCGGGTTCCGCGAGGCGAGGACGAGCTTCACGACGCGCCGCCGGGGCCGATTGCGGCTCTGAGCCACGAAGTCACACAGTCGCCCGCTGCAGGAAGAGAGAGCACGTTGTGGCTCTGAGCCACGAAGTCCGTCAGCCGCTGCTCACCGGAGGGAGCGGGGTCACGACCGCGTCGCGCTGGGCCGAGCTGAGCTCGTCGATGCCGCCGGCAGCAAGGTCGAGCAGCTGATCGAGGAGCTCGCGCGAGAACGGCTCCCGCTCTGCAGTCGCCTGCACCTCGACGAGCTCGCCGCCGCCCGTCATGACGACGTTCATGTCCGTCTCCGCCGAGGAGTCCTCCTCGTAGTCGAGGTCGACCACCGGCTCGCCGTTCACGATGCCGACCGAGACCGCCGCCACCGAGCCGCGGAGCGCCTTCGAGAGCCCGAAGCGGTCGAGCGCCCGGCGCGCCGCGATCCAGGCACCGGTGATCGAGGCACAGCGCGTGCCGCCGTCGGCCTGGAGCACGTCGCAGTCCAGCCAGAGGGTTCGTTCGCCGAGCGCGTCGAAGTCGCAGACCGAGCGGAGCGCCCGCCCGACGAGGCGCTGGATCTCGACGGTCCGGCCGTCGGGCCGGCCACGCGACACACCGCGTTGCGTGCGCTCGCCCGTCGACGCCGGCAGCATCGAGTACTCGGCCGTCATCCAACCGCGACCGCTGCGGTAGAGCCAGCGCGGAACGCCCTCCTCGACCGTCGCCGTGCAGAGGACGAGCGTCTTGCCCTGCCCGTACAGAACGCACCCGTGCGGCTGGTCGAGGAAGTCCACCTGGACGTCGAGCTCGCGGAGCTGGTCGGCGCGACGTCCGTCCGGTCTCGTCATGCCGCAGCCGCCTCGAGCGCGGCGAGCTCGACGCGCTGGGCCACCCCGATCGGGAGCTGCAGGAAGCGCCGGCCCATCTCCCGGAACGTCTCGGGATCACCGGTCGTGAGGAAGCGGCAATCGCCCTCGCGCCCCCCGGTGTTCTCGATCCCCTTGCGGTGGAGCGTCTCGGCGACCTCGCGCGCCGTCTCCTCGGCCGAGAAGACGAGCGTCACTCCGCGTCCGAAGACGCGTTGGAAGATGGGTCGAATCAACGGGTAGTGGGTGCACCCGAGGATGACGGTGTCCACGCCCGCCTCCCTGAGAGGTGCCGCGTAGTCGCGGACGGCCGCCGCTGTCTCCTCTCCGAACGGGTCGTTCCCCTCGATCAGCGGGACGAGCCGCGGACAGGCGACCGAGAGCACCTCGGCGCCGGCGTCGAGCGCCCGCACGAGCTCCGTGTAGCGGCCGCTGGCGACCGTCGCCTCCGTGGCCAGGAGCCCGATCCGCCGGTTCCGGGTTGCGAGCACGGCCGCGTGCGCCTCGGGCGCGAGGACGCCGATCACGGGAACCGCCAGCTGCCGCTGGAGATCCGGCAGCGCCGCCGCGGTCGCCGAGTTGCAGGCCGCGACGACGAGCTTGACCCCCTGCTGCTCGAGGTAGCCGCCGATCTCGGACGCGAAGCGGCGGAGCTCGTCGAGCGGCCTCGGCCCGTACGGGAGCCGCGCCGCATCGCCGAGGTAGACGTAGTCCTCGTGCGGCAGCGTGACGAGGCACTCGTGGAGGACGGTCAGGCCGCCCATCCCCGAGTCGAAGACGCCGATCGGGCGTGGATCCATGCGCCGGAGTCTAGGGTCCGAGTCGGCGCGGGTACCCTGGGCGGCGTGGTGAAGGGATGGCTCCTCGGGCTTGCGCTGGCTCTCGTCCTGCTCGTCGGCGAGGCGCCTGCATCCCCCCTCGCGCAACAGGACGTCGTCATCCCGATGGACGACGGCGTACCGATCGCCGCGACGCTCCATCTCCCCGACGCCTCTGCACCCAGCGGCGGCTGGCCGGCCATCGTCCTCCTCCACGGGCTGCCGGGCGACCGCGCGCAGATGAACATGCTCGTCTCGCTGACGGGGCTCGCAGCGCAGGGGTACGCCGTCCTCACCTTCGACGCGCGTGGCGTCGGCGGATCGGGCGGGCTCGTCTCGGTCGCAGGGCCACGGGAGGTCGCCGACGTCCGTGCGCTCCACGCCTGGCTCGACGCTCGCGGTGACGTCGCCGGAGCGAAGATCGCCGCGCTCGGGATCTCCTACGGAGGCGGGATCGCGCTGAACTCGCTCGTGGCCGGCGTGCCGTGGAAGGCCGTCTTCGTCGCCCAGACGTGGACCGACCTGTCCACCGCGCTCGCGCCGCAGGGCCTCGTCAAGACGGGGGCGCTCGCCTCCTACCTCGCGGCGATCCCACCCGCGCGGCGCGACCCCTCGCTCACGGCGGCTGCCGCCGCGGCGCTCGCGGGCAACACGGCGGCGGTGCGACAGTGGGCGGCCGAGCGCTCGAGCCTGACGCGCCTCGACGGCGTCTCGACGCCGGTCTTCATGGCGCAGGGGCGGCGCGACTTCCTGTTCGGGATCGACCAGGGGACACTCGCTTTCCCGCGGCTCCGGGGGACGAAGGTGCTCTACCTCGGCCTCCACGGGCACGCTCCGTCGACCTTCCCCGCCGCGGATACGGGCACCCTGCTCCAGCTCGGGAGCGCGTGGCTCGGCTGCCATCTGCGCGATGTCGCCTGCGATCCGGCGCCCCAGTCGGTCTACATCGCGCCCGAGAACTTCACCGGGCAGGTGACCCGGCGCGGCACGCTCCCGCCGACGAGCGCAACGACGGTCGCGCTTCCCGGCGTCTCCACGTTCGGGCAGCGCGGGAAGGGCGTGCGACGAGGAGCGCCGCTCCGGAGCGCGATCGAGGTCTTCGGATCGCCGACGGTGACGACGACCATCGTGCCGAGCGGGGGCTGGTCACGCCTCGTCGCCGTGCTCACCGCCCGGACGCCGCAGGGGAAGGAGATCGTGATCGGGTCAGGCGGCGTGCCCACGCGAACGGGCTCGCGGAAGGTCACGATCCGGCTCTCGAGCCAGGCGACGTTCATCCCACGAGGCTCCCGGCTCACGCTGACGCTCGCGTCCTCGTCGACGGCGCAGGCGAGCTCGAACACGCTGTACGTCGATCTGCCGATGCCGCCGACCGCGCGCGCCCGCGTGGGGACAGCGGTTCTGCGACTGCCGGCGCTGCGCACGCCCGTCACGAGGTGAGCACCCGCCGATTCGCGCCGTGACCGCGATGGTACGGCTCGGCACCTGCAGCTTCGCGGACGAGGGGCTCCTGAAGGCGTGGTACCCGCGCGGCGTCTCGACCCCGAAGGCGCGCCTCGCGTACTACGCGGAGCGCTTCGACACCGTCGAGGTCGACTCGCCCTACTACCACCTCCCCGATCCCGCCGTCACCGGCCGCTGGGCGCAGCGGACGCCTCCGGAGTTCACGTTCCACGTGAAGGCACACGCCTCGATGACGCATCACGAGCCCGCGGAGCAAGCCGCCGCCTTTGCCGCGTTCCGCGCGTCGCTGGAGCCGCTCGAGCTCAGCGGGAAGCTGCGCGGGATCCTGCTCCAGTACCACCCGCGCTTCGTGAAGTCGGGAGAGGCGAAGGCGGAGCTCTCGCTCGTGCGGGCACTCCTCGACCCGCTCGTGCCGCTCGTCGAGTTCCGCCACCGCTCGTGGCTCGAGGAGGAGGAGCGCGACGACACGTTCGCGTACCTGGAGCGCCACGGACTGGCGTACGTCTCGGTCGATGCTCCGCCCACGCGGGCCTCGAACGTGATGCCCCCCGTCGCCGCCGCGACGCATCGCGTCGCGTACGTCCGCTTCCACGGCCGCAACGTGAAGACGTGGAACATCCGATCGGAGCGATCGTCCGACCGCTTCGACTGGCTGTACTCAGCCGAGGAGCTCGGGGAGTG
>JAWOIV010000158.1:0-3564 GCA_046484465.1 Gaiellaceae bacterium
CCGCGCTCGCGGGAGTCCTCGCCGGCGAGGAAGAGGTAGTTCGGGGGCTTCAGCCCTCCGGCAGCGCCGGCGAGGACTCCCGCGAGCGCGGCGTCGGCGAGCCGATCCGCGGAGAGCGATCGCACGAGGAGCCCGGCGATCGCGCCGCGCCTGACCCGAAGCACGGCGATCAGCCCTGCGAACGGTGCCCACTGCGCGAGGCGGGCGCTCCAGAAGAACTCCCGCAGCTCGTTCATCTGCTGCTTCCAGTGGTCGAGATCCATGTCGAGGTAGCGGTCGAGGTCGAGGTCGACGACCGCCACGGTCGCGCTCGCTGCCACACGGGTCTGCTCGAGGGCGAGAACGGGCAGGGTGCCGAGCCCCCGGTACTTCCAGAGGACGAGCACCAGGATGCTGGGCACGACGAGTGCCGCGAACACCGCGCCCTCCCGCCAGCGACGCGCGATCACATACGCGAGGAACGCGCCGGCGAGGAAGAGGTAGTTGGGTGGCTTGAGCCCGCCGGCCGCACCGGCGAGCACGCCTGCGAGAGCCGCGTCCGCGAGGCGACCTGCCGACAGGGAGCGGACGAGGAAGTAGGCGGCGGCGAGCAGGCAGACCATCGACGGGAAGTCGGACATGGCCGTCAGGCCGAGCGCCTGCGGGAGGAACTGGTCGACCCACTTCTCGTGGTAGCGGTCGATGAAGAGCGGGATCGCGGCGAACGGGGCGACGACCCACAGGAACGAGGCCCAGTACCCGAGGAGCCGGCCCCCGATGCGTGACGCGATCCCGTACACGCACAGCACTGCGACCGGTGCGAGGACGAGCACCTGCAGGAGCACGACCGGGGGGAGCGCCTGGAGGTACGTCGGCCCCGTGAGCCACGTGATCGGCGCGAGCGCGAACGGCCAGAGGTACGCGCTGGTCGTCGGCGGCAGCTCGAGCCGCCCGGCGAGCCATCCGGTCGTCGTGAGCCCGATCTGATCGCCGCCCTGGAAGTAGACCCACCCGTTGTGGGTCGCGGCGGCGGCGAGAACGAGCGTCGCCAGGATCTGCGCCCCCACGAGCGTCCCGAGGACGGCACGGGGTCGTGCGATCAGCCGGTCGGCGACGTCACTTGCCCCGCGGGCGACCATGACCGTCGCGCTCGTGACGGACATCGAAGCTACGTGCGGGCGCCGGCCGTCGCGTGCTCCCGGTACCAGGCGACCGTGCGTCCGATCCCCTCGTCGAGCGACACGCGTGCACGGAAGCCGAACCGGTCAGCGGCGCGGGTGGTGTCCAGGCGCCTTCGCGGCTGCCCGTTCGGCCTCGACGTGTCCCAGCGGATCTCGCCCGTGAATCGCGTGTGCCGCGCGACGAGCTCGGCAAGGTCGCGGATCGCGATCTCCTCACCGGTCCCGAGGTTCACGGGATCGGGATCGTCGTAGCGCTCGGCGGCGAGGGCGAGCCCCTCGACGCAGTCGTCGACATACAGGAACTCTCGTGTCGGCGAGCCGTCTCCCCAGAGCACGATCTCGGCGTCGCCCGACTCTCCCGCCTGGACCATCTTGCGGATCAGCGCCGGGATGACGTGCGAGGTCTCGAGGTCGAAGTTGTCGCGCGGCCCGTAGAGGTTCACGGGCAGGAGGAACACGGCGTTCAGCCCGTACTGCTCGCGGTATGCCTGCGCTCCGACGAGGAGCGACTTCTTGGCCACGCCGTACGGCGCGTTCGTCTCCTCCGGGTACCCGTTCCAGAGGTCGTCCTCCCGGAACGGGACCGGTGCGAACTTCGGGTACGCGCAGATCGTCCCGGCGACGACGAGCTTCGGGGTCTCGTGGAGGCGTGCCTGCTCGATGACGTGCGCGCCCATCATCAGGTTCGCGTACCAGTAGCGGCCGGGGTTCGCGCGGTTCGCGCCGATCCCGCCGACCTCGGCTGCCAGGTGAAAGACGAGATCCGCCTTCGCGTCGTCGAACATCCGCGCCGTGTCGTCCATGGAGGTGAGGTCGTAGTCGGCCCTCCGGGCGACGACAACGTCGTGGCCGTCCCGCTCGAGCCGCTCGACGAGGTGCGACCCGAGGAACCCGCCGCCGCCGGTGACGAGGACGCGGCTCACGGCGTCGTGAGCGGTGCGCCGGTCGGGAGCCAGTCGACGCGGCCGAGCCAGCGCGCGCGATTCTCGGCGTACCAGCGGATCGTGTGGAGGATGCCCTCCTCCCAGGAGACCTTCGGCTGCCAGCCGGTCTCCGCGGTCAGCTTCTCGTGGCCGACGCGGAGGGCGAGCACCTCGCTCGCGCCCGGCCGGTAGCGCGCGGAGGTCGAGACGACCTCGCGGCCCGCGGGCCAGAAGCCGTGCTCCTCTCCGACCCGGAGGATGAGCTCGACCCAGTCGTGCATCGAGATGTTCGTCCCCTGCCCGTAGACGTAGACGTCACCCGGCGTACCGCGTGCGGCGACCATCAGGTGGCCGCGGACGCCGTCCGTGCAGAAGCAGAAGTCCCTCAGCGGCTCGAGCTGTCCGAGCTCGATCGTCTCGCGCGCGAGCGCCTGCGTGATGATCGTCCCGGTCACGTAGCGCGGGTTCTGGCGCGGCCCGTAGTTGTTGAACATGCGCGTGACCACGCCGGGCACTCCGAAGGCGTCGAAGTAGTTCATGGTCAGGAAGTCCGCGGCCACCTTCGAGGTCGCGTAGATGGACTTCGGGTTGATCGGCGAGCGCTCGTGCAGGATCAGCCCGCCCGCGTCGTCGAAGTCGTGGTGGTGCGAGACGGTGTCCCGTACGTTCCCGTACTCCTCGGAGGTTCCCGCGGTGTCGAACTTCTCGAGCTCGAGCTCCCAGTCGACGATCGACTGGAGGAGGTTCAGCGTCCCGAGGACGTTCGCCGCAACCGTCTCGTAGGGCCGATGCCAGGACTCGCCGACATGTGCCTGGGCTCCGAGGTGGAACACGAAGGGCTTGTCCGGCGCGCTGCGGAGCTCTCGTACGAGGTAGTCGACGGACGTGCGGTCTGTGAGGTCGGCGAAGTGCACCTTCATCCGGTCGCGGAGGTGTGACGTGTTGTTCAGCGCCCCGCTCGAGTTCGCGCGGACGAAGGCGTGCACGTGCGCGCCGAGCTCGACGAGCGCGTCCGTCAGGTGCGAGCCCATGAACCCGTCGGCGCCGGTTACGAGGACGGTGCGACCACCGTAGACGTCCCCGAACTCGCTGCGAAGATCGTCGAGAGTGTTGCCTGTCCAGAGGGTGTCGTTCGGCATGAGGCGTACGCTTCCGCGTCGGTGAGCAAGCGTACAGACTCTCCCGGCCTGGGCTCGCTCGGGAGCGCAGCGCTCACGGCGGCATCCCTGCTCGTCGTGACCGGGTTCGCCGGGATCGTCGGGATCGTCATCGCCCGGGAGTTCGGGCGCACGGAGGAGACCGACGGCTTCTTCGCCGCGTACGGGGTGTTCGTCGTCGTCGTGCTCGCCGCCCAGGCGATCCGCATTGCCGTGATCCCGGCTCTCACCCACGAGGCGGCGCTCGAGATCATCCCCAAGGCGCTGTTGCTGGCGGCGGCCTGGCCGGCCGCCGACCCTTCGCAGTCGCGTTCCTGAATCCGT
>JAWOIV010000005.1:0-43673 GCA_046484465.1 Gaiellaceae bacterium
CGGGCGGCTCACGGACGGGCACGGACGGACGGTCGACTTCCGCAATACCGTCGTGATCATGACCTCGAACCTCCGCGTGCCCGAGGATCTGCGCGACCGCTTCCGGCCCGAGTTCCTGAACCGGGTGGACGAGGTCGTCGTCTTCGATGCGCTGACGCGAGATCAGCTCGCCGAGATCGTCGACCTCCAGCTCGAGCGGCTGCGGGAACGGCTGGCCGAGCGGCGGATCGAGCTCGAGACGACCGACGCCGCCAAGGAGCTCCTCGCCGAGGAGGGCTGGGATCCGGCCTACGGGGCCCGGCCGCTCAAGCGTGCGATCCAGCGCCTGCTCGAGAACCCGCTCGCCCGCGGGCTGCTCGAGGGGCAGTTCGGCGAAGGCGACATCGTGCGGGTGGACGCGGCGGACGGCGAGCTCGTCTTCGACCGGGCCGAAGCAGCCGAGCCCGCAGCGGCGTAGTTCGAAACGGCCATCTTGCGGCTCGGCTCGGGCGGGGCAACCATGCTGGCGTGTGGAAGCGACCCGAGCCGGCGTTGGATCGCGAGACCGTGAATGGCATCATCCTGCTGTTGATGCAACTCGACGCGAAGCTCGACCAGATCCGCGAGAGACTGGACATCGACGATGAAGAGGAAGAGGAAGAAGTTGACGCCTGACGAGCGGGAGGCCTACGAAGCGAGGAACGCTGAGATCGCGCAGAACGTCGCGGAGGCCAAGGAGATCTTCGCCCGCCGCGAGCAGCGGCTGCGCGAATGGGACGAGTACATGGCGCGCCGCCGCGCTCGCCTGCGCAGGCTGACGTTCGGGCTGCTCGGCCGCTGAACGAGACGACCGCCTGATCGGCGGCCGTCTCATTCGCATCTGCACACGTTCTGGCGCGCAACAGATCGGACCTGACCCCTGTAGCAGCGGCCGCCATTCGGCGGCCGCTGTTCCAACACTGAGGTCGGTGTGTGACCTACGGCGTGTGGACGGTGCCCACCTTGATAGCCGTCATGGTCACATCCCGGGCCTCGTCCGACTCATCGTCGCCTCCTCGGGCGAAGCATGTGAACCTCACGGTGTCCGAGGATGCGAGGGATACAAGCCCGTGCACGACGGCCGATGCTGCCGGCCCGACGTTGTCCGTGGACTCCTCTCCGATGTCAACTTCGCTCTCTTCCACCGGGAGCGCCGCGAAGGCGCCGTTGCGAAGCCCACATCTGACGGTGAGCTCTTCGTCACCTCGCGCGCCGCCGCTCCAATCGCTGACCGTGGCCTTCGCCGTCATGAGGTACGTCCCCGCAGGCAATGAAAGCGTCACGAGGTCAACGCCTTCGTTCTTCGGTAGGAAAGTCACGCCTCGGGTGGCCTGCCACACCTCGACGCCAGTGGATGCCGGTGCGGCGCACTGGATTGCACCGTTTGAGTCAAAGCCGCGGGCGAACTGAGGTATCGAGCACGCCTTGCCTGGGATGCGGTAGCCGGGCTCGATGCTGAACGCGTTGCCCGTCGAGAGGTCGAGCCCTGTTCCCGCCGTGTAGGTCGTGTCGTTGTCCGCCGCACACACCCAGGACGTCGTGCTGCTCTGCCACTTCGCCACCTCATCGCTCGCGCAGCTCTGCGGCAGGCTGTACTTCGGGTCGAGGGCGATCGTCACCTCACCGTTGTCGCCGCCGTTCGGAAGCGTCAGCCCTCCCGAGACGGAGATCTTCGTGATGTCACCGCCCGACAGGTGCACCTGCGTGGAGCCGCCCGTGCATGCCGACGCGGGCGAGTTGCCCTCCTTGACCTTGATGATGACTCCGTCCTTCGGGACGAGACATCCGGTGTAGCTCTTCACGTCGCCGGTCATGTGCCCGGCGAGCGCGGTGCCGCCGAGCGCGACGACGCCGATGGCGGCGACCGCGAGGATCGCGGCCCTCCACGACGCACCTCTCACTCTTCCCGCCATGTGTCTTCCTCCCTCTCTCCGTAGACCACGTGCTCGGGGCGCAGTGCCCGGAGCACCTGACGGGGCAGCGGCGAGTGCGCTTCGGTGCCGAGCCGGTCGGCGAAGCGGCGCCATGCCTCTTCGCTCTCCCAGAGCTCGATGATCCGGAAGCCCTCATCCGTCCTGCCCGCGGCGTGCACGATCAGCCCTTCCGGCGCCGGCCCCTCGAGGGCCACGGCGTAGAGCCCGTAGCTCTCCCAGCTCGCGGCGACGTCTTCGACGATCGCGTACGACACGGCTGCGACGATCCACGGCGGCGGCTTAGCCTCGGTATAGCCCGGCCATCGGGAGCCCGAGCGCCGAAAGGGCTTCTGCCGGGCTATACCGAGATTGAACCCGGCCTCCGGAGACTCCCGGCGTGACGCACCTTCCGGAATCGGCGCCAGCGAGGCGCCTCGGAACCCACGGACGAACGGAGGTCGAGATGATGGACGCCGGCAACGAAGCTCGCCGGACAGGAGCGCTCGTGCTCATCGCGGGCGCGCTCGCCGCGTTGTCGCTCGTGCTCGCGATGACGGCTACCGCAGCGAGCGCGTGTGGGATCTGCGGCAAGAACCTGATCAAGAACCCGGGCGCAGAGGCCGGGCGCGGAGTCATGGCCGTCGGCGCGTTCGGTGCTGTTCCAGGCTGGACGGTCGCCGCGGGCCAGTTCGGAGCGGCGTCGTACGCGTTCCCGAACGGCTGGTTCTCGGTCGCATCGAAGGGGCCGAAGAGCCGGGGCAAGAACTACTTCTTCGGCGGGACGACCATGACGGCGGTCGAAGCTGCCGAAAGCATCGGTACGCAGACGATCAGGCTGCCCGCTTCGGCCGCCGGCCGAAAGGCAACGCTGAGCGGCTGGATCGGCAACTACACCGACAACAGGACGCAGGTCCGCGCGCAGTTCATGGACGCCTCGGGGGCCGTGTTGTCGACGGTCAGGATCGGTCCGGCCGTGACGATCGCCGGCACCGACATGGGGTTCCGGAGCCGCTTCGGCAAGGTGCCTGCGGGCACGAAGCAGGTGACGATCTCGGTCATCTTCTCCGGCGGTGGCGCGATCTACAAGCTCGCGGGCGCTGACAACCTCTCACTCGTACTGAGCTGAGGGACGACGTCCGGGCGCTCCGGGCTCGATCGCGGCCGACGCCGGCACGATCGGGCTCGGGGCGCTTGCATCGCACCGCGCGCAGGGGACAATGCGCGCAATGGCGGGGGAGTTGCGGATCCTGGGGCCGGTCGCGATTGTCGGCGACGACGGCGTCGTGTCGCCTCCCGCCAAGCATGCGAGGTTGCTCGCAGCGCTTCTGATCGCCGACGGGCGCGCGCTCGGTACCGACGAGCTCGTCGAGGCGGTGTGGGACGGCGCGGCTCCGGCCTCGTCTCGCAAGCTCATCCAGGTCTACGTCTCGCAGCTCCGCAAGATGCTCCCGACCGGCTGCGCGATTGTCACCCGGAGCGGCGCGTACGCGGTCGAGCTGGCACCTGAATCGCTCGACGCCACGAGATTCGAAAGGCTGGTAGAGGAAGCGCGCGAAGCCGGACTCGGGGGAAACGCCGCTCTCGCGCTCTCGCTCGCCGACCGCGCGCTCGCTCTCTGGCGTGGTCGAGCGTATGGCGAGTTCGCGTACGAGGACTTCGCGCGCGCCGAGAGCGAGCGGCTCGAGGAGCTTCGGCTCGTCGCCTTGGAGGAGCGACTCTCCGCGTTGCTCGATCTAGGCCGGCACGACGAGGTCCTCGGCGAGGTGCTCGCGGCGGCCGACGAGCAGCCGTTCCGCGAGCGGCCGCACGAGCTGGCCATGCTCGCCCTCTACCGCTCCGGCAGGCAAGCCGACGCGCTCGAGCACTATGCCGCCGTGCGTGCTCGCTTCGACCAGGAGCTCGGACTCGAGCTCAGACCGGCGCTCCGGGAGCTGCAGCGGCGCATCCTCCAACAGGACGCAGAACTCGATGTCAGCGCGGAGCCTCGGTCAGCCGGCGCGCTTCCCGCCTCGCCGAATCCGCTCGTGGGTCGCACGCGCGAGCTCGGTGAGCTGCGCTCGCTGCTCGAGCGCCGCGAGTCACGCCTCATCGTCCTCACAGGAGCTGGGGGCAGCGGGAAGACACGGCTCGCGCTCGAGGTCGCGCGCGACGCCGCCGGCTCTTTCGCGAACGGCGCCGTGTTCGTCGAGCTCGCGCCGCTGCGCGATCCGGATCTCGTCGTCCAGACCATCGCCCGGGTGCTCGACATCGCGATCGATCCGACGGATGAGCCGTTCGGCGCACTCGCCGCGGGGCTCGCACCGCAGGAGCTTCTCCTCGTCGTCGACAACGCCGAGCACGTGCGCACCGCTGCTCCGGCGTTCGCAGAGCTCGTCGCCCGGGCGCCGAGGCTGACCCTGCTCGTGACGAGTCGAGCCGTGCTCCACGTCTCCGGAGAGCGCGTGTTCCCCGTTTCACCACTCGCCGAGGACGACGCCGTGGAGCTGTTCGTCCAGCGCGCTCGGCTCCTCGAGCCCGGTTTCGACCTCACGCCGGAAAACGACGCCGATACTCGCGAGATCTGCGCCCGCGTAGACCGCCTCCCGCTGGCCGTCGAGCTCGCGGCGGCGCGGATCCGCACGTTGACCCCGCGCGCGCTGCGGGAGCGGCTGGACGCCCGGCTCCGCCTTCTCACCGGCGGCCCGCGCGATCTGCCGGCTCGCCAGCAGACGCTGCGCGAGACGATCGACTGGAGTGTCGGACTCCTCGACGAAAGCGCACGGGCGGCGTTCGCGCGGCTCGCCGTCTTCCCCGCGGGCGCAACGCTCGACGCCGCCGAGGCCGTCTGCGGAGCGGCGCTCGACACGCTCGCCGCGCTCGTCGACGATCACTTGCTCCGCCGGGAGGACGCGTTCGGGGAGCCGCGGTTCGGGATGCTCGAGACCGTGCGCGAGTACGCGCTCGACCTCCTCGGCGAGGAGCGCCCTCGAGTGGAGCTCGCGATGGTGAGCTACTTCGTCGACCTGACCGATCGTGTCGAGAGTGAAGGGAGAGGCGCTCTGGAGCCGCTCTCGCAGCTCGACGCCGAGATCGACAACGTTCGGGCGTCGCTCATCGCCGCGGAGAGGAACGGCGCGTCCGATCTTCGGCTTGGTCTGGCGGGGAGCATGTGGCGCTACCACTGGGCGCGGGGCACTGCGACCGAAGGAATCGCCGAGATCGAGAAGGCGCTTGCCGCGTCCGACGGGCGCGCGACGAGTCGTAGGGCGCGAGCGCTGCAGGGCGCAGCGGGGCTCGTATGGAGCATGGGAGATCTCGCGTACGCCCAGCAGCTCGCGAGCGAGGCGGTCCGAGTGGCGTCCCAGACGGGCTCGACGTGGGAGGAGTGTTTGGCGAACACGGTGCTCGGTGCCGCTGCCAACGACGAGCACGATCCGGAGACTGCACGCGAGCACCATCAGCGCAGCCTCGAGCTCGCCGTCGAGCTCGGCGTCGAGCCGGTCGTGCAAAGGCTCAACCTCGGCATCGTCGCGCTCGACCTGGGAGAGCTCGAGGAGGCGCAGGAGCTTCTCGAGGACGTCCTCGCCTCGCATCGACGCGCCGAGAGGCCCGCCGGGATCGGGTTCGCGCTCGCGAACCTCGGTCTCGTCCGCTACGAGCTCGGCGACCACGAGGGATCGAGGCTGGCGTTCGAGGAGGCGCGCACGTGTTTCGAGCAGGTCGCGATGCGCCAGCAGGTCGCCTACACGCTACAGGGCCTTGCGGCCACCGAGGCGCACGAGTCTCGGTTCGAGGAAGCCGCGCGGCTCCTGGGCGAGGCGCGGCGCGAGCTCGACGACATCGACTCGCCCGAGGAGACGTTCGCACCCCGGATGATCGAGGAGACGAAGACGCGGGCGCGCGCTGCGCTCGGTGACGAGGCGTTCGAGGCCGCGTACGACGCGGGCCTCGGCGGAGTCCGAGCAACGTCGTCGAGGCTCGCCTCGCCGCCTTCGGCCGGCGCGTAGAAGCCGCGTGCGTTAGCGCTGCCCCATCCGACCGGACGCTCAATCGGCTCGACGCGGCCGGGCGGTCGCGTCGAGTCCGTTCGCGGGTACATCCCGTTCTTTCGGATCCGATGCAGCGTGAATGCGACGATTGCTGCTGTCGAGGTGCGCGTGCTCGGCCCCCTGGAGGTCGTCGCAGACGACGCGGGCGTCGAGCTTCCGGGGCGCGTTCGCGCGCAAGCTCCTGCGGTCCACGTCTCGCAGCTCCGCGGGCGCTTCCACCCGGCGTCGAGATCGGCACGCCGGCCGAGGCGTACGCCGCGCGCAGAGGCGAGCGAGGGTCGGCACGAGGATGCGGCGCGCATGCTCGGACGCGCCCGTGCCGAGCTCGACGAAGTCGGGTCGCCCGAGGACGACTTCGCAGACGACATGGTCGCCTCGACGAAGGAGCGCGCGAGGACTGCGCTCGGAGACGGCCCGTTCGAAGCGGCGTACGAAGCCGGTCGCACGGCGTCCTGACGCACACGCCGAGGATCAGCGCTTTCCCCGATGCTCGCGCGCCTGCGCGGGGCGGATGATGGCACCGAAAGGAGGACACGATGCGACGCGTGCTGCGTATGAGCATCGTCCTCGGTATCGCAATCGCGGTGTTCGGCGTGGTCGGGGCGTGGGCGCAGGCGCCGACCGATGCCTTCGAGCGAGCCGCGGCCCAGACTGCTGTTCCGACCGACGCGCACCAGCGGGGTGAGGCGACGACGGTCGTCGTCGTCCCGGCGGACGCCCACGATCGCACGATCGACGCGACGCCCGCGCTCGTCCCCGCCGACACGTCGGTCTGGTCCGTGAGCCTGATGGACGTCGCGCTGCTCGCTGCGATCGGAGTCGGCGTTGTCGTCGCCGGCGTGCTCCTGGCAGGAGCGATTCGCCGTCATCCGCCACGAGGCCACCCGCCTCTGGCGCACCGCTAGCGGTGTCGAGGGCGAGAGAAGGCGCGGCCGCTTGGGCGGCCGCGCCGCATGAGCGGGTTTACTTGCGGCGTGGCAGGTGGGAAGCCGTACAGGAAGAGCCTCTGGCGGCGCGGCCTCAATACGCTCGTCCGTCCGCTGGCCAGGCTCGGCCTGACCGGGCCACGGACGTACGTGCTGACCGTTCCCGGACGGAAGAGCGGCAAGCTCTGGTCGACTCCGGTCTCGATCGTGCGGGAGGGCGAGGCGCGCTGGCTCGTCGCGCCCTACGGCGAGCGGAACTGGGTCAGAAATGCGCGCGCGGCGGGGTGGGTCGAGCTCCGGCGGGGCCGCCGCCGCGAGCGGCTGGAGGTCGAGGAGGTCGAGCCGGAAGACGGCGTGCCTGTGCTCCGGCGCTACTACGAGCTCGGTCGGGTCACGCGACCCTTCTTCGACGTGACGCAGGAGTCGACCGACGAGGAGTGGCTCGCGGAGGCGCCTCGCCATCCGATCTTCCGCCTCCGCGCCCCCGTGCCGTAGCGTTCGTACGGTGATGCTCCTCGTCGCCGCCACCGAGCTCGAGCTCTGCGGGCATCCGGGGCTCGTCTGCGGTGTCGGGCCGGTGGAGGCCGCCGCGATGACGGCTCGGGCACTCGCGGACGATCGGCCCGATGCCGTCCTCCACGTCGGTGTGGCGGGAGGTCGGGGGCTCGCGCCGGGCTCGCTGGTCGTGGGCGTCGAGGCGGCATACACGGACATCGCTGCCGGAATCCCGGTCGTGTCTCGGGTGGCGCCGGATACGGCGCTCCTCGCTGCGGCCCGGACCGCGCTTCCCGAGGCGATCGTCCTGCCGATCGCGACGAGCGCCGCGGTCGGGGTCGGCGGGCGCGAGTGGGCCGTCGAGGCGATGGAGGGGTTCGCGGTGCTGCGGGCTTGTGCGCTCGCGGGCGTGCCCGCAGTCGAGGTGCGGGCGATCTCGAACGAGCTCGGTGAGGAGAACCGCGCGCGCTGGGAGATCCCGCGGGCGCTCGCTGCGCTTGGCGATGCGCTCCCGCGCCTGCTCGCCGCGTTCGCCCAGTAGCGTTCGCGCGCATGGCCAGGCGAAACCGCGAACCCGAGCGCGAGCTGCCCCCGCCGCTGCCGCCCGAGACGCGGACGGTCGGCCAGCTCGTCGGCGAGACGATCCGCTGCTACGAGCGGAACTTCCTGAAGGGCCTCGCCGTCGGCGTCCCCGTCGCGGTCGTGAACGTCCTGATCTGGTGGCTCTCGGACAGCACGCGGTACGTCGCGCTCGTCGCCGCCGCGCTCCTGGTCACGCTTGCGTACGTGGGTGCGTGCGCCGTCGCGCTCGACGTCCCGCTTCGTTCGAGGAGCGCGCTCGTCGCGTACCTCACCGGCGTTCTCGTGTTCGTCCCGTTTCCGTTTCTCGTCGCGATCTACATCCTGCCCGGGCTCGCGTACCTCGCGCTCGTCGGGTTGGCCGTACCCGCGGCGCTCGTCGAGCAACTCGGAGTGTGGGCCGCGATCAAGCGTGGAGTGCAGCTCGCGCGAGCCGACTACGTGCACGTCCTCGGCGGCCTGGCGACGCTCGCGCTCGTCGTGCTGCTGACGCAGGCCGGGCTCTTCTTCCTCCTCCGCGAGTACGCGGAGAACACGCATCGTGCCGCGGCGACGATCGCGTCGCTCGTCGTGTCCCCGGTCGTGCTCCTGGGCGCCGCCATCCTCTACGTCGACCAGGAGGCTCGGTTACGCTCGCGGGGCGAGAAGGCGACCGTGTGAGAGGAGCGAGATGCCGACCTACCTCATGTTGAGCACGCTGACCGAGAAAGGGGTTCAGACGCTGCACGCGAACCCGTCCCGCCTGCGCGAGGTCAACCGCGACGTCGAGGAGATGGGAGCCAAGGTGCTCCACCAGTGGGCCGCTCTCGGCGAGTACGACTTCGTGAGCATCGTGGAGGCGCCCGACGACCTCACGATCGCGAAGATCTCCGTCGCGCTCGGGGCACGGGGGAGCTCGAAGCTCGAGTCGCTCCCGTTGCTGCCGGTCGAAGACGTCCTGAAGGCGCTCGAGTAGGGCGCGGCCGGAAGGCGGGCGAGCCGCTGAAGCGACTCGCCCTCGACGTCTGCGTCAGATGGCGAGGAAGCCGGTCGCCCGCGAAGTGACGGTGAGCGGGCTCGTCGGAAGCCCCGCCTTTGGCGCGAGATTGAACTCGCGCGGGGCGACGTCGTTCGGCGTGCCCGGGTGGAAGAGTGACGCGAGCACCTGGATCTGCCCGCGGCCGGGGCCGAGCTCCCACTGGCCTCCGCCATAGGCACCGATGCCCTGGGCCTCGCAGTAGTCGTAGGTCGCGAACAGGCGCTCCACGGATCCGAAGCGCGAGGGCTTGACGTTGACGGTGCGCGGAGGCCACGGAAGTGAGGCGATGTCCTCGACCGAGTGGATGATCGCGTCCCACGTCACGCGGCCGGCGTGCTCCTCGAGGACGGCGATCGTCTCCTCCGTGAGGCCTGGATCCTCGAGCCACGCCTCCGGGAGCCCCTCCGCGACGCGCCGGTAGAGCGCGGCGTCCGGCGGCACATCGACCGTCGTGCCGCGGTACTGGCCCTTGAAGTCGACGGAGTCCACGGCGCCTGTGGTCGCGAGGCGCTCGACGAAGCCGTCGTCCCACTCCGTGGTTGCGTCCAGCTTGAAGCGGAGACCGGGGTAGAGCGCGAGCCACGCGTCGAAGCGCTCCGTGGAGGGGGGTGAGCCGAGGCTCATCGAGACGACGAACTCGAGCGGCTCGGGCTCGCGGCCGACGATCTCGCCGAGCGACGTGCCCGCCTGCCGGAGCGCGAGGTCGAGCGCGGCGCTCTCGAACGCCCAGCGCCGGTAGTCGAGGTATGCGTGCTGCTCCGGCTCGGCCTCGAACAGCTCGAGCCCGCCCATGTGCTCAGAGAACGAGTGCAGCGTCCACGAGCCCGCGAGCGGGAGATCCGCGCCGCGCGCGTGCAGGCGGTCGTGCTCGGCGCCGTCGTAGGTGACGTCCTCGCCGATCCCCTCCTCGCCGTCTCCGTGGAGGTGGACGATCGTCGTCTTGCGCAGGAAGTCGGGGTTCGCCTGGAGCTCGAGCCCGGCGAGCTCGTAGCCCTCGATCAGGAGCGGCAGGCCGCGGACGGCGTCGTACGTGCTCACAGCGCGGCGAACGCTACCGATACTTCGGCGGCGAGCCGCGCGTTGGAGACGATGAGGTCGCGGTTCACCCGCAGCGTGGCGCCGTCGCTTCGCTCGTGGAGGAGCGAGAGCACGAACGGCGTCACGGCCTGTCCGGAGACGCCCCGTCGGTCGGCCTCTGCGAGCGCCTCGTCCATCAGTAGCTCGACATCGAGGCTCTCGGGCGGCGGATTCGCGAGCAGGATCCCTTCGCCGCCGAGCTCCCAATGCGCGGCGGCGATACGGGCGGCGTGGGCCGCACTCTCGACCCGCTCCTGCACGGCTGGCCCTCCTCCAGCCGAGTAGAAGAGCGGGAGGGTGTCCGTGCGGAAGCCCAGCACGGGGACGCCGAGCGTCTCGAGGAGCTCGACGGTCGACGGGACGTCCAGCAACGACTTTGCCCCCGAGCACGCGACGACGACCTGCGTTCGCGCGATCGTGGGGATGTCGGCCGACACGTCCGGGGGTGTCGGGAAGCCTCGGTGGACGCCTCCGATCCCGCCGGTGCCGAGGAAGCGGATGCCCGCCAGTGCGGCGACGGCGAGCGTCCCGCCCACCGTCGTCGCGCCGCTCGCCGCGGCAGCGACGCACGCGCCGAGGTCTCGTGGGCCGAGCTTGCGCGCCTCGGGTGTGAAGCGCTCGAGCTCGTTCACCGACAGACCGATGCGAACGAGCCCGTCGAGCACGCCGATCGTTGCCGGCACGGCGCCCGCTTCGCGCACGGCCGCTTCGCTCGCGAGCGCGACCTCGACCCCCTCGGGAGCGGGGAAGCCGTGCGCGACGAGGGTGGTCTCGAGCGCGACGACGGGGGAACCCGAGTCGAGCGCCGCTTTGACCTCGTCGGAGACGTGCAGCAGGCTCACGGCATCGACCCTAGCCGGGCCACGCAGCGGGCGGCCGCTTCGAGCGCGAGGTCAGGCCCGCCCACGATCCAGCCCGCGGCCAGGGCGTCCCCCGCGCCCGTCGAGTCGACGACGTGCTCGACGGGAAGCGCGGTTCGCTCGTCCCCGTCGAACGAGCACCCGCGCGCGCCGCGCTTGAGGATCCAGGTCACGCCGGGCAGCGGGCCGCCGAAGACGCGGTCTTCGTGCTCGCTCGCGAACACGACGTCCGGTGCGACGGACTCGACGGTTGCGCGGAACACGGCCACGCCGACGTCCTCGATCGCGCTCCAGGAAGCGAGATCCACGCTGATCACAGATCCACCACCACGGGCGAGCGCGACCGCTCGCTCCGCCGCATCGCGAGCCGGAGAGCGCATCAGCGCATACCCGGACACGAAGAAGTGATCGCATCCGTCGAGCCAGTCGAGCTCGATCTCCGCCCGAGCCAGCGCGGTTGCTGCTTGACGGTCGGAGGCCATGGAACGCTCCCCGTCCGGGGCGACGAGCGAGCAGATGACCGCGTTTCGCCCCTCTGCGGGCCCGCACACCTCGACGCCGCGCTCGCGCAGCCCGGACGCCGCGAGCCGGCCCGCGTCGTCGTCCCCGCGCTTGCCGACGAACCGCGCCTCTGCTCCCAGCGCCGCAGCCCATGCTGCGACGTTCGCGGCCTGCCCGCCCGGCGAGATCCCGATCTCGGCGTCCACGTCGCCGCCCGTCGCGAGCGGGCCGGCGAGCCGGACGACGACGTCGAGCGTGAGATCGCCGATGGCGCAGACCCGCATGCTCGTAAGATCCTCCCATGGACGGA
This sequence comes from Gaiellaceae bacterium, assembly GCA_046484465.1. Lineage (GTDB taxonomy): Bacteria > Actinomycetota > Thermoleophilia > Gaiellales > Gaiellaceae > GMQP-bins7. The sequence continues at coordinate 11,726 of JAWOIV010000005.1, forward strand.
TCGGAGCGGCGTGGAGGCGTTCGCGCATTCCTCTTCGGCGGAGTCGTCGGCGCGTCGGCCGCCGCGGCGGCGTTCGGTCGCCGCCGTCGCGCCCAGCGGCGCCGCGGCCGCCCACGTGGGCTCGCCGCCTTCGAGAGCGCTCCGTGCTTCCAGGAGCTGCTCGAGAAGGAGCGCGAAAGCGTCGACGGCGGGGCCGGAAGCTAGCGTTTCGCGCCGTGCCGATCTACGAGTACCGCTGCCCCAACGGGCACACGTTCGAGCTCTTCCAGAAGATGAGCGAGTCGCCGCCGGACGTCTGCCCCACCTGCAGCGCTGGCCCCGTCGAGAAGCTCTTGTTCCCGGTCGCCGTCCACTTCAAGGGCTCGGGGTTCTACTCGACGGACTACGGCCGCGGCGGGCGCAAGGGGGCTGCGAAGGAGGGCGACTCCTCCGGCGGGGGCGAGAAGGCCGCGGGGGAGAAGGCCGCCGACAAGCCCGCAGGCGACAAGTCCGCCGGGGATACGAAGCCGGCGTCGAGCTCGGACTGACGACGAGCCCGGCTACCGCGGGCGCCGCGTGCAGCCCGGCGCGTACAGCTGACCCTTCGGGGGCGGCTGCGGTGCGCTCGCGCGAAGGAACATCGCGATCACGCCCACGTTGTCCTCCGAGCCGATGAGCACCGACTCTCCTCCGACGGTCGCCGGGTCGCCGCCGAGGCGGCAGTGGAGCGAGCTCGCGGCGCTCGCCCGGAAGCGCACCCAGCCGAGCCGTGCGAGCTCGCCCGCCGAGAGGTCGGTCGTCAGCGGCGTGGCGAGCGAGTCGCCGATGAAGGGCAGGCGGAGGAAGGTGCCGATGCTCGCGATCTCGTCACCGACGGCCTCGGCGACCGCCTGCTGACGGGTCGTCCGGCTGATGTCCGTGTCGGAGGGGTCGAGCCGGTTCGTGCGGATGCGCGAGTAGACGAGCGCGCGGCGGCCGTCCATGTGCTGCGGGCCCTTCGCGAAGCGCCAGCCCTCCCACTCGCGGCAGCGCTCTCTCGTGTACGGGCAGTCGAACCTGTTGGAGAGGATCGGCCTGGGGACGTTCACCTCGATGCCGCCGATCGCGTCGATCAGCTCCTTGAAGCCGTCGAAGTCGACGACGACGACGTGGTCGATCGGGATGCCGGTGAGCGCGCGCACGGTCCTGAGCGTGAGCGCCGGCCCGCCGAGCTGGCTCGCCGTGTTGATCTTCTCCGTCCCGTAGCCGGGCACCTCGACGCGGAGGTCGCGCGGGATCGAGAGGTACGAGAGGCGGTTCCGCTTCGGGTCGGTGCGGAGGAGCAGGAGCGAGTCGGAGCGCTGCGAGTCCTCGCGACCGGCTGCGCGGCCGCCGTCGGTTCCCATCACCAGGATCGTCGTCGGCTCGGAGAGCAGCGAGCTGCCGCGGTCGGCGAGCTCGGCCGCCGCGGCGGCGGGGAGTCGCGCGTTCGCCTTCTCCACCCCGCGCGCGAACGAGAGGTAGCCGAGCGCCCCCCAGGCCACCGCGAAGAGCAGGAGGCCGACCACGGTGAGCGCGATCCAGAGCCACCAGCGCCGACGGCGTCGCTGTCGCGGTGCACGGGGGGAGGCTGGCTCGCGAGGCGTGCTCTTGGAGAGGGGGACCTTGCCCTTCGTGCGGCCGCCGCGGTACAGCCGGTAGGGCTTCTGTCCCTCGGCCATTCGGGGCGCTATGGTAGCCCGCGCCCGTGTCCGCACCCCTCGTCATAGGCGTCGACGTGGGGGGGACGAAGATCCTCTCGGGGGTCGTCGATCTCGAGGGCAGCATTCTCCGAAGTAAGGAGGTCGAGACTCCCGCGGGATCCGGGCGGCAGGTGCTCGACACGCTCGCGGCGAGCATCGGGGGGCTGCTCGACGACCGGATCGCCGCGATCGGGCTCGGTGTGCCGTCTCATCTGGAACGCAGCACGCGCCGGATCCTGCACGCGACGAACATGTCCCTCGAGGACGTGGACCTCGGCTCCTGGGCCTCGGATCGCTTCGGGCTTCCGGCGGGCGTCGAGAACGACGCCAACGCGGCGGCGCTCGCGGAGTGGAAGCTCGGCGCGGGTCGGGGCGCATCCAACCTCGTCGTGCTGACGCTCGGAACGGGGGTCGGGGGCGGGCTCGTGCTCGACGGCCGACTTCATCGTGGATGGGCGGAGCTCGGGCATGTCGTCGTCCAGGTCGATGGCCCGCCGTGCCAGGGCGCGTGCCACGGGCGCGGGCACCTCGAGGCCCTCGTCTCCGGCACCGCGGCGGATCGGGCAGCCAGGGAGCTCTGGGGGGACGATGCGGACTCCCACACGCTCGTGCGGCGTACACGCGAAGGGGACGCCAGGGCCGCGGCCGAGCTCGAGCGGATGGGTCACGTGCTGGGTGTCGCGATCGGCTCCTTCCTGAACGTCTTCGATCCCGAGCTCGTGATCGTCGGTGGCGGGTTCGGGATGGCGGCCGGCGACCTCCTGCTCGAGCCGGCGCGGGTCGCGGCGATGCGCGAGGCGCTCTCGCCCGCGGACCACGGCCTCCGCCTCGTCCCGGCGCAGCTCGGCCCGGAAGCGGGGCTCGTCGGCGCGGCGCTGGTCGCCTTCGCCGAGCTCGACGAGGTCGGTTGAGTGCCGCTCGCGGTCTGCGCCACGCCGATCGGCAACCTCGAGGACGTCACGCTGCGCGTCCTCGCCGAGCTGCGGGAGGCCGACGTCGTGCTCTGCGAGGACACGCGCCGCACGCGCGTCCTGCTCGACCGGTACGGGATCGACGCCCGCCTCGTCAGCTACCACCGCCACAACGAGGCCGCGCGGACGGAGGAGGTGCTCGCCTGGCTCGGTCGCGGGGATCGGGTGGCGCTCGTCTCCGATGCGGGGCTCCCCGGAGTCAACGATCCGGGCGCGAGAGTGATCGAGGCTGCGATCGCTGCCGACGTCGCGGTCACCGTGCTCCCGGGCGCGTCCGCCGTCGAGACGGCGCTCGTGGCGAGTGGGCTCGCGGGGGAGCGCTACCAGTTCGTCGGCTATCTCCCCCGTCGGGCGACGGAGCTTCGCGCTGTCGCCGAGGAGCTCTCCGGCTGGCCGCACGCCGTGGTCGCGTTCGAGTCGCCCCATCGGCTGAGCGCGTCTCTCGAGGTGCTGGCGGAGGTGATGCCAGAACGGCCCGCTGCGGTGTGCCGGGAGCTCACGAAGCGTTTCGAGGAGGTCGCTCGCGGCTCGCTGACCGAGCTCGCGGCCCGCTTCGACGAGGCCCCGCGCGGCGAGGTGACGGTGGTGCTCGGAACGGCTGCAGTGGAGCGAGCGGCCGGGGGTGTGGGGGACGACGCCCTCGCTGCCGTCGAGGAGCTCGTCGCCGCCGGTGTGGCGCGCCGCAAGGCGGCCGAGGTCGTGGCGCGGCTCACCGGGACGTCGCGGAACGCCCTCTACCGGGCGTCTCTGTAACAACTTCGTGCCGGGGTTTGACGCCCCCGCGCACAGTCGGCTACGGTCGACGCGTGTTCACATCACGGGCAACGCGATCGGCTCTCGTGCTCGCTGCGTCTGTCGTAGTCGCACTCGTCGCGGCTCAGGGCGCGTTTGCCTGGGCGTGGCCGGCGGACGGCGCGGTCCTCAGACCGTTCGTCCTCGGCGACAACCCGTACGCGGGTGGGCAGCATCGTGGGATCGACATCGCCGCCGACGGCACAGCCCCGGTGCGGGCGCCGGCAGCGGGCGAGGTGACGTTCGCCGGCCAGGTGCCGACGCACGGGCGCACGGTCACGATCCGAACCGCGGACGGCTACAAGGCCTCGCTCACGCACCTCGGTGTGCTCCGCGTCCGCCGCGGCGACCATGTTCGGGAAGGCGACGCCGTCGCCGATCCCGGGCCGTCCGGCGAAGCCGAGCACGACGTGCCGTACGTCCACCTGGGGATTCGGGTCGGCGAGATGGAGACGTACGTCGATCCCATGACCTTGCTTCCGCCGCGGGGTGCCCCCACCCCTCCGCCGGCCCCCGCGGCGCCGCCCGCACCGGCTCCAGCGCCTCCGCCCGCGACCGCTTCCGCTTTGCCGCCAGCCGCTCAAGCGCCCTCGTCACCAGAGGCGACCACCCCTCCGTCGTCCGTGGCGCCGCCTTCCGCCGAAGCCGGTAACCCCGAGGGGATCGAGACCGGGCGAGCCACGCCTTCCGAGGTGCCGGACGTGGCGGCGATTGCTGCACCGGACGAAGGGCGCGATGGGCATACGAGCCGCCCGGCGTCGACGATGGGCGTCAGCTCGGATCGCCTGGCGCCCGACGTCGGCGGCGAGCGCTCCGCGCGCGGAACTGGGGTTCGTGCGGCGCACACGCAGGGCAGCCACCACGCGTCGATTGGCGGTGTCGCTCGGAGCTTGCTGCGGACGAAGCGCGCCACGCCCGAGACCGCTCCTCTTTCCAGGCGTCTGCTGCCAGTGCAGGCGGACGAGACGATCCATGGGCGGAGCTCGACTCCTCGGCGCACGGAGCCGTCGGAGTGGGTCGTCCACGAGGCCGACTCGGTGGCACGCGGGCAACGTGACCCTGCGGACGACGAGGATGTGCTCCCTCGCGGCGCGATCGTCGTAGTGCTGCTCCTCGCGTTCGGCTCGGCGGCGGCTGGCGGTCTGGTCACCGTCCGGGGACGGCGAAACCCGCTGCCTATGATTGATCGCCATGGCCTACTACGTGACGACGCCGATCTACTACGTGAACGCCACGCCCCACATCGGGCACGCGTACACGACGATCGCGGGCGACATCCTCGCCCGGCACTTCCGCCAGCGCGGCGAGGACGTCTTCTTCCTCACGGGGGTGGACGAGCACGCGTCGAAGGTCGCCCGTGTCGCCGCCGAGCAGGGTCTCGAGCCCAAGGCCTACGCCGACAGCATCGTCGGGGCGTGGCAGGAGGTGCCGCGCAGGCTCGACGCCACGAACGACTTCTTCATTCGCACGACGGACGATGGCCACAAGGCCTTCGTGCAGGACTTCCTGCAGCGGATCCACGACGCCGGTGACATCTACCAGGACACCTACGCGGGTCTCTACTGCGTTGGCTGCGAGGCGTTCAAGACGGAGTCCGAGCTCGTCGACGGGAAGTGCCCTCAGCACGAGGTCGAGCCGGAGTGGATCGAGGAGCGCAACTGGTTCTTCCGGCTCTCCGCGTACCAGGAGCGGCTGCTCGCGATCTACGACGCGAGGCCGGACCTCGTGCTTCCCGGTCACCGGTACAACGAGGCGCGGAGCTTCATCGCGGGAGGTCTGCAGGACTTCTCGATCAGCCGCGCGGGCCAGCCCTGGGGGGTCCCCATCCCGTGGGATCCGGACCAGGTCGCGTACGTCTGGGCGGACGCGCTCGTCAACTACCTGAGCGCTCTGACCTATGCGATTCCGGGCGACGACCTCCGCCCGCGCTTCTGGCCCGCGGTGCGTCACCTGATCGGCAAGGACATCCTTCGCTTCCATTGCGTCTACTGGCCGGCGATGCTGCTCTCGGCCGGGTACGACGTCCCGCGTCAGTTCTTCGTTCACGGATGGTTGCTCCTGGACGACCGGAAGATCTCCAAGTCGCTCGGCAACGCCGTCGACCCGCTCGACCTGATCGACGTCTACGGGCCCGACGCCGTTCGCTTCTGGAGCATCAGAGCGGTCCCCTTTGGACAGGACGGGAGCGTCTCGATCGACAGCCTGCACGAGCGCTACGAGCGGGAGTTGGCGAACGATCTCGGGAACCTGCTTTCGCGGACAACCGCGATGATCGCCCGCTACCTCGGCGGCGAGCTGCCCGCGAGACCGCGCGACGACTCGCCCGTCCGCGAGCTCCTCGCCTCGCTCGGCCCCGACGTCGCGGCGCGACTCGACCAGTACGACCTGACCGGCGCGCTGGAGCGCATCTGGGAGGTCGTGCGCGGCCTGAACCGATTCGTCGAGGATCGCGCGCCGTGGAAGCTGGCGAAGGACGAGGGGCGCCGCGAGGAGCTCGAGGAGACGCTCTACGACCTCGCCGACGGCCTCGGTGCGGTCGCCGTCGCTCTCGCCTCGTACCTCCCGGAGACGTCGCCGCAGATCCTCGCGGCGCTCGGGTCCGACCCCCGGGCGATCTCGTGGGAGTTGGTCGAGTACGGCCGCACGCCCGCCCGCTTCGAGATCGCGGCGGCACCGCCGCTCTACCCTCGGATCGACGCACCGACTGCCGCCGCGTGACGGACACGCACGCGCACCTCGACGCGTGCGACGAACCGGCGTCCGCGCTCGTCGAGCGTGCGCGTGCCGCAGGCGTGAGCCGAGTCGTGACCATCGGGACCGGCATCGCGTCGTCTCGTGCGGCTCTCGCCATCGCAGCTGAGCACGACGGCGTCTACGCGTCGCTCGGGATCGATCCGCATCAGGCGGGATCCGAGGAGGCGGGACGTCTTGACGAGCTGCGCGAGCTCCTCGCGCACCCCAGGGCCGTCGCGGTCGGGGAGACGGGGCTCGACAACGTTCGCCAGTACGCGACGCCGGCGGAGCAGCGCCGGCTCTTCGACGCGCAGCTCGCGCTCGCTGACGAGCTCGGCCTCCCGGTCGTGATCCACAGCCGCGAGGCTGCGTCGGAGACGGCAGCGGCGCTCGCTGCATACGGGGGTTCCGTGATCCTCCACTGCTTCTCCTCGCCCGATCTCCTCCCCGCAGCGCTCGAACGCGGGTACTACGTCTCGTTCGCCGGGAACGTCACGTACCCGAAGGCGGAGGATCTCCGTGCAGCGGCGGCAGCCGTGCCCGACGATCGGATCCTCGTCGAGACCGACAGCCCATACCTCGCACCCCAGCCGGTTCGCGGGCGCACGAACGAGCCGGCGAACGTCGTCCACACGATCGCTGCGCTCGCCGAGGTGCGTGGCGTCGAGCCGTCGATGCTCGCCGAGACCACGCACGCGAACGCGACCGCAGCCTTTCGTCTGCCGTGAGGGTCACGCCGAAGAAGTCGCTCGGCCAGCACTTCCTCGTGGACGAGAACATCCTCGGCGTCATCGGGCGCATGGCCGAGCTCGGCTCCGAGGACGTCGTGCTCGAAGTCGGCCCTGGGCTCGGCGTGCTCACGCGCTACCTCGCGGAGCGAGCGCGACTCGTGCACGCGGTCGAGCTGGACCGCTCGCTCGAGGCTCCGCTCGCGTCGGCCCTGGAGGGTCTCGACAACGTGTCGCTCGTGTTCGCCGACGCGCTCCGCATCGATCTCGGCGCACTCACCCCGCGACCCTCGAAGCTCGTCGCGAACCTCCCCTACAACATCGCGACGCCGCTCGTGGCCGAGAGCTTCGAGCGCCTTCCGTCGCTCGAGCGCTGGTGCGTGATGGTGCAGCGCGAGGCCGCGGATCGCTTCTTCGCGCGCCCGAGTACGAAGGCCTACGGCTCGGTCTCGGTGGTGGTGCAGCTGTGGTCCGAGAAGGTGGGCTTTCACGCGGTGTCGCCGAACGTGTTCCGTCCGCGTCCGCAGGTCGACTCGGCACTCGTCGCCTTCGTCCGACGCGATCCCGCGCCACCCGCGGGTGTCCGGGCGGTCGTCGAGGCGGCGTTCGCTCACCGGCGAAAGACGCTGGCGAACTCGCTCGCACTCACCGGGCTTGCAACCCGGGAAGAGGCCGTGCAGGCGCTCGGCGCGATCGGTCAGTCCCCCGGAGCGCGCGCCGAGGAGCTCGAGGCCGGGGAGTTCGTCGCTCTCGCCGAGGCTCTCGGGTGACGTGGTGAGGGCGCACGCGAAGCTCAACCTCGCGCTCGTCGTCGGGCCGCTCCGGCCCGACGGGAAGCACGAGGTCGAGACGGTGATGCACGCGATCGACCTTCACGACGACGTCGAGGTCGAGACCGACAACGCTCTGTCCGTGGCAGGCTTCGCGGAAGACACGCTCGTGCGAGAGGCGCTCACCGGCCTGGCCGACGCCGCCGGCGTCGAGCCTCGCTGGCGCGCGTCGATCGAGAAGCGGATCCCCGTCGCCGCTGGGCTGGGAGGCGGAAGCTCGGATGCTGCCGCCGCTCTTCGTCTGGCGAACGCGACGCTCCCGGCGCCGCTCTCACCCGATGCACTGCACGGGGTCGCCGCACGCGTCGGAACCGACGTTCCGTTCTTCCTGCGCGACGGGCCCCAGCTCGCCACCGGGGACGGCACCGACCTCGCACCGCTTGCGCTCCCTGTTGACTTCGCCGTTCTGCTCGTTCTCCCACAGGGAGTGACGAAGGTCTCGACACGGGTGGTCTACGAGCGGTTCGACCGCCGCGAAGGCGCGCGCGGCTTCGCGGAGCGGCGCGCGGCGCTCGAGCGCTCGGTGGCAGGGGTCGAGACTGCTCGCGATCTCGCCGCGCTGCCACCGAACGACCTCGCGTCCTCGCCGCTCGCGGATGAGCTCGAGCGGCGAGGAGCGTTTCGCGCCGACGTCAGCGGCGCAGGCCCGATCGTGTACGGCCTCTTCGCACACGCCGATCGGGCTCGGCAAGCAGAGCGCGCACTCCGTGCGGCGGGGAAGACATGGCTGACCCGGCCCGTGGCGGCGGCGTGATCCCGTGACCCCGGCTGGCAAGATGGGTCTCGCTCTGGGGCGTGGCCAAGCGGTAAGGCAACGGGTTTTGGTCCCGTGATCCCAGGTTCGAATCCTGGCGCCCCAGCCTCGATGGCGAAGTCGAGTGGCCGAACGCTCGCCGCGGTCGTCATGGCCGCCGGCCTCGGAACGCGCATGCGCTCCGAGCTTCCCAAGCACCTCCACCCACTGCTCGGACGCAGGATGGTGGACTGGGTGCTCCGCTCCGCGGCCGAGATCGGCGCCGACCCGCTCGTCGTCGTCGCCTCCCCGACATCGGCGGCTTCCTTCGGCGACCTCGAGGTCGCGGTGCAGGAGCAGCCCCTTGGAACAGGTGACGCGGTACGCAGTGCTCGCGCGGCGCTCGAGGGGCGGGCCGACGACGTTCTCGTCCTCTCGGGCGACACGCCGCTTCTGACTCCGGCGGTGCTGCAGGAGCTGGTCGACGTCCACCGGCGGGCGGACGCCTGGGCGACCGTCCTGTCGTTCGAGCCCGACGATTTGAAGCAGTACGGACGGGTCCTGCGAAACGGCGACGGCGGGCTGGCCGCGATCGTCGAGGCCCGCGATGCGACCCAGGAGCAGCTCGTGGTGCGGGAGGTCAACTCGTCGATCTACGTGTTCCGGGCGGAGCGCCTCTGGCCGGTGCTCGACCGGCTCGCGCCGCACAATGCGCAGGGCGAGCTCTATCTCACCGACTCGGTCGAGCTGCTCGTCGCAGAGGGAGGACGCGTCGCCGTGCACAAGGGAGGAGATCCAGTGGAGACCGAGGGCGTCAACACGCGCGCCGAGCTCGCCGCGGCCGCGGCCGAGCTCCGGAACCGGGTCAACGAGGCGCACATGCTTGCCGGCGTGACGATCGTCGATCCGCAGTCGACCTGGATCGACGATGACGTGGTGCTCGAGCCGGACGCAGTGATCCACCCGTTCACGGTCATCCGGGGCACCTCGCGGATCGCGTCCGGCGCGGAGATCGGTCCGCACGCTGTGCTCGTCGACGCCGTCGTGGGTGAACGCGCCCTGGTTGGGCCCTTCTGTTACCTTCGCCCCGGCACGGTGCTCGAGGCAGGAGCGAAGGCGGGATCGTTCGTGGAGATGAAGAACTCGAGGATCGGCGAGCGGACGAAGGTGCCCCATCTCTCGTACATCGGCGACGCGGACATCGGGGAGGGCTCGAACATCGCCGCGGGCAACATCACGGCCAACCAGGATCACAGCCGCGAGAAGAACCGGACGGTCATCGGACGCAACGTCAGGACCGGCGTCGACAATACGTTCGTCGCCCCGGTGACGATCGGCGACGACGCATGGATTGCAGCCGGCTCCGTGATCACAGAGGATGTCCCTGCGGGCGCGCTCGCTATCGCCCGTGCGCGACAGGTCACGAAGGAAGGGCGCGGTGGAGAGCGGAACGATTGAACAGACACTTCCAGGCCTCGAGAGCGACGTCCCACACGTCGAGATGACGACCGGGCACGCGATCCCGCTCACGCCGAAGAAGCGGCTGATGGTGTTCGCGGGCCGCTCGCACCCGGAGCTCGCGACGCGCATCGCCGGGCAGCTCGGCGTCGAGCTCGGCGAGATCGAGCTCACGACGTTCGCGAACGGCGAAACCTACTGCCGCTACTGCGAGTCGATCCGCGGCGCCGACGTCTTCCTCGTCCAGACCGGCTGTCACCCCGTCGACCAGAACATCATGGAGCTGCTCTTCATGATCCAGGCTGCGAGGCTGGCATCGGCCAAGCGCATCACAGCCGTGATCCCGTGGTTCCCGTACTCGCGACAGGATCGCAAGGCCAAGCCGCGCGAGCCGATCTCGAGTCGGTTGCTCGCCGACATGATCGAGGGCGCGGGTGCCGATCGGCTCCTGACCATGGACCTCCACGCAGGACAGATCCAGGGCTTTTTCACGATCCCCGTCGACCACATGACCGCGCTACCCCTGTTCGCCCAGCACTTCCGCGACCTCGGGCTCACGGGAGACCGTGTCGTCTCGGTGGCGCCCGACGCGGGTCGGGCGAAGCACGCCGTCCGCTTCGCCGAGATGATCGAGGCGGACTTCGCGATCATGAACAAGACACGGCCGGCGCGGGATGTCGCGTCCGTCACCGAGATCACGGGACGCGTCGCAGGCAAGATCGCCATCGTCGGCGACGACAACATCTCGACCGGCAACACGCTGCTCGCCGGAGCGCGCGCGCTCCGGGAGGCCGGTGCGGAGGCCGTGTGGGTCTTCGCGACGCACGGGCTGTTCTCCGCGGACGCGCTGGAGCGCTTCGGCGACGCCGACCTCGCGGGCATCGTCGTCACGGACACGGTTCCCGTCGACCCGTTGCGCCGTCCGGAGAGCATGACGGTGCTCTCGGTCTCGGGTTTGCTGGCGGAGACGATCATCAACGTGTTCGCCGACGAGTCGGTGTCCGCGATCTTCGGCGGCGAGAACCAGCTGTTCTGAGCAGCGGGCCGCGCGGGACGCGCTCGTGTCGATGATCCACCGAGCATGCGGGCCCGGCGGACGCGCGGCGTCGCTTCGAGCGGGCGAGGCGCGTGTCTCTCGCTACAATCCGCCGCCGTGTCCGGTGACCGAACCAAGCTGGAGGTCCGCGAGCGCGAGGAGCTCGGCTCGCGCAACTCGCGGCGTCTGCGCGCGCAGGGCCTGATCCCGGGCGTCCTCTACGGTAAGGGGCACGCCCGTGCGATCTCGGTTCCCGAGCGCGAGCTCCGGACGGCGATGACCGGGCCTTCGGGCATGCACGCGATCCTCGACGTCGTGTTGGCGGGCCAGAAGACCGTGCACCCGTCGGTTCTCGCCGAGTACCAGCAGGACCCGATCCGGGGGACGATCTCCCATATCGATCTCCGCGAGGTGCGCATGGATCAGCCGATTCAGGCGTCCGTGGTCGTGAACCTCGTGGGTGAGTCCCTGGGCGTCAAGGGAGGAGGGGTGCTCTCGCTCGTGACGCGCGAGCTGCGCGTGGAGGCGCTTCCCGCGAGCGTCCCGGAGAACATCGAGGTCGACATCAGCGCGATGGAGGTCGGGGACGTGCTGCGTCTCGAAGACATCGCGGCGCCCGAGGGCGCGTCGTTCCTCGACGACCTCCACGGGACGGTCATCGCGACCGTCTCGGTGCCACGCGGCCTCGTGGAAGCGGAAGTGGAAGAGCCCGAGGAGGGCGAGGCCGCCGAGGGCGCGCCCGAGTCCGAGGCGGAAGCTGCCGCCGAAGACGAAGCACCGTCCGAGGAGTAGCTCGTGCGGCTCTTCCGTCGAGGCGATTCGGCCTCGACGCTCGACCTTCTCGTCGCCGGTCTCGGGAACCCGGGAACGCGACATGCCCGCGACCGTCACAACGTCGGCTGGATGGTCGTCGACGAGCTCACCGCGCGCCACGGCGGCTCGTTCAGGTCGAAGTTCAGCGGGCGGCTGGCCGAGACGAGGATCGACGGCGCCCGGATCGCCCTCCTCGCGCCCGAGACGTACATGAACGAGTCGGGACGGTCGATCTCCGCGGCAGCTCGGTTCTTCAAGGTGCAGGAGCGCGACCTCCTCGTCGTCCACGACGACGTCGATCTCGAGCTCGGTCGACTCCAGGTTCGCCTCGGCGGCGGTCTCGCCGGCCACAACGGGCTGCGCTCGATCGCCCAGGCGCTCGGCACGCAGGAGTTCCTGCGCCTGCGGATCGGTGTGGGCCGACCGCAGCGCGGTGACCCACGGGACGTCGCGGACTTCGTCCTGTCCTCGTTCGAGCCTCACGAGGAGGGATCCGCGCTCGTCACGCGCGCCGCCGATGCGGTCGAGATGCTCGTGGCCGACGGCCTCGCCGAGGCTCAGCAGCGGTTCAACTGATCGCCCGACCGGCACCACGCGGGCCGGATGGCGGCGGCGACACGTCGCCGGATTCCCCCGCGCTGGCTCGGGCCGGTCGCATGCGTGCTCTGCGGTTCGCGGGTCGGCGCTCTTGAGCACCTTCGCTACTTCGCTACAGAGTCGGTCACCTCCCGTGAGGGGTTCTCCGATAGCGTGAACCCAGGGACACGGGAGTGCCCCTGGGGGTGGTTGAAGGCGTGCGACGGGCCGTATGCTCGGCATCGGCTGCATCGGCGCCGTTTCGCGTCGCCTGGGCGGTGGCTCTGGTGCGCCCCGGCTACGATTGACGCTCGCGGGACGGCGTTCCCGCCCGACGTATGGACCTGAGTGTCACTTCTCTCGAAGGCCTCGTCGCCGAGCTCTCGGCGAGCGAGCCGTTTCGCGCGTATCTCGACGACCTCCCCGCTGCCGCGCGTGTCTCCGAGCCCGCGCTTCCGCTCGTGCTCGCAGCTCTCCACGACGCGCTCGGTGGCTCGCTCCTGCTCCTCGTGCCGGAGGACGAGGATGCGCGGGATGCGGCCGAAGCCGTCGCGTGGTACGCGGATCCGGCGGGCGTCGCGTTTCTCCCCAGTCGCGGTGTCCGCTTCGACTCGGGGCTCGAGCCTCCCGCGCACCTCGTCGGCGAGCGTGCACGGGCGCTCGACGCCCTCCGGTCGGGAGGCCTCGTCTGCGCCTCCGCGCGGGCTCTCGCCGAGGGCATGCCTCCGGAGCTGGAGCGTCCCGCGCCGATCCGGGTGGCAACGGGCGACGCCACCGGTCTCGAGGAGCTCGTCGAGCAGCTCGCCCTCGCTGGCTACGAGCACACGGAACGTGTGGACGAGCGCGGCCAGATAGCCGTTCGGGGAGGTCTCGTCGACGTCTTCCCGAGCACGGGTCGTGAGCCGGTTCGCATCGAGCTCTTCGGCGACGAGATCGAGCAGGTGCGTGCGTTCTCACCGTTCACGCAACGTGCGCTTCACGAGCTCGCCGCCGTCGTGATCTACCCCGCGTCGGAGCGGCGACGAGATCGTGTCGACGTCGAGCTCGACCCCGGTGTCCCGCCGGCCGATCTCGTCGCACCGTTCGATCGGCCACCCGATCTCGTGTGGCAACCCGACGACGTACGTGCAACCTGGGAAGAGGAGGGCGCGCCCGCGCCCTCGCTCTCGCTCTCGCTCCACGACTCGTCGTTCCTCGACCCTTTCCCGCGTGGCCAGCGCCACTCGTTCGAGGCCCAGCGCCCGGCGATCGCGGCGCGCGGGCTCGCGGAGGCCGAGACGGAGCTCGCAGGGATGGTGCGCCAGGGCAGGCGCGTGCTCGTGGCCTTCCCGCATCGAGGCGAAGCGTTGCGCACCCAGCGCCTGCTGCGAAAGGTCGAAGCCGACGTCGTCGACGTGCTGCCAACCCTGCCCGTGGAGGCCGGCGTCCGCTTCGTCGTCAGCCCCGCGCGGAGAGGTTTCGTCTGGCGCGATCTCGGGGTGGCGCTGCTCCCGGACTTCCAGGTCTTCCGGAAGCGACCGCCGCGCGCGGACGCGAGGCTGGGTCGCGCGCTGCAGTCGTTCGCCGACCTGCGCCCCGGCGACTACGTCGTTCACGAGGACCACGGAGTCGGGCGGCTCCTCGGCTTCGAGACGAAGACCGTGGCCGGCGTGACCCGTGACTACCTGCACCTGGCCTTCCGTGGCGAGGACCGCCTGTACGTCCCGCACGAGCAGCTCGCGAAGGTCGGTCGCTACATCGGAGCCGATGCGAAGGCACCCTCGCTCTCCAAGCTCGGAGGCAAGGCCTGGCAGAACCTCAAGTCCCGCGCGCGCGCCTCCGTGCGTGAGCTCGCAGGCGAGCTTCTCGCGCTCTACGCCCAGCGCCAGCGGGCTCCGGGCGTCGCCCTGGATCTCTCGAGCGACTGGCTCGAGCGCCTGGAGGCCGCCTTCCCCTACCGGGAGACCGAGGATCAGCTCCAGGCCATCGAGGCCGTGAAGGAAGACCTCGAAGCGCCACGCCCGATGGACCGGCTCGTCTGCGGGGACGTTGGCTTCGGGAAGACGGAGGTAGCTCTGCGGGCAGCGTTCGCGGCGGCGTTGAACGGCAGGCAGACGCTGGTGCTCTGCCCGACGACCATTCTTGCGGAGCAGCACTGGAACACGTTCCGCGACCGGTATCGCGACTTCCCCGTGCGCGTGGACATGGTCTCGCGCTTCCGCTCTCGAGCGGAGCAGAAGAGGATCCTCGACGAGTTCCGCGAGGGCAAGATCGACGTGCTCGTCGGAACGCACAGAATCCTGTCTCGCGACGTCGTCCCGAAGAGCCTCGGCCTCGTCGTCCTCGACGAGGAACAGCGCTTCGGTGTCCGTCAGAAAGAGCTGCTCCGCGCGCTTCGACTCGAGGTCGACGTCCTCGCGCTCTCGGCGACGCCGATCCCGCGGACTCTGCACATGTCGCTCTCCGGGCTCCGCGACATCTCGATCATCGAGACGCCCCCCGAAGGCCGCCGCCCCATCCGCACGAACGTCGGCGAGTACGACGAGCAGGTCGTAAAAGAGGCCCTCGAGCGCGAGCATGCACGCGGCGGCCAGTCGTTCTACCTCCACAACAGGGTGGAGACCATCGAGCAGGCGGCGTTGAAGCTCGTCGATCTCGCACCGGGGCTGCGCTTCCTCGTCGCGCACGGACAGATGCCGGAGCGCGAGCTGGAAGAGCGAATGCACGCCTTCCTCGCGGGCGACGCGGACGTGCTCGTCTCGACGACCATCATCGAGTCCGGCATCGACATCCCCCAGGCGAACACGCTCGTCGTCGAGCGCGCCGATCTCCTCGGCCTGTCGCAGCTGTACCAGATTCGAGGACGCGTGGGCCGGTCGGATGCTCTCGCGCACGCGTACCTCTTCTATCCAGAGGCGGCGGAGCTGACGGCGGAGGCTCGTGCGAGGCTCGCCACGCTCGCGGATCACACCGAGCTCGGCGTCGGGTTCCAGATCGCGATGCGGGATCTCGAGATCCGCGGCGCGGGGGACCTCCTCGGCGCCGAGCAGTCGGGTCACGTTGCGGCGCTCGGGTTCGAGCTGTACGTGGAGATGCTCAACGAAGCGGTCGCGGAGCTCTCCGGCCAGCGGCGCGTGGCGACGCGCCCCGTGCGTGTGGACGCCAGCGTTGATGCCTACGTGCCCGCGTCCTACGTGTCCGCGGAGGCGCTCAAGATCGACCTCCACCGGCGAATCGCGCTCTCGGAGGACGACGACGAGCTGCGCGAGCTCCGCGCGGCGACCGAGGATCGCTATGGCCCTGTCCCCGATCCGGTCGCGAACCTGTTTGCGATCCAGGAGGCCAAGCTCAAGCTGGCGCGGCTCGGCGCCGACTACCTCGTCTTCCGGGGCGGGCGAGCGACGATCGGGCCGCTGTCACTCGGATCGGCCGAGTTCCGGTCGCTGCGCGAGCTCGTGCCGACCGCGATCTACTCGAACGACAAGCGCGAGGTGTCACTCCGAGTCGAGAGCCTCGACGCCGCTCTCGAGCTGCCCGATGCTATCGTCGGCGCCCGAATGGCCGCGTGAGGCGCGGCCCTTTCCATGTCCGACGGAGAGCCTGCGGAAGGGACGTCGTCCTCGTATCCGAACATGTCACAACCTGTGCCTAACACCCGCTCGGCTATAAGAGTTCCGGCCCGGATGAGACACGCGCGAATCACACTCGTCGTACTCGGAGCAGCGCTCGCACTCGTCGTCTCGGCGTGCGGCAGCTCCGACAGCGTGCCGGACGGCGCGGTTGCCGTCGTCAACGGTACGACGATCGCGAAGTCTGACCTCGACGAGCTCGTCACGATCGCCAAGAAGGCCTACGAGGGGCGAGACCAGCAGTTCCCCAAGGTTGGCACGCCCGAGTACCAGAACATCCAGCAGCAGTACCTCGCCTTCCTCGTCCAGCGCGAGGAGTTCCAGCAGGAGGCGGACAAGCTGGGCGTCGAGGTCACCGAGAAGGACATCGACGGCGCGCTCGAGGAGGTCGTCAAGAGCCGCTTCAACGGGGACCGCAAGGAGTTCGACAAGGCACTGAAGCAGCAGGGGTTCACCCTCGAGGCGTTCCGCAAGACGCTCGCCGCGTCGGTGCTCTCGCAGAAGCTCTTCGATGCGGTGACCAAGGACGAGGTGGTCACGGACGAGGAAGTCCTCCTCTACTACACCCAGAACCAGTCGCAGTACCAGGCTCCCGAGTCGCGCGACGTACGGCACATCCTCATCGCGCAGAACGGCGCCGACGGCCAGGTCGACTACGCGAAGAGCAAGGCCGAGGCCGACCGCATCCATGCGCTGCTCGCCGGTGGCGCCGACTTCGCGGCTCTCGCGAAGAAGGAGTCGGCGGACCCTGGCAGCAAGGACGACGGCGGCAAGCTCACGATCTCGCGCGGCCAGACGGTTGCCGCCTTCGACAAGACGGCGTTCGCGCTCGCGAACGGCGCGCTCTCGGAGCCGGTCAAGACCGAGTACGGATACCACGTGATCGAGGCGCTCTCCCCGGTGCGCAAGGCGACGACGACGAATCTCGAGGACGTCCGCGAGGCGATTCGCAGCAGCCTCATCCAGGAGCGGCGCAACGACGCCATGCGCGTGTGGGTCGAGGAGCTGACCAAGCGCTACGAAGGCAAGATCAGCTACGCCACGGGCTTCCAGCCGCCCGAGCTCCCGGCCGATCCGACCGAGACCGAGACCGAGTAGCGTTCCCCGCATGGGACTCGCGGAGGCGCTCCTCGACCTCCAGGTGTTGACGCGCCGACTCCGCCGAGACTGCCCGTGGGATCGCGAGCAGACGGAGCGCACGATCGTCCCGCACACCGTCGAGGAGGCCTACGAGGTCGCCGACGCCGCGCTTGCCGGCGACGACGTCGAGCTCCACGGGGAGCTGGGTGACCTGCTGTTCCAGGTCTACTTCCTCTCGCTGCTCCTCGAGGAGCGCGGTCAGGGTGACCTCGAGTCCGTTGCGAGGAGCGTGCACGAGAAGCTCGTTCGCCGGCACCCGCACGTCTTCGGCGATGCGGACGCCAGGACACCGGCCCGCGTGCGGGAGCGATGGGAGGGCATCAAGGCGGAGCAGGAAGGGCGCGAAGGAGTCTTCCATCACGTTCCCGATGCGTTGCCCGGGTTGCTGCTCGCGCGGAAGGTTCAGCGCCGGGCAGCGGCTGCCGGCTACGACTGGGACGACCTCGCCGGGCCGCTCGCGAAGCTGCACGAGGAGCTCGACGAGCTCGCTGCGGCCGTGCAGCACGCAGGCGAGCCGCAGCCGGAGACCGAGCCCGACGCGGCTGTCGCGCACGAGCTCGGCGACGTGCTCTTCACGGTCGTGAACGTCGCACGACGGCTCAACGTCGACCCCGAGCTCGCTCTGCGCGCGACGACGCAGCGCTTCGTCGAGCGCGTCGAGCTCGCCGTCCGGTTGGCCGCCGAGCGCGGGGAGGACTGGCGTACTCTTGATCTCGCCGCACAGGACGCGTACTACGACCAGGCGAAGGAGGAGCTCGAGTGAGTGCGATCGCGTCGATTCACGGGCGCCAGATCCTCGACTCGAGAGGGAATCCCACCGTCGAGGTCGACGTCCGGCTCGCGTCCGGGGCGTTCGGCCGTGCGGCTGTCCCGTCAGGTGCGTCTACGGGCGAGAACGAGGCGGTCGAGCTGCGCGACGGCGACGCGAGCGTCTTCCTCGGCAAGGGCGTGCTGCGTGCGGTGGAGAACGTCAGCGGCGAGATCGCCGACGCCCTCGTGGGCCAGGACGCCGACGACCAGCGCGCACTCGATCGGCTGCTCGTCGAGCTCGACGGGACCCAGACGAAGAGCCGGCTCGGCGCGAACGCCGTCCTCGGCGCGTCGCTCGCGGCCGCGCGCGCTGCCGCGGCCGATGCGGAGCTTCCGCTCTATCGCTGGCTCGGCGGAGAGGGGGCACGCACGCTGCCGGTTCCCATGCTGAACGTGATCAACGGCGGGGCGCACGCCCAGAACCGCCTCGACCTTCAGGAGTTCATGGTCGTGCCCGCTGGCGCAGAGACGTTCGGTGAGGCGATCCGCATCGGCGCGGAGGTCTTCCACCGGTTGCGGGAGGTCCTGCACGAGCGGGGGCTCGCCACCGGCGTCGGGGACGAAGGCGGGTTTGCACCCGACCTCGAATCGTCCGAGCAGGCGATCGAGGCCGTCCTCGAGGCGGCCGGGCGCGCGGGCCACGCCGAGCGGGTGGCAATAGCGCTCGACCCGGCTGCAAGCGAGGTCTTCAGTGACGGCCTCTACCGGCTGCCGGGCGAGGGGCGGACGCTCGATCCAGCGGGGATGGTCGAGCTGTACGCGTCGCTCGTCGACCGCTTCCCGGTCGTCTCGATCGAGGACGGCCTCGACGAGGGCTCGTGGGACGACTGGAAGGAGCTGACCGGCGCGCTCGGCGAGCGCGTGCAGCTCGTGGGCGACGACCTGTTCGTGACGAACCCGACGTTCCTCGCACGGGGGATCGAGGCGGGCGTCGGCAACGCGATCCTCGTGAAGGTCAACCAGATCGGCACGCTCACCGAGACGCTCGACACGATCGCGATGGCCCACGACGCCGGATATGCGACGGTGATCTCCCACCGCTCCGGCGAGACCGAGGACACGACGATCGCCGATCTCGCCGTCGCGGTGAACGCCGGCCAGATCAAGACCGGCGCACCGTCTCGCTCGGAGCGGGTCGCGAAGTACAACCAGCTGCTCCGGATCGAGGAGGAGCTCGGGGACGACGCCGTGTACCCCGGCTGGAAGGCGTTCCCCCGCTCGGGCCGCTGAGCTCGCTCGCGAGCACGCCTGCGCGGTTGCGATCTGGTTTCCGGCTCCGTTGATCGCGGGGCGGGCCGCTACCCTCGAGCGCATGCTCCCGTTCGAGCGCCGTACGAAGATCGTCGCCACCATCGGCCCCGCGTCGGCGGACGAGTCCGTCGTTGCGCGGCTCATCGAGGCCGGCATGGACGGCGCACGGCTCAACTTCTCCCACGGAGACCACGAGACCCACGCGGCGAGCGCGAGCATCATCCGACGCGCGCAGGAGGCCTCGGGGCGCCCCATCGCCCTCATCGCGGACCTCCAGGGGCCGAAGCTCCGGATCTGCGACCTTCCGGCCGACGTCGGGCTCGAGCCAGGGGACGAGGTCGTCGTGACCGGCGAGACGACTGCGCGCGCGGGGGATCTCCCGGTCGCTCCGGACGTGCTCGCGTCGGCGCTCCAGCCGGGGCACGAGATCCTGATCGACGACGGGCTCGTGCGCCTGAGCGTCGAGAGCGTCGGCGAGGGACGCGCGATCTGCCGTGTCGTCACCGGCGGGACGGTGAGGGCTCACAAGGGTGTCAACGTCCCGGGAGTTGCGCTCCCCGTGCCGTCCCTCACGACGAAGGACCTCGCCGACCTCGAGCTCGCGCTCGAGCTCGGAGTCGACTTCGTCGCACAGTCGTTCGTTCGCTCGGGGGACGACGTCGCGGCCCTGCGGGCGCGCATCGAGGCGGCCGGTTCGCAGGCCTGGGTGATCGCGAAGATCGAGCTCAGGGAGGCTGTCGACGCGCTCGAGGAGATCCTCGACCACGCCGACGCGGTGATGATCGCCCGAGGGGATCTCGGAGTCGAGGTCGGGCCCGCGGGCGTCCCACTCCTCCAGAAGGAGATCATCTTGCGTGCGCTCGATCGCGGGAAGCCCGCGATCACGGCGACCCAGATGCTCGAGTCGATGGTGCAACGGCCGGAGCCGACCCGCGCCGAAGCCTCGGACGTCGCGAACGCGATCATCGACGGCACCTCTGCCGTGATGCTCTCGGCGGAGACGGCGATCGGGGCGTATCCGGTCGAGGCGATCGAGACCATGACCCGGATCGCGCGGGCCGTCGAGCCGAGCCTCGGCTACCGGCACCAGCTGCCAGGAGCCGCCGAGTCCCCGACCGTCGGCCGTGCGATGTCGAACGCCGCCTGTGACCTCGCGGAGGCGCTCGGCGCACGCGCGATCCTCGTGCCGACGTTCACGGGCCGTACCGCGTCCGCCGTCGCACGGCTCCGGCCGCGGAGGCCGATCGTCGCGCTCACGCACGTCCGCACGTCCCTCCAGCACATGGCGATCGAGTGGGGTGTGACGCCGCTCGAGATCCAGGAGTCCTCCGACGTGGACGATCTCTGGCGGCGCTCGATCGACGCGGCGCGCAACGAGGGCATCGTCGATGCGGGCGACCTCATCGTGCTCACGGCAGGGACCGCCGTGAACATCCCGGGCTCGACGAACGTCATCAAGGTCGACTCCGCGTAGAGGGCGTTGCGAGGAAGGGGACGGGGGGCCGGGCGTGAATCCTGAGGCGTGGCGACGGCGAGCAGGACGACGGCGAGCAGGAAGCGGGCTCCCGCGAAGGAGGTCACGAAGCGGCGGGCCACTCGGTCGCGAAGACGCCTCCGGCTGGTCTGGCTCGTCGCGCTGATCGGCGTTGCCGTGTACCTCTACTACCGACCGCTCGCGTCGTACCTCGAGACGCGGGGCGACCTGGCCGACCGGCAGGCCGAGGTTGCGGCGCTCGAGTCCGTCCGATCCGACCTCGAACGACGCCTGGTCGCGTCCACGAGCCTCGAGGCGGCGCAGCGCGAGGCCCGGCGCATGGGGTGGGTGCGGTCGGGCGAGCGTCTGTACGTCGTGAAGGGCATCCCCGCCTGGCGCCAGGCGAGGTCACCGGCGCGTGCGCGGGGCGCTGGCGCCCCGTAGCCTCCTCCTCGTGGACGACGTCGACGTCGTGGCCCTGCAGCTCGGGCGCCAGCCGCGCGCGATCCACCGAGTCGCCGTCCGGTGCCCGTGGGGGCGCCCGGCCGTGACCGAGCAGTCGCCATACGACGTCTTCGGGCAGCCGTTCCCGACGACGTACTACCTCACGTGTCCCCACCTGGTCGCGGCGATCGCTCGCCTCGAAGCGGCCGGCGGCGTCGAGCGGTGGAGCCGTGCCGTCGCAGACCATCCCGAGCTCGGCACGTCCCTCGCGCGCGCGACCGAGGAGCAACGACGCGTCCGCCGCGCGCTCGCAGGTGGCGAGCGCGGCAGCGACGGGGGTGCGTCGCTCGATCTCGGGATCGGTGGCTCGCGCTCCCCGGCGCATCTGAAGTGTCTCCACGCGCACGCCGCCTACGCGCTCGGGCGGCCGGGCTACGTCCTCGGCGAGCGCATCCTCGCCGAGGTCGAGCCCCCCTGGCCCACGGACGGCTGCTGCACCGACGAGCTCCTCCGCGGAAGCGTTTAGTACACGCGTCCGCACGTACCGGTGTGTGCCTGGCGGCCCCCAGAACACTTCGCATTCCGTCGTCCTCGGTCGCCCCGATACGCCCGGTATCGGGGCTCCCTGCGTCCTCGGACTGCTCGGTCTGGGGACCGCCAACCACGACCGAACGCACGAATGCGTGTACTAGCATCCCGTCGCGTGGTCGCGGACGTCCAGAGCGCGAGGCTCGAGTGGGAGGACGCCAACACGCGTTTCGAGCGCGCGCTTCGCGATCCCCTCCGCGCCGAGGCGCTGGAGGTGCAGCTCGAGGTCGTGCTGAGCGAGCTCCGAAAGCGCGTGGGGGCGACCTACACGCTGCAGGAGCTCGGTGTCGCCTACCGTGTCGCCGAGGCGTGGGTGCGGGACGTCCTTGCTGAGCACGCACCCGCGCGCGACTGGCCGTTGACGCTCTCGATGGTCGAGGGAGCCGCCTTCTACGCCTACTCCCGCGGCGCCGTGGACTACGACCCGTGACGATGCTCGAGCCGCACGGGCGGCGACGGTCACGCCGCCCTGACCGTCGCACCGGCGTGCTCCGCGGCCTCGCGCTCGTCCTCGCGCTCGTGCTCACGTTCCTGCTCGGGATCGCGTTCGCGCGGACGCTCGACGAGCGGCCGAGCGACGGCGGGACGGTCACGAACGTCCGGACGCTCACGCCGCTCCCGCAGCAGCCGCCGACGCGCACCGTCACCGTCACGGTGACGGTGCCCTAAACGCTCCTCAGAGCTCTTCCGAGGCTTCGAGCAGCCCAGCGACGATGATGCCGATCGCGCAGACGAGGCTGATCCAGATCCCGATTCCGCGACTCGCGAAGAAGAACGTGTCGGGGATCGAGATGACGCGCACGAGCACGAGCACGGTGGCGATCGAGCCGATCCCGATCGCGAGCAGGCTCTCGGGGACGGCGGGTGGGAGGCTGACCCCGATCTCGCGGAGCGCGGCGATGAGGACCGCGAGGAGTCCGAGCGCGAGGACGATCTTGCCGATCGTGCCCGTGTGCCACCCGATCACGGAGACCGTCGTGCCGACGCCCTCGCCCGTGTACCAGCCCGTCAGGGCCGAGACGGAGAGCAGGAGTCCGAAGAGGAGCAGAAGCCGCCCCCCGAGCGGTGGGAGGTCCGAACGAGCGCCGAACGGCATACGTGCGCGACCCGAAGAGCCTTCCATCGGGTGAAGAGTATGGGTTCGGCCTCGGCTGGACCTCGTGCAGCGGCCTGATCCGAGTTCTTACACTGTCAGTCTGTGGCCAGGCTCGCTTCCAGGACTGCTCCGGCCGTCGACCGCGACGACGCGCCTCCGCTCGACCCGGAGGCCGTCTCCCACGCCTACCGTCTCCACCGTGCGAAGCGCGTCGCACGCGCCCGTCGTCAGCGCGAGAAGAGGTGGGCCGGCGTCCGCTTCTGGCTCGTGCTGCTCCTCGCCACCGCCGCCGCCGTCTTCCTCGCCCTTCGCACGATGGGTGAGATCGAGCGCGTCTTCGGGCTCTAGACGGTGGCGACGTCGGAAGAGAGGCGGAGCGGCCTCGACCTCGCCGCGCTCGTCTTCGGAGCGGGTATCGGC
This sequence comes from Gaiellaceae bacterium, assembly GCA_046484465.1. GTDB lineage: Bacteria > Actinomycetota > Thermoleophilia > Gaiellales > Gaiellaceae > GMQP-bins7. The sequence continues at coordinate 34,927 of JAWOIV010000005.1, forward strand.
GCACTCGCGACCGAGATCACCGCGTCGCGGCTCCTCGCCCCGTACTTCGGCTCGTCCACGATCGTCTGGGCGAACCTCATCGGGATCGTCCTCGCGGCGCTCGCGATCGGCTACTGGCTTGGCGGGCGTATCGCCGATCGCCACCCTCGCCCGTCGCTGCTCGGCTTCATCGTCCTCGCCTCGGCCGTCTGCATCGCCGCGATCCCGTTCGTCGCGAGCCCGTTCCTCGACCTGACCGTCGAAGGGCTGGACGAGGCCTCGGCCGGCGCGGTGGTCGGGAGCTTCCTGGCCGTGCTCCTCCTCTGCGCGCCGCCCGTCGTGCTCCTCGGGATGGTGTCGCCGTTCGCGATCCGGCTCGCCGTGCAGAGCATCGAAACCGCGGGCGCGGTCGCCGGACGTCTGTACGCGCTCTCGACCGCGGGATCCCTCGTGGGCGTTTTCCTCCCGGCGCTCTTCCTCATCCCGGCGATCGGGACGCAGCGGACGTTCTTCGTCATCGCGGCGCTTCTCGCCGTCTCGTCGTGCTTCCTGCTCGGGCCCCGCTACCTGCTCGTCGCGGCCGCGCTGGCGGCGCTCGTCGCGCTCCCACCGGGAGCCGTGAAGGCCGAGAGGGGGCTCCTCCACGAGGAGACGTCCTTCCACCAGTACATCCAGGTCGTCGAGGAGTCCGACGGCAGGCGGCTGCTGCGGCTCAACGAGGGCGTCGCCGTGCACTCGGTGTGGCGGTCGGACACGGTGCTCACGGGCGGCGTCTGGGATGCGTTCCTCGCGGTTCCGCCCCTCCTGGGCAGACCCGTCGAGCGCATCGCGATCCTGGGGAACGCGGGTGGGACGACGGCGCGGGCGCTCGGCGTGTACTACCCGGAGGCCGAGGTGGACGGCGTCGAGATCGACGCGGCGGTGAGCAGGGTCGGGAGCCGGTACTTCGGGATGGACGACAACCCGCGGCTCACCGTGCACGACGTCGACGCGAGGCCATTCCTGCGCTCGACCGACGAGACATACGACCTCATCGTCGTCGACGCCTACCACCAGCCCTACGTCCCGTTCTACCTCGCGACCCGGGAGTTCTTCGAGCTCGTGCGCGAGCGGCTTCGCCCCGGCGGCATCGTCGCCCTCAACGTCGCGTCAGTGCCGGACGACGAGCGGCTCGTACGCGCCGTCGGGACGACTCTCGCGACGCGGTTCCCGCAAGTTCTCGAGTGGCCTGCACTCCGCTTCAACACGATCGTGCTCGGCCTGGCGAGGCCGCTCTCCCGAAGCGAGCTCGAAGCCCGGCTGGAGGTGGGCCCGAACGACCTCGCGCCGCTGCGCGAGCTCCTCGCGCGAGACGCGGTGCAGCTCGAGCCGTCCGGCCGCGTCTGGACGGACGACCGGGCGCCCGTCGAGTGGCTGACGGACCGCATGATCGTCTCGTACGCCGCCGAGGGCGGCCGGCTCGACGAGGACTACCTCCCGACGCGTCCGTGATCGCGCTCGAACGCCGCGACGGACGACCGCTCCGTATAGGGCATCGTGGCGCCGCAGCGCTCGCGCCCGAGAACACGATCCGCGCGTTCCGGGCCGCGCGGGACGCGGGCGTCGACGCGATCGAGCTCGATCTCCTCCGCCTCGACGACGGGGAGATCGTGGTCGCCCACTCGAACGACCTGCTGGAGGTGAGCCACGGCCGCTCCCGCGGAACCGTGCTGGACAAGAGCGTCACGGAGCTGCGCGAGACGTGCCCGGAGCTCCCGACGCTCGACGACGCGCTCGCCTGGTTCGTCGACGAGGCCGCCGAGCTCGGCGTGCACGCGGACGTGAAGTCCGCGAACGCCGTCGTGGACGTCGGTGGGACGCTGCGGCGGTTCGGGCTCGAGGAGCGGGCGTTCGTCACGTGTGCGCACCTGCGCCCTCTTCGAACCCTCGCCCGCCGCGAGCCCGGGCTCCGCGGCGCGCTCACTTTCCCGCGGGCGGTCATGGGGATCTCGGACCGAGGGACGTTCGCCCCGGTCGCGCGCGGCGCCCTGTGGGGCATCCGCTCGGCGCTGCCGCTTCTCGTCGGAATCCTGCTTCGCTCCTCGCGCACGTCCGCGCTGTCGCTCCACCACTCGGTGGTGACTGCCCGCGCGGTCGAGCGCGCCCACGCGCTCGGCGCTGCCGTCATCGCGTGGACGGTCGACGATCCGTCCGACCTCGCGCGCATGGACGCCGCGGGCGTGGATGCAGTCGTCTCCAACGACCCCGGCATATTCGCCTCTACACTGCGGTCGTGAGAAACGGGGCTCGCGCAATCGGAGCAGGGCTCCTCGCCGGCATTGCGCTCGTAGGCTTCGCGGCGGCGTTCGCGCTCGCCTCGACGGCTGGAGCGGGCGAACTCCAGTCGACGGATCCCCCGCCGACGACCGAGCCGCCCCCTCCCGAGCCGCCTCCGCCACCCCCGCGGCCCACGACGATCGCGTCCGGCGTCACGATCGGAGGCGTCGCCGTCGGTGGGATGCGCGGCACCGAGGCCACGACCGTCGTGCGCAAGGCGTTCGACCGTCCGCTCGTGCTCGTCGTCGGCCCGCAGCGGAAGGTACGAGTCGCACCGCGCGGCCTCGGCGCGAGGCCGAACATCGCCAAGTCCGTCAAGCGGGCGCGCTCGGCGCGTCCCGGCGCGGAGATCCCGCTCGACGTGGACGTGCCCCGCGACCGGATCGCCGCCCACCTCGACCGCCTCGGTCGCGACGCCGATCGTTCACCCGTGGACGCCCGCACGCTGCTGCGCGGTGAGTCCCTCCGGGTCGTCCCGGCAAAGGCCGGGCGCCGTCTCCAGAGACTCGCAGCCACTCGCGCGGTGCGCGCCGCGCTGGCGACGCACTCCCGAAACCCGATCACGCTCTCCTTCGCAGAGGTGAAGCCGAAGGTCACCGAAACGGACGTGGGCACGGCGGTTGTCATCCTCCGTGAGTCGAAGAAGCTCCGCTTCTACGTCATGGGGAAGGTCGTGCGGACGTTCGGGGTCGCGACCGGCGCGGCGGGCTTCGCGACCCCCATCGGAGCGTTCGAGATCACGACGCTGCAGCGGAACCCCTGGTGGTATCCGCCGCCATCTCCGTGGGCGAGCGGGAAGACAGCCGTTCCTCCCGGCCCCGGCAACCCGCTCGGCACGCGCTGGATGGGCATCTCGTCGCCGTTCGTCGGTATTCACGGCACGCCGGACGCCGCGTCGATCGGGTACTCGGCGTCGCACGGGTGCGTGCGCATGCGGATCCCCGACGCGGAGTGGCTCTTCGAGCGCGTCCGCGTCGGCACGCCGGTGTTCATCGTCCGCCGCTGACGATGACGCAGCGCGCGAAGCTCGTCGGCCAGGGCGTGGCCATCGGCCTCGTCGTCCTCCTCTTCGTCCTGCTCGCGTGGTCGCTCGCGTCGAAGGAGGGTGGCGACCTCGCCGCCGCAGCGGCGCGCGGCGACCGCCCCCCGGCCCCTGACTTCACGCTGGAGCGCCTCGACGAGAGCGGTGAGCTCACCCTCTCGTCGCTTCGCGGGAAGGCGGTCGTGCTCAACTTCTGGGCGTCGTGGTGCATCCCGTGCAAGGAGGAGGCCCCGTACCTCGAGCGCGTCTGGCGAGAGAATCGGAACCGAGACGTCGTCGTCGTCGGCCTGGACGCGAAGGACTTTCGCCGTGACGCCCGTGCCTTCGCCGAGCGGTTCGACCTGACGTTCCCACTCGTGTACGACGGGCCCGGAGACACGCTCGCCGGATTCGGCGTGACGGGCTTCCCGGAGACCTTCGTGCTGGACCGGGAGGGTCGTGTCGTCGAGGTGCTCGCAGGCGCCGTCAACTCCGACGATGACCGCGCGCGCCTTCGCGAAGCCATCGAGGAAGCGCTCGCGTCGTGAGGTTCGTCTCGCTCGCGCTCCTGGTTGCCGCGCTCGCGCCGGCCGGAGCGGCGCTCGGCGCGAGCCCCCCTAACGCCGCCGACCTCGAGGCCCAGATCGTGTGCCCCGTCTGCGAGACGACCCTCGACCAGTCGAATGCGCCGATCGCCGAGCGGATGAAGCTCTTCATCCGGGAGCGCGTCGCCGCCGGGGACTCCGAGCGGGAGATCAAGGACGCGCTCGTGGCCGAGTTCGGCCCCGGCGTCCTCGCGACCCCTGCAAAGAGCGGCTTCGGCCTCCTCGCCTGGCTCCTCCCGCTCGTCGCGGTCGTCGTGGGAGCGGTCGTCGTGGCGCTCCTCGCGCGATCCTGGGCACGCGGGCGGGAACCGGCCGAGGCGACGACGCCGCTGGAGCCGGAGCTCGACCGCAGGGTCGACGAGGAGCTCGCCCGGTTCGAGGGCTGACGTGAGCTCGACCGCGATCCCGGTCGCGTTCTTCGCGGGGCTCGTGTCGTTCCTCGCGCCGTGCGTGCTCCCGCTCGTTCCGGGATACCTGTCGGCGGTCTCGGCCGTCGACGCCGACAAGCTCGGCCAGCCTGGCACGACGCGGCGGGTCGTCGTCTCGAGCATCCCCTTCGTCGCCGGCTTCACCGCGGTGTTCGTGTTGCTCGGCACCGGGGCGGCGCTCGTCGGCGGCAGCCTGTTCGTCGACCAGTTCCTGCTCGAGCGGATCGCGGGCTTCGCTCTGGTCGTCCTCGGCTTCGCGCTCATGGGGCTCCTGCCGTGGCCGGAGCGCCTCGTCGGCGCCGGCCTGCTCGAGGGTGCCCGAACGCGCGGGTCGCGGCTGCTGCTCGGCGGGGCGTTCGCCGTGTGCGCGGCGCCGTGTATCGGGCCCGTGCTCGCGGGCATCCTCGTTCTCGCCGGATCGAGGGGAACCGTCGCGGAGGGCGCGCTCCTCCTCGCTGTCTACTCGCTCGGTCTCGCGCTCCCCTTCGTCCTCGCAGGCGCGCTCTTCACGCGCTCGATGGGCGCCTTCCGCTGGCTCCGCGACCACTACCGGGCGCTCCAGCTCGGCGGGGGCGCGGTCATGGTGGCGCTCGGGCTGCTCCTCTTCTTCGGGCGCTTCTACGTCCTGCGCGTGTACCTGAACCGCTTCCTGGAGTGGCTCGGGCTCGAGCCGGCGTTCTAGCTCCCACCGACGCGCGGCGGAGTGAGCGACAGGGAGCCGTCGGCGACGAGCGCGCGCGCTTCGGCGACCTGCACGAGAACGGCGTCGACGTTCACACCACGATGGGACGGGCGGTACGCCTCGAGACGGCGAACCGCCTTCTCGAGCTGGCGCTCGCAGCCCGGGCGGTTGCCCCGGGACGCGTGCAGCCAGCCGACCGAGACATGGACGAGGCCCTGCAGGAAGGCGCGCTCCCCGGCGGGCGCGTCCCGCCACTCCTCCTCGAGCTCCTCGTGCGCCTCGAAGTACTCGCCCGCGTCGATCAGCTCGAGCCCTCTGCCCAACCCCATGACGCATTATCGGCGAGGAGCGGGAGCTTCCGGGGCGGGTGCTACTGTCGCCACGTGGCGACGATCCTGCTCGTCGGGGTCGACCTCTTCTTCCGAGGGAAGCTCGAGGGACTGCTCTCCGACCATCGGCTCGTCACCACGGGCAGCGTCTCCGAGCCCGACCTCGTCGTCGCCGACATCACCCGCGTGGAGCCGGAGGAGGTCGTCGAGGCGTGGCCCGACATCCCGATTCTCGGATACACGAATCACACCGACCGGGTAGGCCTTCAGCGCGCGCATGCGGCCGGGTTCGACCGCGTGATCGTCAAGTCGGCGCTCGTGGAACGGGCGCCCGACGTGGTGGCCGAGCTGATCGGCGGGGGTGTGACGGACGGCCCGTAGCCGGCTCCGACCACGCGGCTAGACTCGGGCCCGTGACGTACATCATCGCCGAGCCCTGTATCGACATCAGGGACCTCTCCTGCGTCGACGTCTGCCCGGTCGACTGCATCCACGAGTTCGAGCGGATCCTGATCATCGACCCCGAGGAGTGCATCGACTGCGGCGCATGCGAGCCGGAGTGCCCGGTCGAGGCGATCTTCCCCGAGGATGCGCTCCCCGACAAGTGGAACGCCTTCGTCGAGATCAACTACGCCTTCCCGGACCCGGCGAAGATCAACGCGCTCACTGACGCGTACGCGACCGAGCACGACGTCCACAACGTCCTGCCGGAGTGACGCCAGGCCTGGAGTCCACCGAGCGGACTCCAGGGGCGCAGAAGACACCTCGAGCGCCCCCGCGTCGCCGGGGAGCGTCAGTCCCGCGCTGCCGCGGCACAGTCGCCGACGGCGTCAGGCCGGCAGCAGGTAGGCGCAGAGGCGTCTGTCGCCGGGGAGCGGCGAGGGCGCGATCTTCGTCACCCGATACCTGTGCTCACCGTCCTCGATCTCCGACCCCGGCGCCGGAGGCTCGCCGCGGCGCTCCTGGAGCGTGTAGCCCGCCGGCGACCAGACGAAGACGAGGTACCCGCCCCTGCCGTTTCCGTCCATGTCCGCGATCCTAGTACACGCGTCCGCACGTACGGGTGTGTGCCAGGCGGCCCCCAGACACTTCGCATTCCGTCGTCCTCGGTCGCCCCGATACGGCCGGTATCGGGGCTTCCTGCGTCCTCGGACTGCTCGGTCTGGGAACCGCCAATCACGACTGAACGTACGGACGCGTGTACTAGCGCTGCGCGGCTGACGGTGGCAGCTCGACGCGGATCGTCGAGCCGCGGGGGTAGCGCGCCTCCGAGGTGAACCGCGCATTGAGGCTCGCCGCCCGCTCGGCAAGAGCCTCGAGCACGGCGCTCCGGCGCTCTGGCGGCCCGTCGTCGGAGACGACGAGCTCGGCGCCCCCGGCGGGGGTGGAGTGCAGCGACACCTCGATGTGCGTCGGCGCGCCACGGCGGACGGCCTGATCGAGCGCCTCCCGGACGATCTGGTAGAGAGCCGTCTGGGCGTGCTCGCCGAGCTCCTGGGCGCACTCGACGTCGAGATCGATCTCCACGTCGTGACGCGCAGCCGTGCGCCTGGCGAGCGCGCCGACCGTCGCCGCGAAGCCGACCTCGCGGAGCGATCGCGGCTCGAGGTCGTCGCAGAGCGCACGCAGGTCGCGCGTCGCCTGCCGGGCGAGCTCGAGCGCTCGTGCCAGCGTCTCGTCGGCGTGCTGCGAGTCCTGCTCCCGAACCGCCCCGAGACCCGCGTCGATCATCTGCGTGAGCGCCGAGAGCTGCTGCACCGGCCCGTCGTGGAGGAGCTCGCCGAGGCGTCTTCGCTCCTCCTGCTCCGCGAAGATGCGCTCGGCGAGAAGGACGCGCTCGGTCTCGTCGTTCAATCGATCATCGCCTCGCGCAGCGCGATGGCGACAGCCTCGGTGCGCGTGTCCGCCTCGAGCTTGGCGAGGATGTGGCGAACGTGGCTCTTCACCGTCTCCTGGCTGATGAAGAGCTTCGCGGCGACATCTGCGTTCGACATGCCGTCGGCAAGGAGTTGCAGGATCTCGCGCTCCCGCGGGGTGAGGATCTCCGCCTGGGCGCGGCCGGAGACGAACTCGGCCATGAGCCCGGGGTCGACGTACGTCTCGCCCGACGCCACCTTCTCGATCGCGCGGACGAGCGTCTCGTGCGGCGCCTCCTTGAGGATGTAGCCGCGCGCGCCTGACTCGAGCGCGCGCTGGAGCAGTGACCGCTCGCCGTACGCGGTGAAGATGAGAACGGCGGTCTCGGGGACCTTCTCGAGCAGGAGCTCCGTCGCCTCGAGGCCGTCCATGTCCGGCATCCGCAGGTCCATGATGACGACGTCCGGCCGACGTCTCTCGGTCAGGGCGACCGCGGCGGTGCCGTCTGCGGCCTCTCCGACGACGCGGATCCGGGGAGAGCGCGAGAGCGCGATGCGCAGGCCCTCGCGGACGACCTCGTGATCATCGGCGATGAGGCAGGTGATCTCGTCGGCCACAGGGCGATGATACGAGCCGCGTCGGCAGGCTCCTCCCCGAGGCAGGTGTCCCGACGTGATGAGGGTCAGCCGAGTGGCGGCAGTTCGAGTGCTTCGACGCACCAGTCGAGCGCGTGTGCCAGGTCTCCCTTCATGTCCTCGCGTAGCGTCGATCCCGGCTCAGCCCACGCCGGGAGCGGTGCCGGCGCCTCGACGGCGAAGTGCCCGGCCCAGGTCGCGGCGAACGCATGCGCGTCGGGGAGCGCAGACTCGGGCGGCGTGCCGCCCTCCACCCGGACGCTCAGGAGTGCGAGCGATACGTCGATCCACCGTGAGCCCCGGACAGCAGCCCCCCAGTCGACCAACATCGCCCCGCGCCCCGTGAACGCCACGTTGGCGGAGTAGACGTCGTTGTGCACGAGCGCGTCCCCCGTGAGATCCGCCTCCGCCTCCGCAGCGACGAGTGCGTCGAGGGAGCGCTCCAGCCACGCGCGCGAGCAAAGGCCGAGGCCCAGGAACGGCTCGGGGTCATCCTCGACGCGCCGCCAGAGGGAGGCACGCGGCGGCTGCGAAGGGATCTCACCAGGGGGCGTGGCCGCCGCGACGAGATCGAGCGCCGCGAAGAGCGGGCCGACGTCATCGGGATACGGTGGCGGCCAGACAGCGTCTTCCAGGTACTCGATCGCGAGTAGTGCGCGCTCTCCGCGGTCGGCGAAGCCGACGAGTGCCGGCAGGAATGCGCCGCGCACCGACCGGTACACCGCCGCCTCGCGGCGGAGCATGTACAGGGAGCCCTCGTCCGCTGCCTCCTTGACGAACACCGTCCCGTCCGTGCTCTCGACGCGCCACGTGCGGGAACGCGTGTAGCCGCCCATGTCCAGCGGCCTCGTCGACACCTCCTCGCCGAAGCGCTATCCGGCCCGGCGGTGTCGAC
>JAWOIV010000006.1:0-10685 GCA_046484465.1 Gaiellaceae bacterium
CCTGCCTGCTGGAACTGCAGCGCTTCGAGCAGGCCAAGGAAGCATTCCGCGCAGCCCGTGCCGACAGTCGCAGTCGCGCCTCCGCGGATCGCTGGATCAATTTCATCCGTAGGCAACGCGCGTCATTGCGAGCCCGGCCAGAGCCGCTGCACCGAGCGCGAAGAAGATGGCGCCGCCTCTCTCGAGGTAGCGCGCGATCGCGAGCATCGCGGCGACGACGAAGAAGATCGCGAGCACCTCGCTGTGCAGGTTCGAGAGCAGCCCGAGGAACGGGAGGTAGAGGCCGAGGGCGTACGTCGAGACGAGCCCGGTGCGAGGCCCCCAGCGGTCGCGCGCGAGCACGTGGAAGAGCAGCATCGCGCCGAAGAGGAGCAGCGGCCCTGTCAGCCGGAGCACGGACAACGGTGCGTCGAGAGCGACGAGGGGCGTCAAGAGCAAGGGGAGCCCCGGGCCGAACCACAGGTCGGGGCTCGAGGGATCGTCGTCGAGCAGCGCCTCGTCGTCTCCCGTCACGTACGTGCCCTGCGTCAGCCGCTCTGCGAGCGCGACGTAGCCCGCCTCGTCGTCAGGCCTCTCGGGGAAGAACGCCCAGGCCGAGAGGTAGAGCGCGAGCAACGGCAGGAGCAGCAGGAGCTCGCGGCGGCTCACGTGGCCGCTCCTGTCAGTCGCGGACGCCGGCGAGGATCGCCTCGGCCGCCGTCTTCCCGCTCTTCATCGAGTGGTCCATGTTGAAGTACTGCCACTCCCCGAAGCGGCCGGCGGTCCAGATGCGCTGCTCCTCGAGCCACGACCTGATCGTTGCCACGTTGCGCCCGTGCTCGAGGTCGTAGATGACGTACGCAGGGAGGATCTCCTCCGCCTGAACGAGCTCGATCTCGTCGTCGGGATCGAGGATCCGGGCCGCGCGAAGCGACTCGATCGTCCGATCGACGAGCCTGTCCCGGTCGAGCGGCCGGTGGCGCGAGTAGGCCACCTCGGTCGAGATCGAGCTCTTGCCCTCGGGGACGTTGCGCGGGCTGAAGTTCGCAGGGAACGACAGCCGGTGGAACGGGAACTCGTCCTCGTAGAAGTACACCCAGTGCTTGTCGGAGAGCACCGGCCGGTCGACGCCGAGGTTGACGTTGAAGATCCCCTGGTACTCGAGGCCCAGGCACGCGTCCTCGACCTCGGACGGGAGATCGTCGAACCACCGTGGGAGGAAGCAGAGCGGCAACGTGAAGACGAGACGGTCGAACGCGACCTCCTCCCCGTCGGCGAACGCGATCACGCGGCGACGGAGATCGATTCTCGTCATCTCGCGACCCAGCTGGATCCCCGTCACGCGCGCTGCGAGAGCGCGGCCGAGAGGCGCGATGCCGCCCTCCCACGGGTACCAGAAGTGCGATGTCGCACCGATCTGCGCGACGTCGTCCGTCAGCGCGCCGGTGACGATCCGCTCGACGTCCGGGGTCGGAACCCGTCGGCCGATCCAGTTGAAGTCCATGACCGACGGCTCGACCGTCCAGATCTTCCGGGCGTAGGGGATCATGAGCCGGTCGGCGATCGCGTCGCCGAACATCGAGCGCATCCACTCCTCGTAGTTCGACGGCGAGAACCCGTTCCTCGCGCGGGCCTCGACGGCGCGAACGAGCTCCACGAGGCACTCCTGGACGAGCTCGACCGGGAGCCCGTAGAGGTGCGCCTGGAACGGGAATCGCGTGTAGAGATCGTGGGCCGCGTGATAGATGAACGCCTGCCGCTCCTGCGCGCGCATGTTGTCGCCGAGGAGGTCGCGGATCAGCGCTTCCATCTCCGCGTCGTTCGTGAACAGGATGTGCGGCCCGAAGTCGAAGACGTAGCCGTCCGTCTCGATCGAGCGCGCATGACCACCGGGCTCCTGCTCCTTGTCGAAGACGAGCCAGTCGTGGCCGCCGGCCTGCTGCAGCGTGTAGGCCGCCGTCAGGCCGGCGAGCCCCGCGCCGAGCACGACGTCGTGGCTCTCAGCCAAGAACAAGCCTCCGGCAAGAGAGGCAGCCCACGGCTTCCCGCGTTCGATGCGACCCGCTCACCGTCGCATCGTAGGTGACCTCGACTCGAGGAGCAGGTTGACGCGACGCTGACCGGCCGTACCGTTCGAGAAGGCGCGTGCGCCCGTCGCACTGGAACAATGATCGAGCCTCGGCCGGCACGCGGGCGAGCTCACGACGACACGGATGGGAGAACCGCCGACCATGAGGAGCGGCTCGGACTCGCGCACCGAGGAGGGGGGCGTCCAAACCGATTCGGTCGCAAGCCGTCCGCTCGAGGTGCTCATCGTCTCCTCCTACTACTGGCCCGAACGGGCAGGCAACGCTCCCTACGTCACCGGTGTTGCCGAGCACCTCGCGCGTCGAGGACACCGCGTAACGGTCGCGACCGGCTTTCCGCACTATCCGGAGTGGCGGTCGCACGGCCGGGGAGTGCTCGGCGTTCGTGAATGGCACAACGGCGTCGAACTGCGAAGGCGGCGCCACTACGTGCCCGGAAAGCAGTCTGCGCTCACTCGGGCGGTCTACGAGGCAAGCCTCTGTGCGTCAGGCGTGACAGCGCTTCCGAGGCGAGCGCCCGACGCGATCGTCGGGATCAGCCCGACGCTTGCCGGAGCTGTGCTCGCACGGGCCGCGGCGCGCCTGTACCGACGCCCCTACGGCCTTCTCTTCCAGGATCTCCAGGGACTCGGTGCTTTGCAGAGTGGCGTCGAGGGTGGCCGGCGCATTGCCTCTCTCGTAGAGCGCACCGAGGTTCGGCTTGCACGCGACGCGAGTGCCGTCGGGGTGATCACGAACGGCTTCCGTGAGTACTTCGAGGCGCGCGGCGTCGAGGGGAAGATCATCCACGACCTTCGCAACTGGTCGCAGGATGTGAGCCCGAGCGAGTCCACCGATGCGGCCCGAGCTCGGCTCGGGTGGTCCGCGGAGGACTTCGTCTGTCTCCACGCGGGCAACATGGGGCACAAGCAGGGCCTGGAGAACGTCCTGCACGCGGCCGCGCTGATCACGGACGCCGGGATCAGAATCGTCCTCGCTGGCGACGGCAACGAGCACTCGAAACTCGAGGCGCTCGCGGCTGAACTCCGTCTCTCCAACGTGTCGTTCGTGCCACCACAGCCGACGGGTCTCTACGAGGCGATGTTGCGAGCGGCGGACGTGCTGCTCGTGAATCAGCGCTCGACCGTCAGCGAGATGTCGCTCGCAAGCAAGCTGACGTCGTACTTCATGGCCTCACGGCCCGTGATCGCCGCAGTAGCGGATCCCAGTGAGACGGCCCGTGAGCTCGAGCGCGCGCGGGCGGGGGTGCTGACTCCCGCCGACGACCCCCACGCCCTGGCTACGGCGATCACGTGGATCCGGAGCAACGTGGAGGACGGCGCGACTCTGGGCGCGAACGGGCGCGCGTACGCCGAGGAGCACCTCCTGGCCGAGAAGGTGCTCGAGGGCTACGAGGAGTTCGTGCGCGACGTGAGCCGTGGAAGCGCGCCCGGGCACCAATCGCGTCGGCCCGGGTCACGCCGACCGTGGCATGTCGCCGATCCGAACCCCTTGCTGCTCGAACCGACGTCACCCGGGGGCGACGTCGGGCCAGCTACAGCGCTCGTCTCCATCGCGATTGTCAGCTTCAACTGCCGTGACGCGTTGCTCCGATGCCTCGCGTCGCTCGAGAACGAGCGCTCCGATCTGGCGCTCGAGGCGATCGTCGTCGACAACGGGTCTTCCGATGGCACTGTCGAAGCGGTCACCGAGCACTTCCCGTGGGTTCGCGTGGTCGAAAACCATGCAAACGTCGGGTTCGCCCACGGGGTGAATCAGGCCATCGAGCTCGCCGAGAGCCCGTACGTCCTGGCCCTCAATCCCGACACCCTCGTTCCTGCCGGATCGATCTCGAAGGCGATCGCCGAGCTCAAGCGCCATCCGGACGTCGGCATGCTCGGATGCAAGCTGGTTCGGCCCGACGGCACGTTCGACCACGCCTGCAAGCGCGGCTTCCCGACGATCTCGTCGTCCGTCTACTACTTCCTCGGCCTGCACCGCCTCCGGCCGAGGAGCTCCCGATTCGCCCAGTACACGGCGGGTCAGCTCGGAGAGGACGAGCCGGGCTACGTGGATGCAGTGAACGGCGCCTTCATGCTCGTCCGACTCGAGGCCGCACGTGACGTTGGCGCCATGGACGAGCGCTACTGGCTCTACGCAGAGGATCTCGACTGGTGTCACCGCTTCTGGGAGACGGGCTGGAAGATCCTCTACTGGCCTGGCGTCGAGGTGATTCACTGGAAGGGCGGCAGTGCCGGTGATCTCCGTCCGTGGGCGCTCAACCGCGCCTTTCATCGCAGCATGTGGCTGTTCTACGACAAGCACTACGCGCCCCGGAATCCGCGGCTGGTCACGGGAGCCGTGTGGGCCGGCGTCTGGGCGAAGTTCGGGCTCTCGGTGATCGGCACGGCAATCCGCAAGCCGCCCGGACACTCGTGGAGGAGCCCCGCCCAGGGGCCGGCGGATACCCGCGACGCCCGCACACCGAACTGAGTAGCCCGTGACCCGAGCCGCAGAGAAGCCTCATCGACGCGACGTCGTTCCCGGCGTGCTCCGCGTTCTGATCCTCTTCCACGAGGACGAGCTCCTCGGAGCAGGCACGTCTGTCCTGCGCGCCATCGACGAGCTCGAGATGTACGGATGGACGGCGAGCGGTTGGGTTCCCGGGCAAGGGCCGCTTCTTCCGGAAGCGAAGAAGCATCTCGCGTCGGTCGAGGTCGCCGAGCGGCCCATCGCCGTGAGCCGACGGGGTTGGCAGGAGGCGCCGGGCATCCGTGCGCGGGCAGCGCGCACGCCCGCCTATGCCCGCGCCCTCCGGAAGACCCTCATGCGCATCCGCCCGCACGTCGTGCACGCGAACACGCTGCTCTCGCTCCCGGAGGCCGTGATCGCCCGCTCCTGCGGGATCCCCGTGGTTCTCCACGTGCACGAGATCCCTCCCCCCGGCGCGAAGCGGACGGCAACCGTCCGCCTCGCCGCGCGAGTGGCCGACGTGCTCGTGGGTGTCTCCGACGCGGTCGCGACGATGCTCCGACCGCTGGCAGGCACAACGCCCGTCCTGACGGTGCGAAACGGCGTGCCCACGTTTTCCGGCGAGGCAGTCGCCGGCGAGCGCCCATTCACCGTGGGCACGGTCGGAACGGTGTCCCGGACGAAGGGCACGGACATCTACGTCCGCGCAGCGCAGCTCGCGCTCGAGCAGCGGCCCTCGATGCGCTTCGAGCACGTGGGTGCACGCGACCTCCACCGTGATGCGGGACTCGACGTCGAGATCGACGGGCTTCTCGCCGAGGTTCGGCCGTCCGGAACGATTCACATGCGCGGAACGCTCCCCGCAGAGACGGTGCTCGGCGGCTGGGATACCTTCGTGCTGGCCTCTCGGTCCGAGGGATGCCCCCTCGTCACGCTGGAGGCGATGGCTGCCGGGCTGCCGGTCGTTGCGACCGCTGTCGGAGGCGTGCCCGAACAGATCGGCCACCTCGAGAGCGGGATCCTCGTGTCGCCGGACGACCCCGCCGCGATCGCATCGTGGCTGGTGCGCCTCCACGACGAGCCCGGGCTCCGGCAGAGGCTGGGGGTGAACGCCGCCGCCAGAGCGCGCTCGGAGTTCACTCTCGCATCGCAGGCCGAGGGGCTTCACCAGGCGTACCTCGCCGCGCTCGACCTCCGGTTCGGGCCGCCGGTCGTGCGTCGCGCCGTCAGGGCCGGCACATGAGCGCGCCCGACGTCAGCGCTGTCGTCGTCGCATGGAACGCCGGGCCATCGCTCGAGGCGTGCGTCGCCTCGCTGCGCGCGTCCGCACGCGATGCGGACATTGCGCTGCAGGTGGTGGTCGTCGACAATGCGTCGTCCGACTCGGCAGCGGACGAGCTGCACGTCGACCCGGTCGACGTGATCGTCCGGAATCCCCTGAACGCCGGGTACGGAGTCGCAGCGGCACAGGGGATCGCACGCTCGACCGCTCCGTGGATCCTGCTCGTGAACCCCGACCTCGTCGTGGCTCGGGAGTTCCTCGCGGAGCTGATCGGCGCAGCTCGCAGTGCCGCCGACGCCGTTGCCACGCTCGTTCCGGAGATGCGCTTCGCGTCACAACCGGACATCGTCAACTGCCGGGGCCTCGCCGTCGACGAGATCGGGGTGCCGTGCGAGATCGACTCGGGCATCCGCAGCGCCCCGGGGGCGCTCCCCTCCATGCCCGTCCTGGGCGGGTCGAGCGGCTGCTGCCTCCTACGAGCGAGTGCCGTCCGCGAGCTGGGAGGCCCGGAGCCCGCGTTCTTCGCCTACCTCGAAGACGTAGACCTGGCGCTGCGGCTTCGCCGCGCAGGGTACGAGGCGGTGTTCGTCCCCGGCGCGCTCGCCTGGCACGAAGGTTCCGCGTCGACCGGCGCTCGCTCGCCGCTCAAGACATTCCTGGTCGCGCGAAACCGACGCCTGTTGTTCCGCCTCCATGGTCCGCGCTCCGCGCGCACGCGCCTGCGGCGGACAGTCGTCGAACTGGGTCACGGAGCGTGGTCGTCCCTGCACGTCGGGGTGACGCCGTGGACCGGGCGGGCCGACGCTCTTCGCCTTCGACGCTACGCAAGATTCATCCGCCGCTCGCGTGCCGCCTACGATCCGCAGGTCGCTGCGCCGAAGCTCGCCTCCCGCGCAACGCTGCGCGAGACGCTCGCTCGCAAACGGCGCATTGATCGCGTGCATCACGAGCGATAGCCACGGACTCGCACCGTCCGCACCGCAGGCAGCGCAGGTTTCGAAGCGTGGGGTCGAGGGAACTAGCACTCACCGACCTCCTCCTCGGGACACCCTGTGCCGGGGAGATCGTGTCGTCGAAAGCCAAGTTGACAGACGTAGGGGCCCTCCTGATACTGAGAGCACCCGCAAGGGGGGCGGGAATCCGTAAACCAACTGGGGGAGTGCGGGTTGCTGAGGATCGAGAGCCGTCCATCTGGATGCCGTCATGCCGCTACCGTGCGTCCACGGAATCTTGCGCATGAGTGATCCAGCAATCGCACCTGGCAGCGCCAGGGCGGCAACCGATGCGGCCATGTCGCATCACGAGCACGCCCGCCAGCAGCCGCAGCTCGTCGACGGTCATGCCGAGAGCCAGGCCGTCGAGAAGGTTCTCCGCGAGGTTCCATCCCCGGAGCCGCTCGCCGAAGCCCCTCGCCGCTGGTCGCCTGCAGCCCTCGCGACGGACGTCGCAATGCTCGCGGTCGTCAACGCGATCGTCCTGGCAGGAGAAGCGCGTGGAGGATTCCTCGTACTGCTGCTCCTCGCGTTCGACCTCGTCGCGATCACCGTCATGGCGACCTGGCGCGGGTACGCGCGTCGCCTCCGGCTCGACGTTCTCGACGACGTCCGCATGGTCGTTACCTCGACGGCCGTCGCGACGATGGCGGTGATCTCGATCGACGCTCTCGTCCGCGCGGACGAGCCGAGCGCGTACAGCGCTCTACGCCTGTGGCTCCTGGCGACAGCTCTTCTCGTCGCCGGTCGCGTGACGTCGAATCTGGTCTCGTCCTGGAGCCGGCACCGCCCCCGGCACGGCGGCGCCACGACGATCGTCGTCGGCGCCGGTAAGGTGGGAAGCCTCACGGCCAGCCGCCTCCTCGAGCACCCGGAGTTCGGCCTCCGCCCGATCGGGTTCCTCGACCCCGAGCCCATGGACATGAACGGCAAGCCGCTCCCGGTTCCCGTGCTGGGCGCAAACCGCGACCTCGCCCGCGTCGTCGCGGACGAGGACGTGGAGTGTGCCGTCTTCGCGTTCTCGAGCGCTTCGCACGACTCCTTCCTCGGGCTCATCGACGAGTGCGACCAGCTCGGCGTCCGAACGCTCGTCGTGCCGCGCCTCTTCGAGCGCGTCCCGGCCAGGCTCGACGTCACGCACGTCGGAGGCCTGCCGCTCCTCGAGCTTCTTCCAACGAACCCGCGAAGCCTCCAGTTCGCGGTGAAGTACCTCCTCGACCGGCTCGCCGCCTTTGCTCTGCTGGTGATGCTCTCGCCGCTCTTCTTGGGCATCGCCGCGGCGGTCAGGGTCTCGCTCGGCCGTCCGATCTTCTACCGCCAGGATCGCGTGAGCCTCGACGGGAGCCATTTCACCATGCTCAAGTTCCGCACGATGGAGTCGCCGGAGGACGACGACGAGCACGAGTCCGCGTTCGATCCGGAGATCGCTCCCGGCGGCATCGAGGGTCCCGACCGGCGAACGCGGGTCGGTGCATTCCTCCGGCAGTGGTCTCTGGACGAGCTCCCCCAGCTGCTGAACGTCCTCAAGGGCGAGATGAGCCTCGTGGGACCGCGCCCCGAGCGCCCGGAGTACGTGCAGTACTTCCGCGAGCACGTCCGCCGGTACGACGGCCGGCTGCGAACGAAGGCGGGAATCACCGGCTGGGCGCAGATCCACCGGCTACGCGGGCAGACATCGATTGCCGATCGCGTCGAGTGGGACAACTACTACATCGAGAACTTCTCGCTCTGGCTCGATCTCAAGGTCATTCTCCTCACGATCCCCGAGATGCTCAAAGGCCGCTCTCACTGAGCCTGGCCAGCGCTGCACGATGATCGCCCGAGGCCGAATCGTCGCCTACGGAAGCGCGACGCCGACGATGCCGAAGGGCGAGCTGGCCCGGACGTTCCCGAGACCAAGGGCAACTGAAGCTACCCTCCACGGACAGCCTGGTCCACTCGGCAGGACCGACCCGGCTTGCATCCGGCCAATAATCCGCACAATGAGAGGATGACGATGGACGCGCAGGGACATCGGGAGCAGACGCTTTCGGACTACCTCGCGGTCGTCCTGCGCTACAAGTGGCTGATCCTCGCGATCGCCCTCATCGTCCCGACCGTCGCCTACACCATGTCGGCACGGCAGACGAAGATGTACAGAGCGACGTCGGATGTCCTCGTGAACAAGCAGGAGCTGGGATCGACGGTCACCGGGATCACGGCTCAGGGGTGGGTCGATCCGGATCGGTTCATGCGGAACCAGGCTGCGATCGCCCGCGTCCCCGCGGTGACCGACGGCGCGGTCGAGAAGGCGGGCGTGCGGGGCTTGGCGGGCTGGGAGCTCGCCGGGATGTCCGACGTGTCGGCGCAACAGAGCACGGATCTCCTCACGTTCGGAGTCATCAGTGCCGACCCCGACCTCGCAGCGCGACTCGCGACCGCGTATGCAGCGGCATTCGTGGACTACAAGCTCGAGCTCGAGACGACGACCCTCGTGCGCGCCCGGCAGGAGATCCGAGGTCGGCTCGCGGAGCTTCGGCTTGCCGGCGCGGCCGACACGGACGCATACCGCGAGCTGCAGCGCAAGGCCCTCGATCTGAGAACCCTCGAGGTGCTCCAGAACCCAGCCTCGGTCGTCCGGCCTGCAGGCGGCGGCTGGCAGATCGCGCCTGCGCCACGCCGGAACGCGACTCTCGGCCTCCTCCTGGGGCTCATGCTCGGCCTCGGAGCCGCCTTCCTGCTGAACGCGCTCGACCGGCGGATCCGACAGGCCGACGAGGTGGAGCGCGAGCTGCAGGTCCCCCTGCTCGCCAAGCTCCCGACCCCGAAGCGGAACGACCCGCTCACCATCCTCGAGCGCTCATCGGACGAGATGACCGAGGCGGTCGCACGCCTTCGGACGAGCTTCGAGTTCGCGAACATCGACTCGAAGGTCAAGCTGGTCATGGCGTCGAGCGCTGGTGCTCGCGAAGGCAAGTCGACGACGGTGACCAATCTCGCGATCGCGCTGGCGCGAGCCGGACGCCGTGTGGTGCTCGTCGATCTCGACATCCGCCGCCCTTCGATCGCTCGTCTGCTCCACCTTCCGGATCGAACGGGCATCACGGACGTCGTCGCCGGAAGCGCCCAGCTCGAAGACGCGCTGCAACCCGTCGTCGTGACACCGCTGCGGGCGCGCTTCGCGCACGGAGCCGGCAACACGACGACCTCGGGCACACTGGAGGTCATCACGGTCGGCCGAACGCGCGTCGAGCCGTCAGAGTTCGTCGAAGCCGACCGCCTGGCACACGTTCTCGATGCACTTCGTAGTCGTGGAGAGATCGTGCTCGTCGACACGCCTCCCGTACTTGCGACCGGTGACGCGATGGCGCTCTCGGGCAAGGTGGACGCGCTGCTCCTGATCAGCCGATTGGGAACGCTCACGCGGCCTGCGCTCAGAGAGCTCGTTCGGATGCTCAACCGCAGCCCCGTGCCGGTGCTCGGGTGGGTGGCGACCGGGGCCGAGCTCGACGAGGGCTACTCGACGTACCAGGCCGACGACTCGTACGCGATTCGGCGGGAGCCGACCACCGAGGAGAGCGAGCCGCCGCCGCCCACTCGCCTCGACGCTCCGAATCCACGTCGTGCGGCGGGATCCGGCCGCTGGGCGCAGCCTCGGTCGCGCGGCTGAGCCGCAGCTTCGAGGCGTGGAGAAAACGGTGAACGGCCGCTCTCCGAGCCCACTCGACATGCACGGCCTCGAGCGGTAGCGTGCCAAGGGTGCCACGCATCGACTCGATGCCCTCCACGACGCCCGAGAGTCGCGGGCGTCGCGCAGCGGATGCCGGCCCGCCGATCACCCGAGAGGGGACACCGCAGGCGGCCTACGTCGACCGCAATCGCGCGGCATGGGACAGTTGGGCGCACGAGCACATC
>JAWOIV010000014.1:0-4793 GCA_046484465.1 Gaiellaceae bacterium
GCGAGGAGCGCACCCGCGACGCCGTAGAGCACCGCCCCGACTCCGACCGCGAGCAGCACGGCCGCAGGGTGCAGCTGCACGTAACGACCGACCACGACCGGCTGCAGGAAGTTGCTCTCGAGCTGCTGGACGAGGATCACGACGCCGAGCACTGCGAGCGCCTTCACGAATCCGTCGCTCACGAGCGCGACCATGACGGCGACGAACCCGGCGACCGTGGCTCCGACGATCGGGATGAACCCCCCGATGAACGTGAGCACCGCGAGTGGGATCACGAGCGGGACGCCGAGCAGGAACAGGCCGAGGCCGATCCCGACCGCGTCGACGAGAGCGATGATCGCGGTGCCGCGGATGAACGACGCCAGGACGTCGCGGACCTCGACGGCGGTCGCGTGCCACCGAGCTTGGCGCGCCCCGGGCAGGAAGCCCTTCAGCCAGAGCCACATGCGGTCGCCGTCCTTGAGGAAGAAGAAGAGGAGGACGGTCGCAAGGAGAATCCCGACGACGATCTCGAGCGCGAGCATCGCGCCACCGAGCGCGCCGCTGGCGATCGTGCCGCTGGCCGAGCGGATCTGTGTCTCGAGCCCGCCCACGAAGGTGTCGACCCTCCTCTCGGACAGGTACAGCGGGCCGTCGGTGAGCCAGCCCTTCACGACCTCGATCCCACCGGTGACGTTGACGTCGAGCTCCGAGATCTCGTCGGCGACGCGCGGTGCGAGCAACGCGACGACGAGCGCGAACGTGCCGAGCAGGGCGATCACCATCATTGCCGCGGCGACTGCGGGCCGGGCTCCGCGGTCGCGAAGGCGGCGCACCCCCGGCCACAGAGCGCACGCCAGGATCACGGCCACGGCCGCGGGGACGATGATCACCTGCAGTCTCGCGAAGAGCGTCACGGTCACGTACACGGCGGCGCCGACGACGAGGAGTCTCCAGCTCACCGCCGCGGCGAGCGCGAGCGAGCGAGGGATCCGGACGTCGTGGGCCGAGCGGGCCTCGGCCTGCGTGATGCCGTCCTCGTCGCTCCCGTCGCCGGGAAGGAGGATCGACTGCCTCGGAGGCTCCGTCACGAGGCGGCCCGGGCTCCCGAACCGACGAGCTCACGCACGAGAGCGCGGTAGCGCTCCATCGCGACGTGGCGATCCGCCTCGCGCTCGACGTACTCGCGACCGCGCCTGCCCATCTCTGCGAGGTCGTGCTCGCCCTCGGCCGCAGCCCGGATCGTGCGGGCAAGGAGCTCCGGCCGGCCGGGCTGGATGACGATCCCGCAGCCGACCTCGCGGACGAGCCGCGCGGTCTCGCTCTCGGCATCCGTGGCGGCGATCACCGGCCGCGCGGCAGCGAGGATCCCGTACACGCGGCTCGGAACGACGTATCCCGCCAGGCCCTTCGCGAGCCCGACGACGTGCACGTCGGCGCTCGAGAGCGAGAGGGGAAGCCGCTCGCGCTTCTGGTACGGAAGAAAGCCGACGGTGTCGTGCACTTCCAGCCGCTCCGCGAGCGCGACCATCTCACCGTGGCGCGCGCCGAAGCCGGCGATGACAATCCTGATGTCGTCGCGATCGCGGAGGAACGTCGCCGCGCGAACGAGGCTGTCGAGGTCCTGAGCATGCCCGACGTTCCCGGAGTGCATGACGACGAACCGCGAAGTGAGGCCGTGCTTCTCGGCCCACGGGTTGTCGCGCGGCTGCGGAGTGAGCTCTCGCGTATCGACCCAGTTGGGGATCACGCGGAGGCGCTCGGCCGGAGCGCCCTTCGCCTCGAGCCGCTCGCGCATCGTCTCGCCGATGGCCACGATGCGGTCCGCGCGCCGCAGGTATGCGCCCACGAGCCCGCCGAGGACGCCGACGACCACCGGGTTCCGGAGACGGTGGAGCTCCGTCGCGATCTCCGGGAACACGTCCTGGCTCACGACCATGACCGGCGCGCCGAAGCGCCGGCCGACGACGACGCCGAGGTCGCCGACGATCGGTGGATCGGTCATGCAGAGCACGAGGCTGGGTGTCGCGCCGTGCAGCGAGTGGGTGAGCGCGGAGCCGAGGTAGGAGAAGTAGTTCGCGGCTCGCCGCCCGATCGCCGAGCGCTCGTAGGACGTGGACGAGACACGCGTGATCCGTACCCCGTTTCGCTCCAGCTCACGCGGCTCGCTTTCGTGGCCGTGCAGGACTCCGGTGACGACCTCGACCTCGTAGTCCTCGGCGAGCGCCTCGCAGAGCTCGGTCAGCAGGTGCGCCGTTGCCTCGACCCCGGGCCAGTAGTACTGGTTGAGGACGAGGATACGCGGGCGGTCGCCGTTCGCCGACACCGGGCAAGGCTACCGCCGCGGCGCGTCGGCCACCGCTGCGCGAACGGCATCGGCGAAGCCCTCCACGCTCGGGCCGTAGCCCCAGCCGGCGACGAGCTCGCGCGAGCGGGCGCCCTGCGCGGCCCGCAGCGCGGGGCTCTCTGCCAGTCGCCGAAGCGCAGCCGCGGCAGCCCGCAGATCGCCCACGGGCACGAGTGACCCGTTCTCGCCGTCCAGCAGCAGGTCGGCGGCCGCCCCGACACGATCGGAGAGGACGAGCGGGAGGCCGCAGGCGGCGGCCTCGTTCACGACGACGCCCCACGGCTCTCGGTCGGAGAGGAGCGCGAACACGTCCGCCGCCACGTAGGTCTCAGCGACGCGCTCCCAGGGCCTGTCTCCGGCGAGGACGAGGCGCACGCCCTGGTCGCGGGCGAGCGACTCGAGGCTTGCTCGCTCGGGGCCGTCGCCGACGAGGACGAGCACGAGCCGGTCGTCACCTGCAGCCGCCACCGCCCGCACCAGTGTGTCGAGACCCTTCTCGGGCGCGAGGCGCGCGACGCAGAGAACCGCGACGTCGTCGCGCCCGAGCCCGAGCTCGGTACGAAGCGTCTCTCGGGACGCACGCAGCTCGTCGGCGCGCGCGCCGAGCTCCTCGACGCCGACCGTGACCGCGAAGGTGCCGACCCGATCGGGATCCGCACCGCGCGCGAGCATCGAGTCGCGGACGAGCGTGCCCGTGACGAGGACGCCGGCGGCGGCGCGGACGAGGCGCGGTACGACGGAGCCCTTCACCGCTCGTCGCCAACCCGAGCGGCGTCCCAGATCGTGGCTCTCGACCTGAAGGACGTACGGCACCCGGTGCCGTCGGCACCAGAGGATCGCCGCCTGGCACGCGTACGTGCTCCAGCCGGAGACGACGACGACCTCCGGTCGCAGCTCGCGCAGTACGTGCCCCAGGTCGGGGTTGACGACGTAGTCGTGGGCGAGAGCCCTCCCGACCACCGGGATCCGGATGCCACGCAGGACGCGGTACGGATGACGGAGCTCGACGGCCCACGTTCGCCCGGCGACCGTCTCGGCCGCGTAGACGACGGTGAGGTCGAGGTCCGAGCGCGCGGCGATCAGGTCGAAGAGCGGCGCCCGGTACGGGGCGGGCTCGGGAGAGACGACAAGGACACGGACGGGGTCGTCGCCGCGCACAGGCGTCTCGAGAGACGCGAGGAAGCGCACGGCCGCGGGACGCGCGGCCCGGGCGAGCTCTCGGCGGCGGCGGCGTTCGCTCGCAACGTGGAGCGGGAGCGCGGGATCGAGGGCGATCGCGCGACGGAGCAGGCGGGTGGAGGAGGCGCCCGGAACCTCGAGAGCGCGCCGGGCGAGCATGCGCGCAGCGCTCTCCCGCACCTCCCGGTCGCGCCCGCTACGCGCCTCGAAGCGCGAAAGCAGCTCGACGAAGACGGCGGACGCCTCGTCGAGGCTCTTCGCGTCGATCGGCTCGTGCGCGCCGAAGCGCCAGGCGAGATCCTCCTCCGATCCGGTGAGCTCGGGCGCGAGCTGCGCGAGCGCACGTCGCGCGACGGCGAGCTGGAAGTCGCGTTGGAGATCGCGTCGGCGCTGGGTCGCCTGACCCGGATGGACGCGATACAGGACGAGCGGCTCGGTCACGTTCCCGCCGTCCGTGAGCGCGAGCAGACGGGTCCACAGCTCGTAGTCCTCGCTCTCGGCGTACGCCGTGTCGTAGCGGAGGTCGTGCCGCTCGACCGACTCCCGGTCGACCAGCACGGTTGGGTGGTAGAACGGCGAGCTGAAGAGTGCCGCCCAGCGCACGGCCGCGGTGCTCCGCGGCATGCGGTGCAGCGCGCCCGCCCGACCACTCTCGTCGATCTCGAGGATGGCGCTGCCGACGATCCCGAGCCCGCCGCGCTCCATCCGCTCGAGCTGCCGCTCCAGGCGATGCGGCAGGGCGACGTCGTCCGCGTCGAGCCGCGCCACGTACCGCCCGGTGGCCTGCTCGAGCGCCGTGTTGAGCGACGCCGCGAGCCCGAGGCGCCTGTCGTTTCGGAGCACGACGAGACGCGAGTCGTCGACGCACCCGAGGATCGCCGCGGTCGAGTCGCTCGACCCGTCGTCCACGACGACGAGCTCCAGGTCGGGCATCGTCTGGCGCAGCACGCTCTCGAGCGCAGGGCGCAGGAACCGCTCCGCGTCGTGGGCGGCCATGAGCACGGACACACGAGGCGAGGAGCCGGTCACGGGCGTTCCGTAGCCTACGGCCCGTGACGTCGCCCGAGCTTCCGTCGTTCGACCTCGTCGTGGCGACCGTCGACCGCGCCGACTCGCTCGCACGTCTTCTCGACTCGCTCGAGCGGCAGACGCACCGGTCGTTCCGCCTCCTCGTCGTCGTTCTGGTCGACGACGACCGCATCGCGCCGGTGCTCGAGAGCCATGCGGCGCTCGACCTCGTCCGGCTGCGGTCGCCGCGCGGTCTCTCACGCGCGCGGAACGCCGCCCT
>JAWOIV010000028.1:0-4176 GCA_046484465.1 Gaiellaceae bacterium
CTACAAGCAGTCCGGCTTCGGGCGGGAGCTCGGACTGGAAACGCTCGACCTGTACCTGGAGACCAAGAGCGTCATCGTCGGGACCGGCGCCCGGCCGATCAACCCGTTCGGGCTGTAGCTCCTCGCAGCGAGACGACCCGCGCCGCGGGCCGTCTCGCCTCGGATGGATCGGGTCGGACGGGTCGTCGCTAGCGGATCAGCGCCCTCTGGAGGGAGACCTTCTGCACGTGCGCGCGCTGCGTGCTCGTCCGCTGTCCCGTCGTGCGCTGAGCGACGACCTGAGCCTTCACGACCTGAGCCTTCACGACCTGGCTCTTCACGACCTGGCTCTTGGAGACCTGCGCGACGTTCCCGGCCGAGGCTACTGCGGGCGTCAGGCCGAGGCCCGCGACGATCCCGGCGGCGATGGCGATCCGCTTCATGGTGTGCTCCTTTCCCGTCCGCTCCGTCATGTTCCGAGCGTAGGAGACGCCGCAGCTCGCGTCGTTCGCGGGCGTGACGTTGCGAGTGTCACGCTCGTGACACAGACTTCCCGGCGTGGAGTGGCCTCTGCTCGCCGATCTTCCCCCCGAGGACGTGCGCGAGCTCCTCGCGATCGCGCGGCGTCGCACCTTCCAGCGAGGCGAGGTCGTCTTCCACCGGGACGACCCGGCCGACACGCTCCACCTCGTCGTTCGCGGGCGCTTCGGCGTGCGCGTTCTGACACCGCTCGGTGACGGCGTCCTCCTCGACGTGCTCGGTCCTGGTCAGTCATTCGGGGAACTTGCGCTCCTGCTCCCCGACGCGCGACGCTCGGCGACCGTCGAGGCGCTCGAGGCCGGCGAGACGCGGTCCGTCCGGCGCGAGGACTTCCTGCGCGTGCAGCGCGAGCACCCGGGTGTGAAGGACGTCCTTCTACGGCTGCTCGCCGAGCAGCTCCGGCGCGCGAGCGAGCGGCTCGTGGAAGCACACCACGTCGACGCCGACATGCGGGTCCGGCGCCGGCTCGTCGAGCTCGCTCGCACCTACGAGTCTGGCGTCGTACCTCTCATCCAGGAAGACCTGGCCGCCCTCGCCGGCACCTCGCGCGCCACCGTGAACCGCGTCCTCCGAGAAGAGGAGCGGCGCGGCGTGGTCGCGCTCGCCCGTGGTCGCGTCACAGTGCTCGACCTCGGCGCTCTCGAGCAGCGTCGTGCGCGCACGCGCTAACGCAGACTGCTTCGGGGCTAGGCTGGCCGCGTGAGGGTGCAGGAGCGGCTCGACCAGATCTTCGCGATCGGCGGCGGCCCGGGCGCGAACCGCGTCCACGGCACGCCCGGGGAGGACGAGGCGCATGCGCTCGCCGCCGACTGGTTGCGCGAGGCGGGCCTCGAGGTCGTCGTCGACATCGACGGCAACCTGCTCGGCCACGCGGGAGAGCGCCCGGACGTCTGGCTCGGCTCGCACCTCGACTCGGTGCCGAGGGGCGGTCGCTTCGACGGCGCGCTCGGCGTGGTCGCGGCAATCGAGGCGGTCGAGCGGGTCGGGGCCGGGTCCGTGGTCGTGTTCCGGGGCGAGGAGGTCGGCTGCGTGGGGAGCCGCGCCTGCTGCGACCGGGCGAGCCAGCTGCCGTTTGCGTTCCTCGAGGTCCACGTCGAGCAGGGCCCGGTGCTCGCGGACGCGGACGCGCAACTCGGGGTCGTGTCCGGGATCGTGGGCTACGCGCGCGGCGAGCTCGTCCTCGAGGGTCGAGAAGGCCATGCCGGCACGACGCCGATGTCGGCGCGGGACGACGCGCTCGTCGGGGCCGCGGCCGAGATCCTGCGCGTCCGCGACGCGGCTCTCGCCGTCGAGGGGGCGGTCGCGACGGTCGGGCAGGTCGACGTCGAGCCGGGAGGGGTCAACGTGATCCCGTCGCGGGTGCGGCTGAGCCTGGACGTGCGCGCGCCCGACACCGAGCGGCTCGATGCGGTGATCGCTGCCATCGGGTTCGAGCCGCACAACCGGGTCGCGCCAGTCGAGCTCCGGGGCGCTGCGCGCACCGCGCTGCGGGAGGCGATCGCGGAAGCCGGCATCGAGGTCGTCGAGCTCCCCTCGGGCGCGGGCCACGACGCGGGCATCCTCGCCGCCGCGGGGGTGGACGCCGCGATGCTCTTCGTCCGCAGCCTGAACGCAGGCATCAGCCACTCGCCGAACGAGCTGTCGAGCGCGGGGGACATCGCACTGGCGGTGGACGTGCTGACGAACGCGCTCGCGCGCCTCGTCAGCGCTCCGTGAACGAGATGTCCTGGGCACCTTCCCAGAGCATCCGGCGCCCGAGCTCGCGGAGGTTTGCGTTGCCCTCGACGATCGTGGCGAAGTGGTTCCCCGCGAGCGCACCTGCCTTGCTGGCGAACGCGACGTAGCCGTATGCGAGCAGGAGCTCCGTCTCGCTGACGCCGCCCGGGTAGAGGATCAGCTCTCCGGGACTCGGGTAGCTCGTCGCGTTCTCCGGCCCGACGCCGACATCGAGGTCGCCCAGCGGGATCCAGCCTCCCTCTCCCGACCAGCGGACGTGGATGATCTGCGACTCGAGCGGGAGCATCCGGCGGAAGACGGCGACGGTGCTCGGCGCCGCCTCCTCCTCGAGGCGCGCGACGAAGTCGAAGCCACCGGCCGTGATCTCCAGCATGGGACGACCTTCTATCGCATCGAGGCGATCCACGCGGCGAGGAGCTGCCGCTCCTCCTCGGTCATCCCGGTCGCGTTCCCGGGTGGCATGGCGCGGGTCTGCACCGCCTGGCGCTCGATGTCGTCGGCACGCGCCTCGATCTGCGCCCGTGTCTCGAGCCGGATCCCGAGCGGCGCGGCCGCGCCCGAGTGGCAGCTCGCGCAGCGTTCTGCGATGACCGGTGCGACCTCCTCGAACGAGACCGACTGCGTTGGCGTCGCGGCCGTCTCGGGCTCGAGCCAGATCGCGAGGGCGACGATCCCTGCGCCTACGACGACCGGGATCCACCAGACGCGCCGGCCGGCGTGCCAGCGGTTGAAGAAGACGCGGACGAGCGCGGTCACGACTGCGATCGCGACGAGCACGAGCCAGGCCTCGTCGGCACCGAACGTGAACGCGAAGTGGCCGGCGAGCATGGTGAAGAGCACGGGGAGCGTGAGGTAGTTGTTGTGCACCGAGCGGTCCTTGGCGCGGACGAGCGGGCCGGGGTCGGGATCGCGCTTCTCCTCCATCGCCCGCACGAGCTTGCGGTGCGCCGGGATGATCACGAAGAGGACGTTCGCGACCATGATCGTCCCGAGCATCGCCCCGACCTGGAGGTACGCGGCTCGCGGCGCGAAGAGCTCGCCCGCGGCCCAGGCTGCGAGCGCAACGAGCCCGACGCCGATCACCGCCAGCGCTGTCTGGCTTCGCTCGCCGACCCTACGGCAGAGGAAGTCGTACACGAGCCAGGCGAGCACCATTCCGAGGATGCTCAGCCCGACGGCCTGCCAGGCCTCCAGATCCGCGACCGCGGGGTCGACGAGGCGGAGGTCGGCGTCGAGGTAGTAGAGGAGGACCATGAGCGCGAACCCGGAGAGCCAGGTCGTGTACGCCTCCCACTTGAACCAGTGCAGAGGCTCCGGCATCTCCGCCGGCGCGAGGCGGTACTTCTGGGAGTGGTAGAGGCCCCCGCCGTGGACGCCCCAGAACTCGCCGGCGACGCCGGCCTCCTCGTCCTCGCGGCGCTTCGGCCGGCGCAGCCCGAGGTCGAGCCGGACGAAGTAGAACGAGGCGCCGATCCACGCGATCACTGCGACGACGTGCAGCATCCGCAGGACGACGTCGAGGACGTCGGTCAGGTACGGGTCCACCGGTCCCTCGCGATCGCGACGAGCTCCCTGCAGCCGGTGTCGAGCTCCTCCTCCCGCGTGCGCCCGATCCGCTCGCGCAGGACCTCGAGGATCTCCGCCTTCGGGCGGCGGTTCACGAAGACCACGAAGCGGAAGCCGAACTTCTTCTCGTAGACCTGATTCAGGTGCGCGAGCTCCGACAGGACGGCTGGGTCGGAGTCAGATCCCTGCTCCGCAGCGGACCTCACCGACACGCCTGCTCGCTGGCCGATCGCCGGGTGCGCGCTCAGCGCCTCGACCTTCTCCTCCTCGCTCAGGTCCGCAAGGACGTCGTCGGCGCGACCGAGGGGATCGTCGACCTCCGCGAGACGGCTCACCAGCCGCGTATGACCCTCG
>JAWOIV010000054.1:0-5858 GCA_046484465.1 Gaiellaceae bacterium
TCCATGTATAAAGAGCAGGGAGAATCATTCGTGCCCAAGTTCATCGAGCTCCTAAAAACCGGCGGCTCCTGCTCACCTGAGGAACTCCTCGGCCGGGTAGGGATCGACATCAAAGACCCTGAGTTCTGGAGTGGAGGAATGAAGGTGGTCGAGAGCCTTATCGCCGACTTCGAGAAGCTGTATACGGAGTGGAAGGCGACGCAGGCTGTGTAATTACAAAGTTGTGAAGTTGGAGAGTGTGAAAGTTGCAACCACGCGCGACTCGGCGAGCCCCTTCGCCCGTGCCGTGCGCACGTAGTCCGAGTTCACGACCTCGAGCATCGAGGCGCGCATGTAGCGCGAGTAGGTGGCGATGCTCGCCACCATGAGGACGAGCACGGGGAGCGTGAGATGGTGCGCGCGGTCGAGAACGAAGCTGAAGCCGGTCCCGGCGTCCACCGAGTTGAGGTTGGCTATCGGGAATATCCGGTGCCCGGTCTGCTCGTATATCTGCACCACCGCCACCTGGAGCATGAGCGCGAGCCAGAAGACCGGCGTCGCGAGCCCGAGGAAGCTGAAGGTCGTCGCCGTGTAGTCGAAGGCCGAGTACTGCCGTAACGCGGAGTACACCCCGATCGCGACGGCGAAAAGAATCGCGAGCAGCTCGGCCGCCACGACGAGTTGCAGCGTGTTCTTCATCACGCGCCACAGATCGGGGAGGATCGGCTGATTCGTGAGCAGTGTCGTGCCGAAGTTGTCGGTCACCGCGTCGCGCACCCAGAAGCCGTAGCGCACGAAGATGTTCTCGTTCAGGTGCTTCGCCTCCGCGATGCGCTCCAGGCCCTCGCGGTCGATGTTCGGTGCGAGGTAGTACGGCGCGAGCGGGTCTCCGGAGCCCTTCGCGACCAGCACGAAGACGAGGAAGCTCGCGGCGACGAGGACGACACTGGAGTAGAGCAGTCTGCGGATGACGTACTGGAGCATGGTCTCGGTCTCCGGATCTTAGAGAACTCGCCCCTTCCGCAACACCCGCGCGGAAGGGCTCGAAGAAGAAGCCCCGCCCCCGTCTGCGACGGGGGCGGGGCTTCCGTGTGGTGCAGGCGTTGGACCTGGCACGCCGCTGGCTACCTCGTTACGAGGTCGTCCAGCCGTTGGCGTTCCAGGGACTGCCCTCGGTCGTCGGGTTGACGACGGGGCCCTTCACCTTGGCGCTGCGGATGACGAACACCGGGCGCGCGTACACGGGGATCGACGGGATGTCGTTCACCATGAAGCGGAGCTCGGCGGCGTTCAAAAGCCTCGCACGGTCAGCAGCGCTGAGCGTGGTCGAGACCTGGTTGAGGATGTTCGAGAACTTGCGGTTGCAGTAGCCCATGTAGTTCTGGGCACCACCACAGCCGTAGAGGTCCTTGATCGTGATCGGCGTCGCAGGCGAGCCGACCCACGTGAACAGCATCAGATCCCAGTCCGCGGACGGGAGCGTGGTGCCGAACAGCGTCCCGCCGGTCTCGAACCGTGGGACGAGCTCGATGCCGACGCTCTTCAGCTGCCGCTGCGCGATCTCGAACGTCAGGGCGCGGAGCTGGTTGCCCGTCGTGGTCGAGAAGCGGAACGAGAGCCGGCCGACGCCCGGGCAGGTGAAGATGTTGCTGTTCCCTGCGCTCGGACGATCAGGCCCACCCGTGCAGTTGTTGCGCTTGAGGATCTGGATCACCTTCGTCTGGCTGAAGTTCCACTTGCGCCAGTTCTGCCTGTAGCTCGACTCGAACGGCTTGAACATGTGGCTCTGAAGAGCCGGCAGACCGGGAGCGATGTCCTTGTAGAGCGTCTGCGCGATCTGCGCCCGGTTGATGCCCGTGATGAGCGCCTGCCGGACGAATGGCCGCTTCAGTGCTGCATGACCCTTCGCGCCGAACTGGATGTCGATGTGCTCCCACGCGAACCCGATCTTCCGGTCGACGACGAAGTTCGAGTCGCGCAGGAAGTCGGCGATCTGGAGCTGCGGCTGCGGCTCCATGACCTGGCCCTCACCAGACTTGAGCGCCTGGAAGCGGGCGTTCGTGTCGAGGATGTAGCGGAAGACGACCCGGTCGAGCTTCATGGCCGGGGCGGCCCTGAACCGGGGGTTCTTGACGACCGTGAGCTGGACACCCTTCTGCCAGCTCTGGAAGCGCCACGGACCGCTCGAGACGGGGATCGAGTTCAGGAACTCGTTGTTCATGTTCTTGCCCTGAACGATGTGCGCGGCGTACGGGCCACCCGAGACGAGCGACTCCCAGTCCGCGTACCGAGTCTTGAACACGATCGTGCCGCTCTTGCCCTGGCACGTGAACGACCTGATGTCCTCCCAGCCCGTCCGCGAGACCACGTTGTGCGTCGGGTTGATGAAGACCTGCCACGTCGCGCGGAGATCCTGACAGACGACCGGCTTTCCGTCGCTCCAGGTAGCGTTGTTCGAGTACTGGAACCGCACGGTCAGCGGGTTGGCCTTGATGATCCGCGGCTTGCCCGCGAAGTTGCGGACGACGAAGTCGCCCTTGTCGTTGCGGATCTGGCCGCCATACCAGATGTTGTTGATGACGAGGCTCGTGGCGTAGAGGTTGTTGCCGACCCAGGGTCCCTGGAGATTCGGCGGCTCCTGGTCGTGGATGAACACGACGGTCCCGGCGGACGCGCCGGCGGGGCCGGCCGTGGCGGCCGGACCGACGACGAGGCTCGCCGCGATCGTGAGTGCTCCTACCAGGAGCAAGATTGAACGCTTACGCATGTACTCCCTCCATCCGAGTGGTGTCCTGCGGATCCTCGTCACGGGCCGGAGCGAGCCGGAGGGCGGCGCGCAGAGCATGCACGTTCGATGTTCTCCTCGCCGTCATCCGTTTCCCTCCAACGCCGTGATCGAGTGCAGGATCATACTCTGTGACGTCGCGGTCGAGAAATCGTTAGGAGGCGGAATGCGAATTCCCAGAGGAGACGAAAGGGCGGCCGATACCAGGTACTTCGTCGCGGCCGAGGACGTGGGCCGGTTCGCGGACGAGGCCCCGGGGCTCATCGAGCAGGCGGTCGGTGTCACATGGTACGGGGACCCGGAGAACGCAGCCGACCGGGCCGCGCTCACCCTTTGTCGTCTCCGGCGCGCGCGGGCAGGCGAGAAGGGCCGCCCCGAGGCCGGGGACGAGGCCGTGCGAGTGGCGCTCGGCGAGGTCAGCGAGTCCGCGCTCGTCTGGCTCGCGACCCGGGCGATCTCGTACATGGACGAGTCCGGGTATCCCGAGGTCATGGAGCGCTGGTTCGGAGACCTGTAGGGGCGAGGCTTGCCTCGCCCTTGAAGCGCGCGCAGATCGAGGGGCGACCCGAGGATCACGCTCCTACCGGTCTCGTCGCCAGAGAATCAGCGCGAGCGGGAGGAATGCTGCCGTGGCCAGGTACGGAGCGAGCCGGTGCCGCCTCGGTGCCTCGCCCTCCGTCGCCGTCGGCCCGTCGCCGAGGAGTCGTGCGACCTTCGACGCGGCGGCGTCCACGTCGGCCTCCCCGTAGACGCTTCCGCGCGTCGACGCCGCAAGCCCCTCGAGCAGTGCACGTGAGCCCGGGTCGCTTCGGTACTGCGGCTCGGGCCCCGTGCGGGTGTAGACGCGCTCGCCAGCGCTCCACACGTGCACGAAGACGGTCTCGATCACGGGCGGCCGCACCATCGCCGATCCGAGACGGGCACGTTGAACCGGCAGGCTCTCGCCGTCCGTGAGCACGACGAGGACCCGCTTCCGGGCCGAGGGCGAGAAGAAGCGCAGCCCACGGGCGGCGCGCAGCGCATCGAGCTTCGTCGCGTTCGTGAGGAGGCCCCCGCGCGGCGGTGGCCTCTCGACGTCGATGGAGCGAGCGAGCGTCGCTTCGTAGACGTCCTCGGCGGCACTCGGGAAGAGGTGCGGGAGGAGGCGGTCGGTGATCGAGGCGAGGCCGACCCGGGCCGTCGGGACGGCCGCGCGGATCGTGCTCGCCGCGGCCTTGGCGCGCTCCATGCGCGTGAGTGAGCCCGCCCCCGTCTGCGCCAGCATCGAGCGAGAGACGTCCAGCACCACGAAGACCTCCGCGTCCGTGCGGACGTCGTGGGTCACGGGCCGCTGGAGGACGGGCTGTGCCGCCGCGAGGCCGACGAGCACTCCCATGGCGACGATCGAAGCGAGCGCCGCGAACGCCGTCCGCCGAGCCGGTTCGGAGAGGCCGACGGCCCGCCGCGTGCGTCGAGCGAGGTGCCGCCGCCCGGCCCAGGCAGCCGCCGGCACGAGGGCGCAGAGGCCGACGAGGGCCGCGAGCGGCGAGACGAAGGTCACGGTCACGGCTAGTAGCCGCTCCCGGGCTCGCCGGCACCCGCGCCGCGGGAGCCGGCACCGCCGGGCGACGGGTTGCGCCCACCGGCGCCCTCCGAGAGCTCGAGGCTACGCCCACGCTGAAGGGAGACCTCCAGGTTGAGTTTCGCCTCGTCGTTGTCCGGGTCGAGGGCGATGGCGCGCTGGAAGCTCGAGATCGTGTACTCGAGCAGCGCGTCGCGCTCCTGCGTCTCGGTGATGAGCCGGACGAAGCCGAGCACGCCGAGAAGCCCCGCCGCGCGGGAGCGCCGCGTCCGGTCTCCGCTGCCGGAAGCGATGGCCTCGAGCCGTGCCTGGGCGTCGTTGCGGAGCAGCGCGAGCTGGGGGTCCGACACCGTCAGGTTCTCGAGACGCGCACGGCGGACCGACCTGATCGCCTCCCGAAACGTGAGATCGTCGTCGACTCCGAGCAGCGCCTGCGAAGCCGCGTGCGGCAACATCGTGGCAGGCGCCCAGTCGGTCTCCGCCGAGGACTCGAAGCGGACGTCGCCGTCGTCGAGCGCGCGATCCCACCGCGCGAGGTCCAGCGCCAGCGCCCCGACGACGACGGCGAGGGCGAGGCACACGAGCCCGACCGCGCCGAGGGCGCCGCGAAGGAGTGCCTCGCGCCTGGTCATGCGCTTCCCCCGACCCGCGCTGCCGCGGGCAACCCGAGCCTGGCCGTGAACCGCTCGTGCACCGCGAGGGCCGCGAAGAGCAGCGCGCCGAGCACGAGGAGCTCCGTCGGCAGCCGGCCCACAGCTCCCGGGCTGCGCGCTGTCGCACCGGAGTCCCGAGACACGGTGAGCGCGCCCTCCTCGAGCAGCCCGCCGAAGAGCTTGCGCGCATCGCTGGAGGGCCCGAGACCCGACACCTCGAGCGGGATCGAGCGCGCGCGCAGGCTGACGATCGTCCGTGCGAGCACGGGAACGTCGTCCGGCGCCGTCTCGAGGTCGCTGACGAGCAGGATGGACGGGTTTTCGATCTCGTCTCGCTCGAGCATCTCGGCGGCGAGCCCGAGCGCCGTCGAGATCCTCGTTCCTGCACGGAAGGACTGCGTCCACGGATTCGGAGCCGGCCCGCCTCTCGGCACGAGCAGGCGCAGCATCGGCCGAAGCTCGCGCGCCGGCGTGCCGGGAGGCAGGAGCTCGTAGGCGACGTCGGAGAAGACGACGAGGCCGATGCGGGCATCGTCGGCGGCGAGCTCGCGGAGAGCCCGCCGAACGGCTGCGTAGTCGGCGTCCGTGATGGAGAGCGAGAGATCGACGACGACCACGCCTGTCGTCCCTCGCGGCAGCAGGCCCGGGTCGCGCGTGTCGAGGTCTCGCGCGTTCGCGGCCGCTGCCAGAAGGAGCGCGACCGCGAGCCCCGAGAACACGATCTGCAGCAGGCGCGTGCGCAGCCGTGGTCGCCGGAGCGCACCGACGTCCGGGCTGTCGATACGCATCGTGCGTCTAGGTCGCACTCTCTGCTCCATTGCGATCCAGCGCGTGCGGGCCGAGCTCGAGCACGAGCTCCTCGTCCGTGCCGCGCTGGATC
>JAWOIV010000002.1:0-18376 GCA_046484465.1 Gaiellaceae bacterium
CCCGGCAGTCTGCGCGAGAGGGACAACCGAGCTCGCGACCGGGGCATACGGAGCCACCGAGACGTGGCGGGCCTGGACGATCTGCATTCCGTACGACTGGGACTGGAAGAACTTCGGCTAGGGCCGAGAGAACCGCAGGGACACGAAGGGCGCCGCGAGGCGCCCTTCGTCATTCCGGGACGACGCCGAGCGGCGTGAGGATCTCGTCCCGCTTGGCCGTGTAGACGCGAGCCTCGTCCTCGTCGAGGCCTGGGAGCCGTGCGAAGGCCGCGTACGTCTGCCCGAGCTCGTACTGCGTGCTCTTCAATCCGAAGTTCGCATCGGAGAGGCCGACGATGCGGATCGCCTCGAAGAGCTCGGCGCGCGCGTCGTCGATGCGGCCGGTCGCGGCCAACGTCTCGCCGTAGAGGCGGCGGAGCGCGGCGACGAGCGTGGATAGACCCTCGCTCTGCGTCGCTCGCTCGATCGCATTTTCGAGAGGCGTGACTGCCGCCTGAGCGTCCCCGCGTGCGAGCGACAGGTAGGCGAGCCGGCCCTCCGCCTTGATCTCCTCCGCCTCGTCTCCCGTCTCCCGGAACACCGCGAGCGACTCGGTGAGCAGCGGCTCGGCTTGATCGAATCGGCCGAGGTGGGCGAGGATCCGACCGAGCAGGCTGGACGCCTCCGCCGCATCCGACAGCGCCCCGTCCTCGCTCCACACGGACATCGACTCGCGGACGATGGGCTCGGCCTCGTCGTACCGGGCCTGGTCGGCGAGCGTCTCGCCGATGTTGTAACCGACGGCAGCGGCCGACCAGCGATCACCGATCGCCTCCGTTGCGTCCTTGGCGCGCGCGGCGAGAGCGAGGCACTCGTCCCAGCGCCCGTCGAGATAGGCCCTCCCGGCCAGGTGGTTGAGGACGGCCCCGATCCGCTTCTTGTTTCCGATCTCCTGGTAGATCGCCAGGGAGCGCTCCCCGTAGACCGCCTCGTCGGTCCTGCCGAGGGCGACGTGCGCCCAGTCGAGGATGTAGTAGGCCGCGGCCTCCGCCTCCTTCGCGCCGCCTCCGCACCGCTCGGCTTCGGCAATCGCCTTCCGTGCCCACTCGATTGCGTCGTTCGGGCGCCGCTGCACCTGACGCACCGTCGCGTACGACGCCATCAGCCGTGCGCGCTCGACGGCCGCTTCCGTCGCGTCGACACCGTCGAGAGCGGCAATCCCGCGCGTGAGCCACCTGAGCGCCTGTGCGTGCTTGGCGAGCCGGAACGGCACCCAGTGCCGCTTGTCGGCCAGGCGCGCGTACTCGATCGGGTCGTCCTTGACGTGGCTCTCCGCAGTGCGGAACGCCGCCGCGGCGGTCTCGTATCGCCCGAGAAGCACGCAGACGTCCCCGAGAGCGGTTGCCACCGATGCGAGCTCGTCGCCGGGAATGTCGGGGACTCGCTTGGCGGCGTCGAGCGCCTGCTCGAGGAACTGCGCCGCCTCGACGTTCGCGTATTTCTCCTCCGCGCGCCGGCCGGCGACGATTGAGTAGCGCCACGTCTCGGGCCACCGTTCGGCGCGATGGAAGTGCAGCGCGAGGAGCTCGGCCGCTTCCTCGGGGCGGTCGCCGTGAGTGCGCTCGATGACGTCGGCGACCCGGCCGTGGAGCTCTCGGCGTCGCCGATAGGAGAGCCCCTCGTAGGCCGCGTCCCGGATGAGCGCGTGGCGGAAGCGGAAGGCACCCGGGACGTCGGGGTCGCGCTCGACGAACTCTCCGAGCCGGTCCCACGCTTCGGAGGCCGCCCCCACGAGCGGGTCGTCCTCGAGCACCTCGTTGATCAGCGCCCCCGAGAACGACGCGCCGAGGACGGAGGCCCAGCGGAGCAGGGCGCGATCGCCCGGCGCGAGCTGATCGATGCGGGTTGCCACGAGAGCCTCGACGCTCTCCGGCAGCTCGTCGGCCTCGTCCGCCGTGTCTCCCACGCTCGCGAGCTCCTGGAGGAACAGGGGGTTGCCGGCACCGCGCTCCATGAGAGCTGCCAGCTCGTCGTCCGTGAGCTTGCGCCCCCCGGCGGCGGCGAGAGCGAGCGTCTTCGCGTCCGCCTCCGGAAGCGGCTCGAGCCGCAGCGTGAGGGCCGGCAACGGGGGCGTGCCCTCTGCGGCCGCGAACCCGCCCTCGATCGGTCGCCGCGTCGTGCAGGTGAGCCACGGGCGAGAGGAGAGCTGTGAGCCGAGGTGTCGGAGCAGCTCGGATGACGCGTCGTCCATCCAGTGGACGTCGTCGAACACGAGCAGCGTGGGGGAGTCGAGCAGGTGCCCGAGGAGCTTGCTCATCACCCCGTGCAGGCGGGCGCGCCAGAACGCGGGGTCGAGGTCCTCGACCCCGTGCAGGCGGGCGCGCCAGAACGCGGGGTCGAGGTCCTCGACCTCGGGTGTGCTCTCGACCTCCACGTCGAGCGGCGCGGCGAGGAGCGGCGCCCAGGGAACGAGCTCCTCGTCGACGGCCACCAGGCGCTCGGAGAGCGCCGTGCGGTTGTGCAGGCCCCCGCCGTTGAGCTCGACGTCGAGGAGCGACCGGAGGAAGGGGCGGAAGGGGAAGTACGGAGTCGAGGTCTCGTACTGCTCGCAGCGGAGGGAGATCTGCCTCATGTCGGCGCAGTTGTCGCGCAGCTCCTCGGCGAGACGCGACTTGCCGATCCCCGGCTCGCCCACGAGCTCGACGAACGTCCCGAAGCCCATGCGCACCGGCGCCACCGATGCCGCGAGGACGGCGCGTTCGCGCTCGCGGTCGACGAACGGCAGCTTCTTCTCGGAGCTGCCGTCCTCGGGCCGCGCTCCCTCGGCAGCGAGATCGCCGAGCACGACTGCCTGCACGGGCTCGCTCTTCCCCTTGACGTGGAACGGCTCGAGCTCGGTCGCCTCGAAGCGTGCGCCCCCGCGCGAGAAGGCTCCTGCGGAGACCCAGATCTCGTCCTCGCCTGCACGTGCCATGAGGCGCGCTGCGAGCGCGGCCGTGTCGCCGAGCACCGTGTACGTCCTGCGGAAGCTCGCGCCGACCTGGCCGGCGAAGACGCGCCCCTCGCTGACGCCGATGTGCACCGGGAGCGGGACTCCGGCGTCGACCACGGCCCGCACCGTGCGGAGCATCCGCTCCTCGTCGTCCCCGAACGTCTGAGGTGCGCCCGAGACGAGGATGATCCTCCCGCCGTCGCGGTCGATGTCGCTCTCCAGGAACGTGACCTTGTGCTCGTCCGCGGCCTTCTGCACGGTGCGGACGAGGGCGTCGAGCGCGTCTGCGGCCGCCTCCGGGCCCTCCGTCGCGATCAGCTCGTCGGTGCCCGAGAACCGGAGGAACGCGATCGACGCGTGCCGGTGCTCGCCTTCGAGCGGCCCGACCTCGAGCAGCTGCGCGCGAAGCGGAGCAGGAACGGCGATCTCGAGCGGGATCCCCTCGATGCTCGGGAGCGGCTCTACCGATCCGCGCGCGGCGGGGGCCGCTCGCAGGAGCCGCCCGGACTCCTTCTCCTCGCCCAGCACGTCCTCGTCCAGGAGCGCGGCTGCCTCCGGGCTCACGAGGATCTCACCCGCCTCCGACGCCGCTTCCATCTCGACCGTGCGGCTGGCGTCCGGGCCGGCGATGAGGAGCTCTCGGTGCGAGCCGCCGACGAGGAGGAAGTGGAAGCGGCCCGAGTGGAGACCGACGTGCATCTTCAGCTGAACCGAGCCCGCGGACGTGCGTGGTCGGCCGATCGCCCGGAGCGTGCGTCGCATCTCGAACGAGGCGCGAGCCGCCCGGCGTGCGTGATCCTCGCCCTCGTAGAGAAGGAGGAGCGCGTCTCCGCCGAACTTGAGGAGGCCGCCGCCCTGCGCGTACGCCACTGCCAGGAGCGCCGCGAAAGTCGCGTTCATGACCTCCGTGACCTCCTCGGCACCCGCGCGACCCAGGCTGGAGAGACGTTCGGACATCGCCGTGAAGCCCGAGATGTCCACGAACGCGACCGTTCCGTCGACCTCGCGCCACAAGGCGTCGGGATCGTCTCGGAGCCATTCGAGCGTCAGGCGAGGGACGAACGAGACGAGCTCTGCAGAGGGAGCTCCCGGGGTGATCTCCGCGGCCATTCCACCATTCTGAGCGAGAAAGCCGCCACGAGAAGCGATGAGCGCAGGGGGCGTCGTCCGAACGCGCTCGGCACAAGGCCGGCGAAGGCTGTTCACGGGATGTTTACGGACTCTCAACGGAATCCCCCCAGAAAGGGGAGATCCAGGACGTCTCACACGACGAATAGGCAGATGAACCGAGCCACCCGGCGAAACGAGGTCAAGATGTCTGCGGCAGAAGTCGAAACCATGTTCGTCTCCGAGATCGACCGGATCGAGCAGTGGCGCCACGAGGCCCTCGAGCGGGCCGGCTACCACCCCGAGGCGGCGGTCGTGCTCGCCGCCAGCCACGACGTCGACCTCCACGACGCCGTGGAGCTCCTCGAGCGCGGCTGCACCGTCGAGCTCGCACTCCAGATCCTCCTTTAGCGTCGGATTCCTCCCCCCGGCGTCCCGGGTGCCGCTCCTTCGGGAGCGGCACCCAACCCGACCTCCGGCATCGTTCGGGCGCCGCCCTCCGGGAAGCGTGTGCAGAATGTCGCAGCGATGATCCCGATCCTTCTCGCATCGATCCCCTCGCCGAGCTCGAGCACCATCGAGATCGGCCCCATCTCGATCCACTTCTACGGGCTGACGCTGCTCGTGGCGATCGCGGCCGCGGTCGCGATCACGGGGATCCGCTGGACACGGCGGGGCGGCGACTGGGATCTCATCTTCCGCGTCGCCGTGTGGGGCGTGGCGTTCGGCATCATCGGCGCCCGCCTCTACCACGTGGTCACGAGCTGGGACGAGCTCCCGGACGAGTGGTGGGGAGCCTTCGCGATCTGGAAGGGCGGCCTCGGCGTCTGGGGCGGGATCGGTCTCGGCGCGATCGTCGGCGCGATCGTCGCGCATCGCTCGGGCGTGAGCGTGGCGCGGCTCGCGGACTGCGTGGCGCCCGGCCTCCTCGTCGCCCAGGGAATCGGGCGCTTCGGCAACTGGTGGAACCAGGAGCTCTTCGGCGGGCCGACCGACCTCCCGTGGGGGCTCGAGATCGCCCCGGAGAACAGGCCGTTCGAGTACCCCGACGCCGAGACCTTCCACCCGACCTTCCTGTACGAGGCGCTCTGGTGCTTCGCGGCCGCGGGACTACTCCTTCTCATCGAGCGCGTCTTCCGGGGTCGGATCAGGCCGGGGAACCTCTTCGCGCTCTACGTGCTCGTCTACAGCGTCGGCCGGCTCTGGATCGAGACGTTCCGCGTCGACCCCTCGCACGAACTGGCCGGCGTGCGTCTGAACGTCTACGTCGCGGGCCTCGCGATTCTCCTCTCGGCTGCGTTCTTCGTCTGGTGGCAGAAGACGTGGAAGCGGGGCGGTGGCCCACCGCCCAAGGTCGAGGCGATGGCCGTCCCGAAGCAGCGCTGACGTTCGAGCCGGGCCGACGCGTCCGGCCTCGTGGCTAGCCTCCGCGCGTGCCCGCGACGACCGTGCGCGACCTCGAGCTCGACCTCGATTCCTTCGAAGGCCCCTTCGACCTCCTCCTGACGCTGCTCCTCAAGGACGAGCTCGAGCCGCGGGAGGTGGACGTCGCGGCGATCGTTCTCTCCTTCGTCGAGCACCTGGCAGAGCGCGGCGAGATCGACCTGGACGCGTGCGGGGAGTTCCTCGTCCTCGTCGCGGCGCTCCTCGAGCTCAAGGCGCGCCTGCTCTTCCCCGACGAGGCCGCGGAGCTCGAGGGGCTCGAGCCGGAGGAGGCGGCGGAGGAGCTTGCACGGAGGCTTGCGGAGTACCGGCGCATGAAGGAGGCGGCCGCCTGGCTTGCCGAGCGGCTCGCCTCGGAGCGAGACCGCTGGTTCCGCATCGCACCGGCCCCGCTCGCGCCGCGGGGAGAACGGCGCCTCGCGCCGCAACCGCCGGACGCGCTGGCCGACGCGATCCGCGCGCTGGCCGCGATGCCGCCGAGCGTCTCGCTCGGCCATATGGCGCTGCGCTTCCCGCCCGTCTCGCAGTTCCT
The DNA here is from genome assembly GCA_046484465.1 of Gaiellaceae bacterium. Taxonomy (GTDB): domain Bacteria; phylum Actinomycetota; class Thermoleophilia; order Gaiellales; family Gaiellaceae; genus GMQP-bins7. Next base: position 6,054 of record JAWOIV010000002.1, read on the forward strand.
CGAGCGCTTCCGGGCGGTGCTCTCGAGACGTCGCCGGTTCGACTTCGACTCCGAGGTCGAGGGCCTCTCGCGCGTCGAGCAGGCAGTTGCCTTTCTCGCGCTCCTCGAGCTTCGCAAGGCGGGCGAGGTCGCCCTCAGCCAACCCGCTCCCTTCGCCCCGATCCGGGTCTCCCGCGTGTCGTTCCTCTCGGAGGCGCACGAGGAAGGTGTTGATGCAGTCGACGACGAAAGGATCTCCCAGTGGACAGCCCGCTCCGCCTGATCGCCGCCAATCCGGTCGACCTCCTCGCTCGAACGATCGAGGCGCTGCTGGTCGTCGCCGCTGCTCCGCTCTCCGTCGCCGAGCTCGCCGATGCGACGCAGGACGATCCCGAGCGCGTCGAGACGGCGATCGGCCTTCTCCGAGAGCGCTACGGCGAGGGGCGAAGCGGCATCGTCCTCGAACAGGTCGCCGGAGGTTTCGCGTTTCGCGCAAGCCGCGAGGCAGCGGACGCGTGCGCACGGCTGTTCGAGCGCCCTGTCGAGCGCGGCGTGTCGCAGGCCGCGATGGAGACACTTGCGATCGTCGCGTATCTCGGTCCGTGCTCGCGCCCGGAGATCGCACGGATTCGAGGCGTCGCCGCCGACTCGGCGGTCGCGAGCCTGGTCGAGCGTGGGCTCATCGCGGAGGCCGGGCGCGAGAGCGGTGTCGGCGGAGCGGTTCGGTACAGGACGACGCCTCTCTTCGAGCGGATCTTCGGGCTCGAGAGCCTGGCAGCGCTGCCGCGGCTCGACGACCTCGCCGAGGACACCGGGCGGCTGCGAGAGCGCCTCCTCGAGGTCGCCACCGCCCGAGCCTCGTAAGGCGGGCGACTCGCATTCGGGGGATGGACGACCGCCGCGACTGGGCTTCAGGGATCTTCGTGCGATCGGGATCCGCTTCAGGCGGATCCCGATCTGCGCGAGTAACTCAGACCTGCCAGTCGCCCTGGCGAAGGAGCGGCACGACGTCGCCGTCCCGCGTGATGCCGTCGACGTCGACCTCAGGGCTTCCGACCATGAAGTCCACGTGCACGAGGCTGATGTTCGTCCGCGTCCGGTCGGCGGGATCCGCGACCGCACGCTCGTAGCCGCTGCCGAGCGCGATGTGCGTGGCGGCGTTCTCGTCGATGAGCGTGTCGCGGAACGTCGTCTCGAGCGGCCCGATCCGCCCGTGCCGATCCACGAGTGCGATCTCTCCGAGGCGTGACGCTCCCTCGTCGACCGCTGCCGCAGATCGCAGCGCGTCGGCGCCCTCGTCGGCGTCGATCGCGACGGCCCTCCCGCCGGAGAACTCCACCCTGATCCCGGTGACGACCGAGCCGAAGAGCTGGAGGGGCATGGTGGCGGTCACGTGGCCGTCCACCCGCTGTGGGTCCGGCGTGGTGAAGATCTCCTCGGTCGGGATGTTCGGCTCGTGGCGGATGCCGCCGACCGTCTCGTCACTTCCGGCCTGCCACTCCGACGTCGGGAGGAGCCCGATCGTGAGGTCGGTTCCAGGCCCCCTGAGCCTGACGGCATCGAACCGCTGCTCCGAGACACGCCCGGCGATCGCCTTCAGCTCGGACGTTCGCTCGGCCCAGGCAGCCGCCGGGTCGTCGGCGTCCAGGCGGCAGATGTGGGCGACTGCGCTCCAGAGCTTCTCGAACGCTTCCCGGGGGTCGAGCCCGGGGTAGACGATCTCCGCCCACTCGGGTGTCGGCGCCGGCACGATCGTCCAGTTCGTGGTGCGTCGGTTGACGACCTCGCCCGTCTCTGCGAGGTAGGGAAGACGATCCCGCCCTGCGCGCGCAGGGTCGAGGTCTCGGAGCGCATCGGGTGCCTGGGGGCCGGAGAGGCTGATCCGAGCGCCCCGCTCCTCCGAGAGCTGGTAGAGCCGTTGCGACATCCACGGCGGGACGTAGTCGAGCGTGTCCTCGTCCGCGAGCTCGATGCGCTCCCGCTTCAGCCACTGGTCGAAGTACAGGACGTCGACGAACTTCGCGCCGCGCTCGTAGGACGCCCGTGCGATCTTGCGCGTCAGGGGCTCCTTGCCGATGTAGCTCGTCACGGCGACGAGCTGGCCGCGCTGGACGTTCGCGGCGGCGACCGCGAGCTCCCCGAGCCTGGTCTCCAGCTCTTCGATCCGATCCGCATCCACGGCGAGACAGTACCGGGGCGAGAATGTCCGGATGCGCCTCAATGCCTTCCTCGCCCGGGCCGGCGTCGCGTCGCGTCGGGGGGCGGACGACCTCATCCTGGCCGGGCGCGTTCGCGTGAACGGCGAGCCCGCCCAACTCAACTCCGCGGTCGGTGCGCCGGACGTCGTCGAGGTGGACGGCCGCCGCGTCGAGCTCGAGGCGCTGGCGCACGTCCTGCTGCACAAGCCTGCGGGCGTGGTCACCACTGCGCGCGATCCCCAGGGAAGGCCGACAGTCGTCGAGCTCGTCCCGTCCGAGCCGCGGATCGTGCCCGTCGGGCGGCTCGACATCGATACGACCGGCGCGCTCCTCCTGACCAACGACGGGCAGCTCGCGCATCGTCTTGCGCATCCGCGGTACGAGGTGCCCAAGGTCTATGTCGCGAGGGTCGAAGGAGCTCCAACGCCGAAGGTGGTGGCCGCGCTCCGTGCCGGTGTGGTGCTCGACGACGGGGTCACCGCGCCCGCCGGAGCGCGCGTCCTGCGGGAGGGAGCGGAGTCGAGCCTGCTCGAGCTGACGCTCCACGAGGGCCGAACGCACCAGGTGAAGCGGATGTGCGAGGTGGTGGGGCACCCGGTGCGCCGCCTGCACCGAAGCCGCTACGCGGGCCTCGACGTCGATCGCCTCCGCCGCGGCGAGAGCCGTCTGCTCACCCGCACGGAGGTTCGCCGCCTGCGCGAGCTCGTCGGCCTGGCCTGATCGCTACTGATACCAGACGATCGTCGCGAGAATGATGTAGAGCGCGACGAGCGACGCGCCTTCGAAGGGCGTCGCCTCGCCGTCGCCCGTGATCTGCCAGAGCGCGAGCGCCATCAGCAGGAGCGCGCCGACGAAGAGGGGCGGGACGACGAACGTCAGCTGCTCCGTGAAGAGGAGCGACGTGAGCACGAGAATCGGCCAGAGGAAGCACGCGATCTGCACCACGGAGTTCTTGACGACCGAGACCGCGAGGTCGTACTTGCGCTTCGCGGCGAGCTGAACGGCGACGATGTTCTCGACCGCGTTCCCCGCGATCGCGACGATGACGAGGCCCGTGAAGGCCTTCGAGATCCCGAGCTCCTCCACGGCCGGATCGAGGGCGTGGACGAACCACTCGGAGACGAACGCCGCCGCGACCCCCGAGGCTGCCAGGAGCCCGACCGAGAACCGGAACGGCAGCACGTCGTGCGCGGGCTCCTCCAGCGCGGGCTCCGCGCGCGTCTCCGAGCGGAGGTAGCCCCAGATCCAGATCCCGTACACGCCGAGCAGGAGGATCGCGCCGATGACCGAGATGGTCATGACGTTGTCGCTCGCCGCATCGCCCGCCTGGTCGGACACGCCGAGGAGGGCGATGATGAACACCGCCAGGATGAGGAGCGTCGCTGTATCCATCGGGAGTCGGTGCGAGAAGGTCATGACGCCCCCCGGGGCGCGCAGGGAGCCGACGGAGATCGCGAGGCCGAGCACGAGGAGGGCATTCGCGAAGATCGAGCCGAGGATCGAGTACTGCGCGACGACGAGCTCGCCTGCTGCCAGCGCGAAGAGGACGATGAAGAGCTCGGGCAGGTTCCCGAGCGTGGACTGAAGCGCGCCGGTGACCGCGGGGCCGTAGCGCGCGCCGACGGACTCCGTCGCGATCCCGATCGTCCAGGCGACGCCGCCGAGGGCGATGCCCGTGATCAAGAACGTCGCAACGGGTGACGCGCCCGCGAAGTTGAGGACGCCGCCCGCGAGGACGAACGCGAAGACGATGGCGCTCGCGAGGAGGGTCCGCCTCACGAGGGCCTCGTGAATCCCATGCGCTCGTACATCACCTCGAGCGTCGGGGCCGACGCAGCTGCCGCTTTCTCCGCTCCGAGCGCGAGCATGCGGGCGAGCTCGGGCGGATCCGAGCGGAGCTCCCGGTAGCGCGCCTGGATGGGGGAGAGGAGCTCCACGAGCGCGCTCCCGACGGCGTCCTTGAAGGCGCCGTAGCCCTGTCTGTCGTACTCGGCTTCGACCTGCTCGATCGTCTGACCGGTCGCGACCGTCGCGAGCTCGATGAGGTTCGAGATCCCGGGCTTCGACTCGGGGTCATGCCGGATCTCGCGGCCGGAGTCGGCGACTGCGCGCTTGATCTTGCGGACAACCGTGTCGGGGTCGTCGAGCATCAGCACCTTGCCCTGCTCGGTGCCGAACGACTTGGACATCTTCTTGGTCGGCTCCTGAAGGTCCATCACCCGGGCGCCCGCCTCTGGGTACACGCCCTCGGGGATCGTGAACGTCTCGCCGAAGCGGGTGTTGAAGCGCTGCGCGATGTCGCGCGTCAGCTCGAGGTGCTGGCGCTGGTCGTCGCCGATCGGGACGATGTCGGTCTGGTACAGGAGGATGTCGCCCGCCATCAGCGCCGGGTAGGCGAAGAGCGCTGCGGAGACGAACTCCTGCTGCTCCGACTTCTCCTTGAACTGCGTCATCCGGCGAAGCTCGCCGAAGCTCGTCGCCGAGCCGAGCAGCCAGGCGGCTTCGGCGTGGGCGGTCACATGGCTCTGGACGAAGACCGTCGAGCGCTCCGGGTCGAGGCCGGTGGCGAAGAGCATCGCGGCGATGTCGAGGGTGCCGTCGTAGAGCTCGCCGGGGTCGTGCTCGACGGTGATCGCGTGCAGGTCGACGATGCAGAAGTACGCGTCGCCGCGCTCCTGGGTCGCCGCGTACTGGCGGAACCCTCCGCTGTAGTTCCCGATGTGTGCCGCGCCCGTCGGCTGGATCCCGGAGAAGATCTTCACGGCGGGGATTCTCCCTGGACCGGAACGACGGCGTCGGCCTCTAGACTCACGTCGGAATGGATGTCCCCGCCTCGCAGGAGCTGCTCGCGTACCGGTTGGTCGCGCGGGCGCTCACGCCCGACTCGACGGTCATCGAGGTGCGAGGGAGACGGATCGGCGACGGCTTCTTCGGCCTCGTCGCGGGGCCGTGCTCCGTCGAGACGCGCGAGCAGACGCTCGAGACGGCGCGCGCGGTCGCCGAGGCCGGGGCGAGCGTGCTGCGGGGCGGCGCCTTCAAGCCGCGCTCGTCGCCCTACGCCTTCCAGGGGCTGGGGCTCAAGGGACTCGAGATCCTCGCCGAGGCACGCGCCGAGACCGGGCTTCCGATCGTGACCGAGCTGCTCGACCCCCGTGACGTCGAGGCGGTTGCCGACGTCGCGGACATCATCCAGATCGGCGCCCGGAACATGCACAACTTCAACCTCCTCGCCGAGGTCGGTCGCGTCTCGAAGCCGGTTCTCCTCAAGCGCGGGCCCTCCGCGACGGTCGAGGAGCTCCTCATGGCGGCCGAGTACGTCGCGAAGGAGGGGAACGAGCAGGTCATCCTCTGCGAGCGGGGGATCAAGACGTTCGAGCGATCCACCCGTTTCACGCTCGACCTGTCGGCGGTCCCGGTGCTGAAGCGCGAGACGCACCTCCCCGTGATCGTGGATCCGTCGCACGCGGCGGGCAGGAGCGACCTCGTCCTCCCACTCGCGCGAGCCGCGGTCGCCGTCGGGGCGGACGGCGTGATGATCGAGGTGCACCCGCAGCCCGAGGATGCGCTCTGCGACGGCCCGCAGCAGATCCGGCTCGGCGAGTTCGGGCGCGTCGCGGACGAGATCCGCACGCTCGTCGCGTTGATGGGCAAGACGATCGGCTGATGCGTGTCGAGCCGGTGCCCGCGCTCGTCGGGCACGTCGCGGTCCCCGGTGACAAGTCGATCTCGCACCGCGCCGTCCTGATCGGGGCGATCTCCGAGGGTGACGTCCGGATCGAAGGCTTCGGGCGCTCGGCCGACACCGAGGCGACGATCGGCGCGGTTCGCGCCCTCGGCGTCGAGGTAGACGAGCACGACGTGGACACGTTGACGGTGCACGGGGTGGGGCTTCGCGGGCTCTCGCCTGCAACGGAGCCACTCGACTGTGCGAACGCGGGGACACTCATGCGCCTCCTCTGCGGGGTCCTCGCCGGTCAGCGGGGACACTTCGAGCTCGTCGGCGACCCTTCGCTCGCCGGTCGACCGATGGAGCGCGTGGCCGAGCCGCTGCGGCGCATGGGCGCGCGCATCGAGACGACGGAGGGGCACGCGCCGATCGTGATCGAGGGCGACGGGGCGGCGCTCGCCGCGGTCACGTACGAGCTCCCCGTCGCCTCCGCGCAGGTGAAGTCCGCCGTCCTCCTGGCGGCGCTCTTCGCCGAAGGCGAGACGACGGTGGTCGAGCCGCTCGCCACGCGCGATCACACCGAGCGCATGCTCGAGCGTGCGGGCGCGCGCATCCGACGGCGTGCGCACAGCGTGACGGTCGAGGCGGGTGGGCCGCTCGCGCCGACGGACGTGGACGTCCCCGGCGACTTCTCCTCCGCCGCTCCGCTCCTCGTCGCGGCGGCCACCGTCCCGGGCTCGAGCGTCACCGTCCACGGCCTGGGGCTGAACCCCCGGCGGACGGGGCTCCTCGACGTCCTCGAGCGCATGGGTGCGCGGGTCTCCGTCTACAACCGCCGGTCGATCGGCGGCGAGCCTGCGGGTGATGTCGAGCTGCGCTCGTCGGAGCTCGTCGGCACCACGATCTCGCCCGATGAGGTGCCATCGCTCGTCGACGAGCTCCCGCTGTTCGCCCTCGCGGCCTGCCATGCCCATGGCGACAGCGTCGTCCGCGGCGCCGCCGAGCTCAGGGTCAAGGAGTCGGACCGGATCGACGTCGTCGCCGAGGAGCTGCGGCGGATCGGCGCACACATCCGCGCGACGCCCGACGGCTTCCGGATCCGGGGGGTCCCTGCGCGCTTGCGCGGCGGGCTGTTCGACGCACGTGGCGACCACCGCCTCGTGATGCTCGGGGCCGTCGCGGGCATCTCCTCCCGCGAAGGCGTCGAGCTCGCCGGCGCCGAGGCCGTGGAGGCGAGCTTCCCGGGGTTCTTCTCGGTCCTCGACCAGCTGGCCGAGCGACCGGTACAAATCGGCCCATGATCGTGGCGATCGACGGGCCGGCGGGCTCGGGAAAGAGCACGGTTGCGGCGGCGCTCGCGCAGCGCCTCGGGTTCCGGTACCTGGACACGGGGGCGATGTACCGCGCTCTCACCTGGCTCGCGCGCGATCGAGGCGTCGATCCGGGCAACGGACGGGCTCTTGCCGCGCTCGCACGGGAGAGTCCGGTGTCGTTCGGCGCGGACGGCTCGGTCGAGATCGGCGGTGCGGACGTCACGGCGGCCATCAGGGAGGCCGAGATCGACCGGCTCGTCCCGGTCGTCGCCCGTCACCCCGAGGTGCGCGAGCTCATGCGCGAGCGCCAGCGCGCGCTCGGAGACCAGGAGGACGCCGTGATCGAGGGGCGCGACATCGGCACCGTGGTCGCGCCGCACGCGGAGGTCAAGGTCTTCCTCGTCGCGGACGAGTCCGAGCGTGCGCGCAGGCGGACGGCCGATCGCCCGGGCGAGCACGCCGACGAGCTCGCCGCCGATCTCCGGGTGCGCGACGAGCGCGATGCCGTGAACACGCGCGCTGCCGACGACGCCGTTCTCGTCGACACGACGGAGATGACCGTCAGCGAGGTCGTCGAGCACATCGCGGCGCTCGTCGAGGGTCGGTGCTCGTGAACCGGACCGACGCCGTCTGGGCGGTGGGGCGGGCGACGATCGGCAGCGCGGTCAAGGTGTTCGCCCCGCTCCGCGTCTACGGCGCCGAGCGGGTGCCGCTGACGGGTGGGCTCGTCGTCGCGGCGAACCACTTCAGCTGGATCGACCCGCCCGCGCTCGGCGCCGCGAGCCCACGGACGCTGTACTTCATGGCGAAGGTCGAGGCCTACCGCGTTCCCGGGCTCGGGCAGCTGATGCGAAGCTTCGGAGCCTTCGCTGTCCGCCGCGGCGAGTCCGACCGCGACGCCGTCCGCACCATGCGCCGGATCGTCGCCGACGGCCACGCGCTCGGCATGTTCGCGGAGGGGACGAGGCAGCGGAGCGGCGTCCCTGGGGTCGTGCAGCCGGGTGCGGCCATGGTGGCCATCAACGAGGACGTGCCGGTCGTCCCGGTCGCGATCCACGGGAGCCAGACGTGGAAGCCCGGGAACTTCGCCCCCGTCTCCCTCGCCTGGGGCGAGCCGCTGACGTTCGAGGGCCTCCCCCGCGGCGGCAAGGGGTACAAGGAGGCGTCCCGGGAGATCGAGCGCAGGATCCACTCTCTCCGGAGCTGGCTGGTCGAGATCCACCAGCTCGACCGGCCACGCGACGCGACGCCGCCGCGATGAGCGAGCCGCGCACGCCGACCGATGACGAGCTCGAGCCGGGCCTGTTCGACGCGCTCCCTGAGATCGCGGGAACGGTCGCGATCGTCGGCTTCCCGAACGTCGGCAAGTCCACTCTCGTCAACAGGCTGACGGCGTCTCGCGCAGCGGTCGTCCACGAGACGCCGGGGGTCACGCGCGACCGCAAGGAGCTCCTCTGCGAGTGGACGGGGACGACCTTCCGGGTCATCGACACCGGGGGAGTGGATCGGACGGACACCGGGCCGTTCGGTCAGAAGATCGCGGAGCAGGCGCGCCAGGCCGTCGAGGAGGCCGACCTCGTCCTGCTCGTCGTCGATGCGACCATCGGCATCACACCTGGCGACGCGGAGCTCGCCGAGATCCTCCGGCGGTCCCGCCGCCCCGTCATCGTCGTCGCGAACAAGCTCGACGACCCACGCCGGGACGCCGACGCGTTCGAGTTCCACAAGCTCGGGCTCGGGGATCCGTTCCCGATCTCGGCCATGCACGGCCACGGCACGGGTGATCTCCTCGACCTCGTGGTCTCCCACCTGCCCGGCACCAGCGAGCGACCCGTCGGGGATGAGGCCATGAAGGTCGCGATCCTCGGACGCCCGAACGTCGGCAAGTCGTCGCTCCTGAACGCGCTCATCGGGCGCGAGCGCGTGATCGTCTCGGAGGTCCCGGGCACGACGCGGGACTCCATCGACACGATCCTCGAGCGGGGCGACTCGACCTTCGTGCTCGTCGACACGGCCGGCATGCGCCGCAAGCGCAAACAGCGCCAGGGAATCGAGTACTACTCCGAGCTGCGCACGCTCGAGGCCGCCGAGCGCGCCGACGTCGCGCTCGTCCTCGTTGACGCGACCGAGGGCGTGGTCGACCAGGACCTCACGGTCGCCGACGTGGCCAGGAAGGCCGGGTGCGCCACGATCGTCGTCCTCTCCAAGTGGGACGTCACCGAGATTCGCCTCGAGGACGTCAGGCCGGAGTTGCAGCGCCGCATTCGCCAGCGACCGCCCGTGATCGCCGTGTCCGCGGCCACGGGACGCGGGCTCGAGCGGCTGCTCGACCTCGTGCAGGATGTCTTCCGTCGGTACACGAGCCGCGTTCCGACGGCGGAGCTCAACCGTGCGCTCCAGGAGCTTCGCGAGGCGCGCCAGCCTCCCGGAAGGCGCGGTCGTCGCCTCAACCTCCTCTACGGAACGCAGGTCAGCTCGCGGCCGCCGCGCTTCCGTCTGTTCGTCAACGACCGCAGCCTCGTGACGCGTGATTACGGGTACTGGATGGAGAACGAGCTGCGCCGACGCTTTACGCTCGAGGGCGTGCCGGTGTCCATCGACTTCGTCACGTCCCAGTGAGAGCCGTCGTCGTCGGGGCGGGATCGTGGGGCTCGGCGTTCGCGTGCCTGCTCCGGGACAACGGGCACGAGGTGACGCTCGCTGCGCGGGATCCCGATCAGGTTGCTGCAATCCGTGAGACCGGCCGGAATCTGCGCTACGCAGAGGCGGCCGACCTGCGCGACGTCGCCGCGTCGCTGATCGACGAGGCGCCGTTCGAGCAGGCGGAGCTCGTGGTCGTCGCGGTGCCGAGCCGCGTCTTCGGCGAGGTCGTGTCGGCGCTCCCGGGCTCGGCGCCGATCCTCGGCCTCACGAAAGGCCTCGATCCGGCGACGGGGGAGCGGCTCTCGACGCTGGTCCGAGACCGTCCCGTCGCCGTGCTGTCCGGGCCCAACGTCGCGGAGGAGATCGTTCGGGGCCTCCCCGCGGCCTCCGTCGTGGCGAGCGACGACCTCGAGCTTGCGGTGCGACTGCAGGTGGCGGTGAACTCGACGATCTTCCGCGTGTACGTGAGCGACGACATCGCGGGCGTCGAGCTGTGCGCGGCGGCCAAGAACGTCATCGCGCTCGCCGCCGGCGGTGCGGACGGTCTTCGATTGGGCGACAACGCCAAGGCAGGCCTCGTCGCGCGCGGGCTCGCGGAGATGCGCCGCCTCGCGGAGGTTGCCGGCGCGCGCCCCGAGACGTTCGCAGGCCTCGCGGGGATGGGTGACCTGATCGTCACCTGCTGGTCGCCGTCGGGGCGCAACCGGCGCGCGGGCGAGCTGATCGCCCAGGGTGCGACGCCCGAGGAGGCGAGGCGGGAGATCGGCATGGTCGTCGAGGGCCTCACCACCGCTCCCGTCCTGCGCGACCTGTCTCACAGGCTCGAGATCGAGATGCCCATCACGGAGGGCGTGTGCGCCGTTCTCGAGGGCACGTCGTTGACGGATCTCGTCGGGCAGCTCATGCGCCGCGCCCCGACGACCGAGTAAAGGATCGGCGCGCGCGGAAGGTACCCTTCCGTCCCATGTCTGCGCGCACGTTCTCGTTCACCTCCGAGTCGGTCACCGAGGGGCACCCGGACAAGGTCGCCGACCAGATCTCCGATTCCGTCCTCGACGCCGTCCTCGCGGAGGACCCGAACGGACGCGTCGCGTGCGAGACGCTCGTGACCACGGGCCTCGTCATCGTCGCCGGCGAGATCACGACGAAGACGTACGTCGACATCCGCGCGGTCGTCCGCGACCGCATCGCAGAGATCGGGTACACGCGCGCCAAGTACGGGTTCGACTTCGAGACGTGCGGCGTCGTCGTCGCGATCGACGAGCAGTCGTCCGACATCGCTCAGGGTGTGGAGCAGTCGTACGAGGCACAGCACGGCGACACCGATCCGCTCGACCTGCTCGGCGCGGGCGACCAGGGGATGATGTTCGGCTACGCGACGCGCGAGACCGAGGAGCTCATGCCGCTCCCGATCATGCTCGCGCACAAGCTGACGAAGCGGCTCGCCGAGGTGCGCAAGGCGAACGTGCTCCCGTACCTGCGCCCCGACGGGAAGTCGCAGGTCACCGTCCGCTACGAGATCGACGAGCGCGGGATCCAGCGCCCGGTCGAGATCGAGCGCGTCCTCATCTCCACGCAGCATCGTGACGGCCTCGACGTGGAGACGCTGCTCAAGCCCGACCTCCTCGAGCACGTGGTCGAGCCGATCCTCCACGCCGACTTCCGTGATCTCTACGATCCGGCCAAGCTCGGTCATCGGGACTTCCTGTACGTGAACCCGACCGGGAAGTTCGTGATCGGTGGCCCGATGGGGGACACCGGACTGACCGGGCGCAAGATCGTCGTCGACACGTACGGGGGAGCCGCGCCCCACGGCGGGGGAGCGTTCTCGGGCAAGGATCCGACCAAGGTCGACCGTTCCGCTGCGTACGCGGCCCGGCATGCGGCGAAGAACCTCGTGGCCGCCGGGCTCGCCGACCGCTGCCAGCTCCAGGTCGCGTACGCGATCGGCGTGGCGCACCCGATGAGCGTGAACGTGGACTGCTTCGGAACCGAGACGATCTCCCTCACGCGGATCGAGGAGCTCGTCCACGAGCACTTCGATCTCCGCCCCGGCGCGATCATCCGCGATCTCGACCTCCTCCGGCCGATCTACGCGCAGACCGCCGCCTACGGCCACTTCGGTCGGGACGACCGCGATTTCACCTGGGAGCGGATGGACCGGGTCGACGCGCTCAGGGCCTCCGCGGGCCTCGCCGCAGAGTCACCGGTCGCCTGAACGGGCCGAAGGCCCGCGGGCGGGCCTTCGGTGGAGGGTAGGAGGGAGGAAGTACGCCTCCATCCCAGCATCCACCCGTGAGGCGGGCATGAGAGTCGGGTAAGAAGAGCCTAAGAACAGCCTTGAGCCGCCGGAACGCGCTGCGCGCGTACGCTGCGGCGTCCTCGGTCGCCCCGATACGTCTCGTATCGGGGCTCCCTGCCCGAGTTCAAGCGGTCGTCGCAACGCTGCCGGTTTGCGGAGCGGATCGTAGTGCCTTGACCTGAGGCGCTCGAGTAAGGGTGGTTTCGCGTCGGCGAGCGCGG
>JAWOIV010000016.1:0-5005 GCA_046484465.1 Gaiellaceae bacterium
GGCGGCGCCGATCAAGTGGATGGCACCGTTCGCCGGCTGCGCGATGGGCGAGCACTTCCTCTACAACGGCGGCCACGCGCTCCTCGTCTACGACGATCTCTCGAAGCACGCGGACGCCTACCGGCAACTCTCCCTGCTCCTGCGCCGCCCGCCCGGTCGCGAGGCGTTCCCGGGCGACGTCTTCTACCTCCACTCGCGGCTGCTCGAGCGCGCCTGCAAGCTGTCCGACGACCTCGGCGGCGGCTCGCTCACCGCCCTGCCGGTCATCGAGACACAGGCAGGCGACATCGCCGCGTACATCCCCACCAACGTCATCTCGATCACCGATGGCCAGATCTTCCTCGAGTCGAACCTCTTCTTCTCGGGCGTGCGACCGGCCATCAACGTGGGGACGTCGGTCTCGCGGGTCGGCGGGAATGCCCAGACGAAGTCGATGAAGAAGGTTGCCGGCCGGCTCCGTCTCGACCTCGCCCAGTACCGCGAGCTCGAGGCCTTCGCCCAGTTCGGCTCCGAGCTCGACCAGGCGACCCAGAGCGCCCTGGCGCGCGGCGAGCGGATGGTGGCCATCCTCAACCAGCCGCAGTACGTGCCGTGGCCGTTCGAGGAGCAGGTCGCAGCGATCTACGCTGGGATCCACGGCTGGCTCGACGAGATCCCCGTCGGCCAGGTCCCGCGCTACCTCGAAGAGCTCCGCGAGCACCTGCGCACCGACGGCGTCATCCTCGACACGATTCGCAACTCGGGCGACCTCGACGACGACACGGAGGGCAAGCTGAAGGCCGAGCTCGAGCGGTTCGGCGGCGGCTTCAACGTCGAAGAGGAGAAGGGGCTCGCCCGGTAGCAGCCGATGGCGACCGTCCAGGACCTCAAGCGACGGATCCAGTCCGTCCGCAACACGCGCAAGATCACGCGTGCGATGGAGCTCGTCGCCGCCGCGAAGCTGCGCCGCGCGGAGCAGCGCATCACCGCGCTGCGCCCGTACGCCGCGACGATGAACGAGCTGATCGCGGGTGTCGGGCGCGCGTCGACCTCCGTCCGGCTCCCGCTCCTCGAGCAGCGCGAGCAGGTCGAGACGGTCGCGATCGTGCCGCTCACGGGCGACCGTGGGCTCGCCGGTGCCTTCAACGCCCAGGTCATCCGCCGGGCGTTCGCCCTCGAGCGCATGCTCCAGGCCGAGGGGAAGGCCGTGCGCTGGGTCGCGGTGGGCAAGAAGGGGCGCTCGACGCTCGTCTTCCGCCACCGCGAGCTCGCCGGGGAGTACCTCGGGTTCACCGACCGTCCCGCCTACGAGGACGCGCAGGCGATCGCGCACCGCATCTCCGAGCTCTTCACGTCGGGAGAGGTCGATCGCGTGACCCTGGTCTACAACACGTTCGTCTCCGCCCTGACCCAGCGCGTGACCGAGCAGGACGTGCTTCCGATCTCCCCCGACATTCTCGAGACGGACGAGGACGAGCGCGCGGCGGACACGCTTCGCGGGGACTTCATCTTCGAGCCCGAGCCCGAGGAGATCATGGAACGGCTTCTTCCGGTCTACGTCGAGACGCAGATCTACCGCGCCTTGCTCGAGTCCACCGCCTCCGAGCAGGGAGCGCGAATGACGGCGATGCGGAACGCCTCCAAGAACGCAGGTGACCTGATCGACTCGCTGACGCTGCGGATGAACCGCGCACGCCAGGCCGAGATCACGCAGGAGATCCTCGAGGTCGTCGGCGGCGCCGAGGCGCTGACGTAGATGGTTGATCGGAAATTGGTCGCGGTGGATGGCACGCGGCACGTGCCGCGAGGCAAGGACGCAAGGAGCGCCCATATGCAGGCATATGGGCGTGACCGAGGACGCCGCCTCGTGGTGCGTGACGCCTGCAAGGCACCCTGATCCAATTTCCGATCAACCATCTAGGGGCGACGCTCGCGTCGCCCGGGCGAGCAAGCCTCGCCCCTACGCCTAACAAGTTGCCCACATCCGCGTAGAAGGTCGTGAGCGACCGTGGCAAGCCCGAGCAGAGATACCATCACCGCAGTGGAAGCGGCTCCCGCGCGCGGTGACGACCCCGAACGCTTCGCACGCGCCGGCGAGGTCGCCGACCGCTTCGTCGACAACATCGAGACCGTCGTCTACGGGAAGCGGGACGAGGTCAAGCTCGTCCTCACGGCGCTCATGTGCGGCGGGCACGTGCTCCTGGAAGACGTTCCCGGAACGGCCAAGACCGTGCTCGCGCGGGCGATCGCGGGGAGCATCGAAGGCGCAACACACGCGCGCATCCAGTGCACGCCCGACCTGCAGCCGACCGACGTCACGGGGCTCTCGGTCTTCGACCAGAGGGCGCGCGACTTCGAGTTCCGGCCAGGTCCGGTCTTTGCGAACGTCGTGCTCGTGGACGAGATCAACCGCGCGACGCCGAAGACGCAGTCGGCGCTCCTCGAGGCGATGGCCGAGCAGCAGGTCACCGTCGACGGCGTGACGCGCGAGCTGCCGGTGCCCTTCCAGCTCCTCGCCACCGAGAACCCCATCGAGTACGAGGGGACGTTCCCGCTCCCGGAGGCCCAGCTCGACCGCTTCTTCCTGCGGACGGCCCTCGGCTACCCGGACATCGAGGACGAGCTGCGCATCCTCACGGAGCAGCGCTTCTCCCATCCGCTCGACGCCCTCGGGCCGGTCGTGACGGTCGACGACGTCCTCGCTCTCCGCTCCGCGGCGCAGCACGTCTATGTCGACGGCGTCCTCCACCGGTGGGTGGTCGAGCTCGTGCGGGCCACCCGCACGCACGAGGGCGTGGTGATCGGCAGCTCCGTTCGCGGTAGCCTCGCGCTCGAGCGAGCCGCCCGCGCGTGGGCGCTCGTCAACGGGCGGAGCTTCGTCGTGCCGGAGGACATCGAGCGGCTCTTCGTGCCGATCCTCGCCCACAGGGTCGTCTTCTCCCCGGCCTTCGTCGCGCGCGCGCGGACGACGAGCTGGGAGGGCTCGATCGAGGAGTTCCGTCAGGCCTGCCTGGAGGTCGCGCCGCGGCCCGGATCGGAGGAGGATCCGCTCTTCGACGGCCCGCGGCCTGCGTAGCGGGTCGCCGTGGCACAGGCCCGCCTGACCTTCCCGCTCGTTCCTCGCCGCGGGGTCATCGGCGTCTCGTACGGGACGATGCGCAGCCTGCGCCGCGGAACCGGCACGGATGTCGCCGGGTCGCGGCCGTACCTGCCGGGCGACGACATGGACGCCATCGACTGGGCCGCGTCCGCGCGGCTCTCGACGGCCCGCGGCGCCGACGAGTTCGTGGTGCGCGAGCGGTTCGCCGAGGAGGCACCGCGCGTCGTCGTCGTGTGCGACCGCCGACCGGGCATGGCCTCCTTCGCAGACCCGCTTCCCTGGCTCGACAAGCCGCTGGCGATGCGGAACCTCTTCGAGCTCGTCCTCGCGAGCACCGCCGCCGCGGGCGGCTTCGTCGGCTACCTCGACCAGGGCGACGGCGATCTCTACTGGCGTCCACCGCAGATCGAGCGCAAGCTGCTGAAGCTGCACAACGAGCGCATCGCCGCGCCTGACTTTCGCGCGCCGCCGGACTGGCTCGAGCGCGCCTTCGCGCACATGGTCGAGCACGGGCGCTCCGTCACGGCAGGCACCTTCGTCTTCGTTCTCTCGGACTTCATCCCGGCTCCGCCGGAAGGCCTCTGGCTCACGGCCTTCGAGCAGCGCTGGGACATCGTCCCGGTCGTGCTCCAGGACGCGACCTGGGAGCAGAGCTTCCCGGACGTCGGCGGAATCGTCGTGCCGCTGCGCGACCCCGCGACGGGACGGTTCGCGCCCGTGCGGCTCACGCGCAAGGAGGTCGCCGCCAGGAGGGCGGCCAACGAGGAACGGCTCGCCTCGCTCCTCGACCACTTCCTCGAGCTCGACCTGGAGCCGATCCTCGTCTCCTCCAGCGAGCCGATCGACCTCCTCGGCTCGCTCCTCGCCTGGACCGACCTGCGTCGCACGAGGCGGGCGATCCGGCGATGAGGCGCGGCGCGATCGTGCTCGTCATGGTGCTCGCGATCCTGGTGGCCGCCGGGGCTCTCGCAGCCGTGATCACACGCGCGCCGGGAGGCGTCGGGGGCGGGGGCGCGTCAGCGGCTGGACGGGACGGCATCGCCGTCACGACGTCGCTCGCGCCCCGACTTCCGCTCTTCGGCGACACCGTCCGGGCGACCGTCGACGTGGCGCTCGACCCGAGCCGGGTCGACGAGGACAGCGTCAGGGTGTCGACCGCCTTCTCTCCCTGGGAGGTCGTCGGTCGCCCCGAGCGCACGCGGCGGGGAGTCGGGGAGACGACGTATCTGCGAACCGTGTACACGCTCCGCTGCACCACGGGCCCCTGCCTCCCCGGTGGCACGACCTCCGCGATCACCCTCACGCCGGCACGGGTCGCGTTCAGACGGAATGCAGCGAACGGCGAACCGCGCGGCGAGCTGCCTGCTCGCTGGCCGCTGCTGGTCGTGTACTCGCGTTTCGCCGCCCTGCGGCTCGACACGGGAGCGACCACGTCGTATCGCGCCGATCTCACCTCGCTCCCCGCCGTCTCGTACCTCGTCTCGCCGCGACTCCTGATCGGCGTCCTGGTCGGGATCGCCTCGGCCCTGGCTGCAGCGGGTGCGGCCCTCGTGTACGTCGCCTGGCCCCGGAGGGCTCCGACCGCTCCTCCGGAGCCGGAGCCCGAGCCGCAGCCGTCCTTGAGCCCGCTGGAGCAGGCGCTCGCGCTCCTCGAGGGGTCCGCGCGCGCCGAGGGCGCCGGCGAGCAGCGAAGGGCGCTCGAGCTCGTCGCCGAGGAGCTGGAGGAGTGGGGCGACGACGAGCTCTCGGGCGCCGCCAAGGTCCTCGCGTGGTCGGCAGGCTCGCCGCGGCTCGAGCAGACGACCGAGCTCGCAGCGCGCGTGCGGGCCGAGCTCGAGCACGAGCTCCTCGTCCGTGCCGCGCTGGATCGCAATGGAGCAGAGAGTGCGACCTAGACGCACGATGCGCATCGACCGCCTGTCGTGG
>JAWOIV010000088.1:0-30000 GCA_046484465.1 Gaiellaceae bacterium
TTCGGCTCCGCGGCGCTGCTCGTACTCTCGCTGGCGCTCGTGTTCGCGGTCGCGGCGCTCGGCGGGCTCGCGACCTCCTCGGGCCTGCGCGACTGGTACGACAGCCTCGACCGGGCGCCGTGGAACCCGCCCGGTCGAGGTTGTCGTACCAGTCGCGCAGGCCCGAGGAGGTCGCGAGCCCGCCGAGCGCCGCGACCGCGAACACGAGCGCCAGCGAGAGTACGAGCAGCGCCGCGGAGCCGAACCGCCCGTAGGCGAGCTGCTGGGAGAGGCCCATGAAGGCAGTGTTGCGGATCGCCGCCCGGGGGAGCGCGCGAATGCCGGGCTATACTGGCGAGCGCCCGCGGATGTAGCTCAGTTGGTAGAGCGTCTGCTTGCCATGCAGAAGGTCGTCGGTTCGAGCCCGATCATCCGCTTCCCCGAAACCCGCTGGAAACGGCGGGTTTCTCGTTGCGAGGTCGCTGTCCGATGGAGCCCGTGACCCGAGCGTCAGGCGGCTGACACGATCGTGCCGGCATCGCCGGCGACGATGCGAACGGCGTCCTCGAGCGAGCCGATCGCTGCCGTGCCGCCCGTCGCCTCGACGAAACGGCACGCCGCCTCGACCTTCGGCCCCATCGAGCCGCCGGCGAACGCCAGCGATCGGAGCTCGGCCGGAGTCGTGTGCCCGATCGGCGTCGCGTCGTCGGACTCCCAGTCGCGCATCACGGCCTCGACGTCGGTCAGCATGAGCAGGAAGTCCGCGTCCAGGCTCCGCGCGAGAAGCTCCGCAGCGAGGTCCTTGTCGATGACCGCCTCCACTCCGTGGAGCATGCCGGACTCGTCCACGACCGGGATGCCGCCCCCGCCCGCGCAGACGACGATCGCTCCGGCGTCCACGAGCATGCGGATCGCCGAGAGCTCGACGATGCGGAGGGGCTCGGGCGACGGGACGACGCGCCGGAAGTGCTCTCCGTCGCGGGCCACCGTCCAGCCGAGCTCGCGCTCAACGCGACGCGCCTGCTCCTCGGTGTAGACGGGGCCGATGGGCTTCGTCGGGTGCGAGAACGCCGGGTCGTCGCGGTCGACGACGACCTGGGTGAGAATCGTCACGGCGCTACGTCCCGGGAGGCGGTTGCGAAGCTCCTGCTCGAGGACGTAGCCGATCATTCCTTCCGACTCCGCGCCGAGGATGTCGAGCGGGTACGGGGGCACCTCCGTGTAGGCGGAGGCCTGCAGCGCGAGGAGGCCGACCTGCGGCCCGTTGCCGTGTGTGAGGACGACGTCGTCCGTCGCCGCGATCTCGGCGACCGCCTCCATCGCTTCCGCTGCGTGGTGACGCTGGAGATCGGCAGCGAGCGGCTCTCCGCGTCGAAGCAGGGCGTTCCCGCCCAGCGCGGCGACGATGCGGCGCTTGGAGGTTGGCGCCCCGGATCCACTCATCCGTTCAGTGCTCGATCTGCGCAGCCACCAGCCACAGCTCGCGCTGCGGGGTCGAGAGCCACTCGACACCGTCGGCGGTGACGAGCACGTCCTCCTCGAGGCCGATGTAGCCGCGCCCGGGAACTGCCGTCCCGAACTCGAGCGTGTACACGTTCCCCGCTTCGACGACGCCGAGAGGCGCCGTGCCGTACCGGTCCCAGCGAGGGCCGAGGAGCGTGCCGCCGTCGTGGGCGGAGCGGCCGAGCTGGTGGCCGAGGGCGTACATGGGCTCGTCGAAGCCGGCGTTGACGAGCGTCGAGCGCGCTGCGGAGTCCACCTCCCAGCCGACCGCGCCAGGACGGAGGGCCGCCGCACCGGCGTCCAACGCCGCCCAGAGCGCGCTCCAGGCGCGCATCACGTCGGCAGGAGCCTCGGCCTCGCCCTCGTCGAGGAGGTACCAGACTCGCTGCAGGTCGCTCGCGTAGTCGTCTCGCACGACGCCGAAGTCGGCATGGAGCAGCTCACCGCGGCGGGCGTGGAGCTTGCCGGGGGCGCTGTGTCCGACCTCCTTCTCGGGCCCGGCGTTCACGGCGGGGCAGTGCTCGGAACCCCACGCGTATCCGAGCCCGCGGGCTGCGACCTCCGCGTGCATGATCGCCGCGATCTCGAGCTCGCTCATTCCTGGCTTCAGCGCCTGCGTCACGAGATCGAAGATCTCCTCTGTCTCGTGGACGGCGTGCCGGATGCGGTCGATCTCGACGGTGGACTTCCGGCCGCGGATGGCGTTCACGATGCCTTCCGAGGACACGAGCCGGTCGGCGTACGGTGTCCCGGCGAGCGTGTCGCGCAGGATGAGCCAGAGCCCGTGCGTGAGGCCGTCGGCCGCTGGGTCGCTCTCGGAGTAGTTGACCGCGATCGATGCGGGCGCGAGCCGCTCGACCGCCGCTCGCAGCGCAGGGCGGATGCTCTCGTCGTAGGCGACGACCTCGTAGGCGTCGAGCTGGCGCACGCTGTCGGCGTCGAAGCGGCCGACGATCGCGATTCGCTCTCCGTTCGCCGAAACCATGAAGGCCCCTGTCCACGCGCTGTACGTCCCCGCGATCAGGTCGAGGCACGGATCCGTCGTCAGCATCGTCTCGCGGACGAGCGTCAGCCAGAGGTCGACGTCCCGCTCCCGCAGGATCTCGACCGCCTGGTCGAGCTTCTCCCGGACGAGCGAGTCGCCGACGGGCACGTGCGCTACCAGCGCACCGTCAGCGACACCGGCCCGGCTGCGCCCGAGACTCGCTTGACTCTCCACGTGTACGAGCCCGCTGGAAGTGCCTCGTACCGTGCCTTACACACGCGTGCGGCACCCGAGCGGGGACAGCGGTAGCTCCGCGTGTCGATCAGCGGGCCACCGCGCGGGGCCTTCGCGCCCAAGAGGAGGAGCTGCGTCCGTCCCAATGCGGGGGCGCGTAGCACCACTTCGAACGACACACCGGTCGGCGTGGCGAGCGCGACGGAGCGAGAGTCACCGGCGGCGATCCTGTCTCTGAAGGTGATGCTTCCGGCGGCCGCCTGCGACGTCGTCACGAGGGCGGCGACGAAAAGGGCGACGATCCAGGTGAGGCGCATGCTCGCGAGACCATACCCGGGTAGAGCGCCCGGGCATTGCTGCGTCATCCCGAGTGAGCTCGAGGGTGCTCGGGCCTGCAGTCGCCCGTCTCGCCTTCGCAGCAGCCGATCTTGAAGCGACAGCGCGGGCACTGGAACGTCCCGTGCCGCCACTCCATCGCCACGCCGCAGCGAAGGCAGCTCTCTGTCGCCTCCGGGCGGGCCTCGCCTGCCATCGCGGTCACCGTAGCCGGGGAGGAGGACGGCTACCATGGGCCCGCGGCGCCGTGGCCGAGTGGTTAGGCAGAGGCCTGCAAAGCCTCGTACAGCGGTTCGAGTCCGCTCGGCGCCTCTTCCGTGCGTACCCGCGCGCTTCTCGCAAGGGAAGATCCGCACCCCTCTGGGCGTCCTGTACGTAAGGATCAGCACGATGCGCTTCAGGCGGAGCGCCGACGCAAGGAGGAAACGATGCACCAGCTGACATCCACGGCCAGCCTCGTCGATCCGGCAGCGCTCGGCGCGGACACGATCACCGCAGTGCTCCCGCGGAGAGAACTCGAATCCGCTCTCGCGACGCACGAGCCCGCGCGGCTCTGGCTCGAGCTCGCGCAGGCCGGGGAGGACGATCCGACACGGCTCACGGTCGATCTCGCATCCGGCGACCTCGAGGCGATCCTCGGGCTCACGACCGATGACGAGATCGCGCTCGCATTCGACGACTCCGAGCTGGCGAGCCTGTTCGGCGACCACGAGGTGGAGGCACACGGCATGCGCACCGCGATCGCGATTGCGGTCGTCGCTGCGGCTGTCGCGGCGCCGGCGGGCATGGCGGCGACGCCGCAGAAGGCAAGCCCGATGACGAGCGCACAGCGCGTCAGCACTGCCGCGACGGCACAGCGGGCGAGCCTCGCCGCTAACCCGCAGGTCGCGAGCACGGCGGCGAAGGCGCAGGTCTCGGCCAAGGTGTCGAAGGCGAAGGCGACGGCGAAGGTCAGCGCGGCCAAGGCAGGCGGACTCACGCTTCTCCGGGTCGGCATCGCCCGCTGACACGGGTCGCTCCGAATTCGGGCGCGCTCCCTCCTGGTTCGCCCGGGCCGACGCTACACCGCTCTCCGGAGCGGCGAGCGGTGTAGCGTCGCCGCGTCGACGAACGGAGGAGCGGATGGCGGGTGTCTACACGACCGGCTCGTGGGGGCCTTTCGAAGGGCGGGAGGACGCCTTCCTGCAGGAGTGGCGCGCGTTCGCGGCGTGGGCCGCCTCGCTGCCCGGCGCAGGGCGCGCGGTGCTCGGCCGAGACCTTCGTGACCCGGAGCGCTTCGTCAGCTTCATGGCGTGGGACGACATCGAGGCGGTTCGCGCATGGAAGGGATCGCCCGAGTTCAAGCCGCGCATGGCACGTGTCCAGGCCCACATCGACAGGTTCGCGCCGACCGAGCTCGAGGTGGTCGAGGTCGTCGACCCCGAGAGCGGCTGAGGTCCGCAGTAGGGCGAGGCTAGGCTCGCCCTACTGCTCGCAACTTCTCAAGCGCCGGACCGGCGACCCCTGGGCCGCTCGACGTCGGCGCTAGGCGCCGAACCAGCGCTCGAGCCGGTCGGTCTCGAAACGGCGCTTCTCGGCTGCGATCGACGCGCTCGGCTCGGCGATGTCGAGGATCGGGGCGGGCTCGGCGAAGAACTCGGCGTCGATCCTGGCCGCGACCTCGGTCCCCATCTCGACGAAGCACGTCGCCAGGCCGGTGAAGGGTGGGGGCTCCGGCTCGCCGCGCACGCCCGCGGCGATCGCTGCCGCGACGCGTAGACCTTCGAGCTCCGCGGTCACGCCCGCCTTCGGCAGCGGGAGCTTGTTCGCGAGCGGGATCAGCGTGACGTCGCCGACCGCGTAGACGTTCGTGTGCCCCGTCTGGAGCGTGCCGCGGTCGACCGAGACCCAGCCGCTCTCGCTCGCCAGCCCGCTCGCGGCGATCACGTCCGGCACGCGGTGCGGCGGCACGGCGACGAGCAGGTCGAAGGGGATCTGGCCCTCCTCGTGCACGACGGCGCCCGCATCGACCCGGACGAGCTTCAGCCCGGCCTGGTGACGGATCCCACGCTCGTCGAGCTGTGCGCCCATCCACGTGGAACCCTCGACGCCCGCATTCGGCATGAGGATCGGCTGAATAGTGGCGACCGCGAGGTCGGATCGGTTGCGCAGCCCGCGTGAGCGGAGGTGCTCGTCCACGTGCATGACGCACTCGAACGGGGCCGGCGGGCAGGGGTAGGGGGCGCCCGCCACGAGGACGAGGATGTGCCCTCCGTCGAAGTCCGCGAGCGCGCGCGCCGCGTTCGGCACACCAGCCGTCGACCAGATGTTGTGGCCGTGCTCCGCGAGCCCGGGGACGAGATCGGGCCGTGGGATGGCCCCGAGCGCGACGACAAGGTGGTCGCCGCCCAGGGTCTCGCCGTCGACGGTCGCCGAACGTGCTGCGGGGTCGATCGACTCGATCTCGCCGCGCACGACCCGGATGCCGTGAGCGGCAAGGGCGTCCCGAGGCCGACTGCCCTCGGCGATCGTCGCGTGGCCGACGAGCTCCCAGAGCTTGCGCAGCCCCATCGAGAAGCGCTCCGCGCGGTCGACGAGCACGACCTCGTGCTCGTCGCCCAGGAGTCGTTTCAGCTCGGTGGCGGTCGCGATGCCGCCGAAGCCGCCACCGAGGATCAGCGTGCTCCCCATGGCCCGTAGGCTAGTCGGCCACCGCGGCCGCGGTCGGCGCAGGGGTCGGGACGGGTGCGGGGTCCGGGTCGCCGTGGCCGAAGCGGACGTCCGGGAGGATGCGATCGAGCCACCCGGGAAGCGCCCAGGCGCTCCGCCCGAGCAGTCGCAGCAGCACGGGCATGAGGACGAGCCGGATCAGCATCGCGTCGAGGAGCACTGCGACGCCGAGGATCACGCCCATCTCCTTCGGCGGCAGCGGCCCGGAGAGGGCGAAGGTGAAGAACACGGCCATCATCACGCCGGCCGCCGCGAAGATGACGCGGCCGGAGTGGGCAACGCCGCCGATCATCGCCTCGCGCGGATCACCGGTCCGGTCGTAGTGCTCCTTCGCGGACGAGAGCAGGAACACGGTGTAGTCCATCGCGATCGCGAAGATCATCGCGAAGAAGAAGACCGGGCCCCAGGCGTTCAGGAACCCCTGGGACTCGAAGCCGAGGATCGACTCGAGCCGTCCGTCCTGGAAGATCAGCTTTGCGACGCCGAACGCCGCCGCGACCGCGAGCAGGTTCGTCACGACCCCGACGGCCGCGATCACCGGTGCCTGCAGCGCGACGAGGAGGAGCAGGAACCCGAGCGCGAGGACGACGCCGAAGACGAGCAAGGTGCGGCTCGAGAGCGCCTCCTCGAGGTCGTGGTTCTCCGCGGCTGCACCGCCCACGAGCGCCTGGCTCGGGAGCGTGTCCCGCAGGCGGTCGATGGTGGCTCCGACGGCCGGGTCGGACGGATCGGCGGTCGGGGTGGCGAGGAGAAGTGCGACCTCGCCCGAGGTCACGGCGGGTGCGACGCCGGCGATGCCGGTGTCGGCCGCGAGCGTCTCGGACACCCCGTCGGCCAGCGCCGCCGGCGCGACAACCTGCAGCGTGCCAGGGGCGCCCGGCCCGAACGCCTCCTGCACCTGCGTGTAGCCGACGCGCGAGCCGTCGCTCTCCGGCACGACCTTGATCGACGGCATCCCGGTTTCGAGCCCGAGGACGGGGATCGCGAGGGCGACGAGGATCGCGGCTGCCGCAAGGCCGTACGTCCACGGGCGCCGCCACAACCGCTCGGCCCAGCGCGCGAACGCCGGAGAGCGATGCTCTCCTGCGTGCACCCACGGGAGCGCGAGCCTGTCGACGCGGTCGCCGAGCCAGGCGAGGATCGCAGGGAGGAGGGTGAGCGCCGCCAGGAGCACGAATGCGACCGAGAGCATGATTCCCAGGGCCATGGAGCGGAAGGCGGGGCTCGGTACGAGCATCACCGCCGACAGCGAGATCAGCACCGTGATCCCGGAGAACAGCACGGCCTTGCCCGCGGTGTCCATGGTGACCGCGACGGCCTCGCGGGTCGTGATGTTCGAGCCGAAGTGGGCGCCGCGGAAGCGCGCGACGATGAAGAGCGCGTAGTCGATCCCGAGCGCGAGGGCGAACATGAGGGCGAAGTTCATTGCCCAGATCGAGACGTCGAACGCATGGGTGACGAGAAACAGGCTTCCCGCCGCCGCCATGAGGCCGAGGATGGTCAGCAGGAGTGGAAGCCCGGCGGCGACGAGCGAGCCGAAGGCAAGCACGAGGATCGCGAGCGTCACCGGCCACGAGATGAGCTCGGACCTGAGCATCGCGCTCTTGTTCGCCTCGTTGAAGTCCGACCACATGCCGGGTGCGCCGGTGAGGCTCACGGTCGCGCCCTCGTCCCCGGCCGCCGTGAGGTCGTCCTTCAGTGCCCCGGCCGCGGCGACCATGTCCGTGGGGCTGGCGGCTGCTCCTCCGGAGAGGATCGCGGTCCGGCCGTCCGGCGAGACCTGTGGCTCGGAGACGGACGCGATACGCGCGTCCGACTCGAGCACGGTGCGGACGCGCGCGAGCGCCGGCTCGAGGTCGCCGTCGCCCGATACGACGACCATGAGCGCATAGGCGCCCTGACCTCCGAACGACGCGTCGATCTGCTCGCGTGCCGCGACGGATTCCGAGCCGGAGGCCTCCCAGCCCGCGCCGGACAGTGCATGCTCGGCCCGCGGCGCGAACACGCCGAAGCCGAGGGCGATGACGACCCAGGCGAGGACGACCAGGCGGACGTGGTCCGCGGTCCAGGCACCCAGGCGCCCGATCGGTCCGACGACCGGGCTCATTGGCGGCCGTCCCTTGCGACGCACGGGACGCGCGAGAGGACGAGCGAAGCGGGGCAGCGCCCGGCGATCACATACATCCACTGGCTCATCCCGACGAACGCGGTGAGGAGGAGGAACCACGGGCTCACGACGACCGCGAGCGCGGTCGAGAGCAGCGTCATCGTCCCGGCGAGCGCGAACAGCGTCCGCTCGAGGGTGAGGCTCGCGCAGCTCATCGGGGCGCTCCGGCGAGCAGCTCGTCGAGCTCGGCGACCTGGCGGCGAAGACCGCCGCACACCGTGTCGCAGAGCTCGAAGACCGAATCGTCTGCGATGGCGTAGAGCGCGCGGTTGCCGTCGCGGCGCCGCGAGACGACACCGGCGGTATGGAGCACGCCGAGGTGCTTGGAGACGTTCTGCTGGGTCGTCCCGAGCGCGTCGGTCAGCTCCTGGACGCTCGTCTCGCCGTCTCGCAGGACGTCGAGGACGCGTATGCGCATCGGCTCGCCGAGCACGCGGAACCTCACCGCGATCTGCTCCACGAGCGGGCCCGGAAGGGGATGGGGAACGGTCATCTCACCTACTTTCCGTAGTCATCACATCTACACAACTGAATAGCAGTAGAGATGTATAGCAGACGTCCGCGCCGCGCGGCAAGTCCCTGCCGACGCCAGGCGGCGCGAGGACGCCAGGTGGCGCAAGTAGGGTATGAGCTCGATGACGGCGGTTCGGATCGACGGGAAGGCGCTCGCCCTGAAGGTGCGCGCGCAGGTCGCGGAGGACGCGAAGGCCTACGGTGGGCCGGTCTGCCTCGCGACCATCCTCGTCGGGGACGACCCCGCGTCCCACGTCTACGTCGGCAGCAAGCACAAGGCTTCCCACGAGGCCGGGATCGACTCGCGTGACCACCGGTTCCCGGCAGACACTGCCGAGAGCACGATCCTCGAGCTGATCGCAGACCTCAACGCGGACGACGGGGTGGACGGCATCCTCGTGCAGCTCCCGCTCCCCGAGCACATGGACGAGCCGCTCGTCCTGCGCTCGGTCGACCCGGCGAAGGACGTGGACGGGTTCCATCCGCTGAACGCGGGCAGGCTGTTCATCGGAGAGCCGTTCCTCGTCCCGGCGACGCCCTCGGGGGTCATGGTGATGCTCGACGAGCACGGCGTGGATCTGAAGGGGGCGGAGGCCGTCGTGATCGGGCGCAGTGAGATCGTCGGCAAGCCGATGGCCGCGCTGCTGCTGGCGCGGCACGCGACGGTCACGATCTGCCACTCGCGCACCGTCGACCTCGCGGCGCATGCTCGGCGTGCGGACGTGCTCGTTGCCGCGGTCGGCCGGCCCGGACTCGTCACATCCGACATGGTGAAACCGGGCGCGACCGTGATCGACATCGGGGTCAACCGCACGGAGGAGGGCCGCCTCGTCGGCGACGTCGATCCTGCGGTCTTCGAGATTGCGGGCCGGATGACGCCCGTTCCCGGGGGCGTCGGCCCGATGACGATCGCCATGCTCCTTCGCAATACGCTGACCGCTGCGCAAGCCCGGAAGTCCGCCGAGCGGACTTCCGGGCGCGCGTACCACCCCTGAAGCGCCGCCGCTCGCGCGACGGCTGATCGGGCAGGTCGTCCGTCCCACCGCTCCGGCATTGCAGCGCCGGCGCGCCCGGCAGTTGCGGGTACGGGCGCGTAGGCGCTACGGTTCGCGCGTTCAGTTCATCGGCGTCGGCCGCACGACAGGGTCGGCGTCTTCGTATTCAGGAGGACGTAGTGGAGCAGGGCACCGTCAAGTGGTTTTCGAACGAGAAGGGTTATGGCTTCATCGAGCGCGAGGGTGGTGACGACGTCTTCGTCCACTTCTCCGCGATCGAGATGGACGGCTTCAAGACCCTCACGGAGGGTCAGCAGGTGCAGTTCGAGGTCGTCGAGGGTCCCAAGGGTGCCCAGGCCGCGAACGTCACAGCCCCGGCGAGCTGACCGGACGCGTATCGACGTGACGGTGGGCTCCCGGAAGGGAGCCCACCGCGTTTGAGCGGCGGGTGCCAGGCTCAAGCCTGGCACCATCCAACGGCTCCACGGTGTCAGGCTCGAGCGTGACACCTGGCTTTCCACCGAATCCCGAGGTCAGAGATGGCGATATCACGTGAAGAGGTGCAGCACGTCGCGCGGCTCGCGCGGCTCGCGCTCACGGACGAGGAGGTGGAGCGGCTCACGGACGAGCTCGCGGCGATAGTGGATGCTGTCGGGATCGTCGCGGAGCTCGACCTCGCGGACGTGCCGCCGACGTCGCATCCCCTCGACCTGGTGAACGTCATGGACGACGACGTCCCGCGCCCGTCGCTCCCGTTGGAGGACGCGCTCTCGAATGCCCCCGACGTCGAGGGCGCGCACGTCCGCGTGCCGGCATGGCGCCAGTAGTCGACACGCTTCGCTTGACCGCCGAGCAGGCGAAGGGCCTGCTCGAAGGGGGTGAGATCTCCGCTGGCGAGCTCCGAGCGGCGTACTTCGACGCGATCGCCGCGCGCGACGCCGAGCTCCATTGCTTCCTGCGTACGGTGGACGATGCCGACGGAGAGGGCGTGCCGATCGCGCTCAAGGACGTCATCTCGACCAAGGGCGTCGAGACGACGGCCGGCTCGCGCATCCTCGCGGGCTACGTCCCGGTCTTCGACGCGACCGTCGCCGCGCGGGTGAAGGGCGCGGGCCTCTCACTCCTCGGCAAGACGAACACGGACGAGTTCGCGATGGGGTCGTCCACCGAGAACTCGGCGTACGGCCCATCCAGGAACCCGTGGGATCCCTCGCGCGTGCCAGGGGGCTCGGGCGGCGGCTCGGCGGCCGCGGTCACGGCAGGGATGGCTCCCTGGGCCCTCGGCTCGGACACCGGGGGCTCGATCAAGCAACCCTCGGCGCTGTGCGGGAACGTCGGGCTGCGCCCGACCTACGGCAGCGTCCCGCGCTACGGGGTGGTCGCGTTCGCGTCCAGCCTGGATCAGATCGGCCCCGTCGCGAAGACCGTGCGGGACGTCGCGCTCCTGTATTCGATCATCGCGGGGCGCGACCCGCACGACTCGACGACCGCCGAGCTGCCGGAGCCGGTGCGCCTGCCCGAGGGCGACTCGCTCGCCGGCCTGCGAATCGGCGTCCCCACCGAGCTCAACGAGGCCGAAGGGATCGAGCCGGGCGTGCGCGACGCGGTGCGTCGTGCGCTGGAGTTCGCCGAGGGGCTCGGCGCGAAGGTGGGGGAGTGCTCGCTCCCACGGTCCGTGCGCTACGGGCTCCCCTGCTACTACCTGATCGCGCCCGCCGAGGCGTCTTCCAACCTCGCGCGTTACGACGGCGTTCGCTACGGCGCGCGCGCGGAGGGGACGAGCTATCAGGAGGTCGTCGACCGGACGCGTGACGAGGGGTTCGGCGACGAGCCCAAGCGAAGGATCATGCTCGGGACGTATGCGCTCTCCGCCGGGTACTACGACGCGTTCTACGGTCAGGCTCAGAAGGTGCGGACGCTGATCATCGAGGAGCACCGCGCCGCGCTCGAGCGCTTCGACGTCCTCGCGTGCCCGACCTCGCCCACGGTCGCATTCCCGCTCGGAGAGCGAACGGCCGACCCGCTCGCCATGTACGCGAGCGACCTCCTGACGATCCCGTCCTGCCTTGCGGGTCTTCCGGGGCTGAACGTCCCGTGCGGCCTCTCCGAGGGGCTGCCCGTCGGGCTCCAGCTCATCGGCTCGCAGTTCGGGGAGAACACGCTCTTTCGCATCGGCCATGCGCTCGAGCAGGCCATCGGCTTCGACACCGTCCCGGAGCGCTGGCGGTGAGCTGGGAGCCGGTCATCGGTCTCGAGATCCACGTCCAGCTGAAGACGCGGACGAAGATGTTCTGCCGCTGCCCGGCCGGGTTCGGGGCCGGGGAGAACACGCAGACGTGCCCCGTCTGCCTCGGGTTCCCGGGCGCGCTCCCGGTCGCGAACCGGGCGGCGGTCGAGTGGACGGTGCTGCTCGGGCTCGCGCTCGACTGCGTGATCGCCGAGCGGGCAGTGTTCGCGCGCAAGAACTACTTCTACCCGGATCTCCCGAAGGGCTATCAGATATCGCAGTACGATCTGCCACTTTGCGTAGATGGCAAGGTGCTAGTACCTACTGCGAATGGCGATCACGTGATCGGGATCGTGCGCGCCCACCTGGAGGAGGATGCGGCGAAGACCGTGCACGTCGGTGGCCGCACGGGCCGCATCGGCGGTGCCTCGACCTCGCTGGTCGACTACAACCGAGGCGGGACGCCGCTCGTCGAGATCGTGACCGCGCCTGACATTCACTCGCCGGACGAGGCGAAGCGGTTCCTGCAGCTCCTTCGCCAGACGATCGTGGAGCTCGGGGTCTCGGACGCGGAGATGGAGAAGGGAACGCTCCGGGTGGACGCCAACGTCTCGGTTCGTCCCGTGGGCTCCGACGAGCTGCGGACGCGGACGGAGATCAAGAACATGAACTCCTTCAACTTCATAGCCCGCGGGATCGAGGCCGAGGTCGAGCGCCAGATCCGCGTCTGGGAGTCAGGCGGCGAGGTCCGGCAGGAGACGTACGACTTCGAGGCGGCGACCGGCCAGCTGACGCCGAGGCGCGCGAAGGAGGAGGCAGACGACTACCGCTACTTCCCCGAGCCGGATCTCGTCCCCGTCGAGCCGGCGGCGGAGCTCGTCGAGCGGCTGCGCGGCGAGCTGCCCGAGCTTCCGGCCGCACGCATTCGGCGCATCGAAGCCGACCTCGACCTCGAGCGGGCCACGGTGCTCGTGACCGGCGGGCTCGACCGGCTGTGGCAGGAGGCGGTTGCCGCCGGTGCGGAGCGCGTCGCCGCCGCCAACGTCATCGCCAACAACGTCGTCGGCGCAGGGGTCGACCCCGCGGCGGTCTCGGCGAGTGAGCTCGCGAAGCTGGTGGAGGCACGAGACCGGATCCCCCGCGCTGCTCTCGACGAGGCACTCTCGAAGCTCGGGGAGCCCGGCTTCTCGGCTGATCCCTACCTCGCGCAGGAGGCCGTGTCGGACGCCTCGGAGCTGGAGCCGATCGTCGAGCGGATCCTGGAGACGAGCCCGGGCCAGGTCGCGGCCTACCGAAGCGGGAAGGAAGGCCTGCTCGGCTTCTTCGTCGGCCAGGTCATGAAGGAGACCGGGGGGAAGGCGAACCCGCGCGTCGTCTCCGAGCTCGTCCGTGGCAAGCTCTCCGGGAACTGAGCTCTCCGCCTCCCCGAGCGTCTCGCGCCGTCATCCGCCGCCGCAGGCTCGCTGCGCTTGCGGCGGTCGCGCTCACCCTGCTCGTCGCCGCGCTCGTGCGCGCGCTGACGGCCGATACCACGACCGGCGTCGCGCTCGTCCCGCGTGACCCTCCTCCCCCCGGGGACGTCCTCGCGTACGACGACGACCGCGCGGGCGAGCTCGAGCGCGGGGCGGCCTTCGGGCTGAGCCACGCGCTCTACGAGAAGAGCCCCGGCGGCGTGGTCGAGTCGGCGCGGCGGACCGCCGAGTTCCGCCCGCTGGTCGAGAGCGCCGTCGAGGAAAGCGGCTTCGACGCCGACCTTGTCGAGGCGATCGTGTTCCTCGAGAGCGCAGGGAGGCCCGACGTCATCGCCGGCGACGATCCGGCTCGGGCGTCCGGGCTCACGCAGATCCTCGGCGAGACGGCGCGGAACTTCCTCGGCATGGAGGTCGACCTCGACCAGAGCCGCCGCCTGACCGCCGCGATCGCCAGGGCTCGCCGGCAGGGGGCCACCGCCCGCGTCGAGCGGTTGCTCGAGCAGCGACGCGCGGTCGACGCGCGGTTCGATCCGGAGCAGGCGCTCGCCGGCACGGTGCGCTATCTCGTCACCGCGAAGGAGCGGCTCGGGCGGGACGACCTCGCGGTCGTCTCGTACCACATGGGCATCGGCAACCTCACGAACGTCCTCCGCGCGTACGCCGGGACGGACGACGGCGACGTCCCGGAGCTCGTGGAGTCCAACGACCTCACCTGGACGCGGGTGTTCTTCGACACGGCACCGGATCGCCGACCCGGGGCGCAGGAGTTGCTCTCACGCCTCGGCGACGACTCTCCGACGTACTACTGGCGGATCCTCGCGGCGGCGGAGATCATGCGCCTCTACCGCGAAGATCCGGAGCGTCTTCGCGAGCTCGACCTTCTGCAGCGCGCCAAGGCGAGCGCCGAGGAGGTTCTCCACCCGGAGTCGAGCACGGAGACCTTCGCCGATCCGTCGGACGTCGCGCGCGCAGTGGACGACCACGTCCTCCACCCGCTTCCGCGCGACGCGGCAAGCCTCGGGCTCTCGATCGACTCGACGCTCGGGGAGCTCGCCCGCGAGCTCGGCGAGTCACCCGGTCTGTACGAGAGCCTGCGCGCGGAAGCGCTTGCGGTCCTCGTCTACATCGGGCAGCGGGTGCGGGCGCTCGGCGGGGCACGAGGCCCGCTCGCCGTGACGAGCGCCGTGCGCGACGACTCGTACCAGCGCCTCCTGCGAACGCGGAACGAGGAGGCCACACGTGGGTACTCGCTCCACACGACCGGGTACGCGTTCGACATCCGCCGACGCTACGAGTCGGGCGAGCAGGCACAGGCGTTCCAGTTCGTCCTCGACAGGCTCACCGCCCAGGGGCTCATCGCCTGGGTTCGCGAGCCGGCGGCGATCCACGTCACCGTCTCGCGCGATGCGGCGTTCCTCGTCCCGCTCCTCCTCGAGCCGGAGCAGCCGGGCTCGGCTACTTCGGGATCTTGAGCTCCCGCCCGAGGTAGAGACCCGAGCTCTCGGCCTCGACGAACGGCGCCATGGCCTTCCTCCGGTCGGCCTCGATCTCGGACAGCCGGTAGCGCTCCCGCGCGTCCTCGGAGTCCCAGACCGAGATGCCGACGACCTCGCTCCGCTCGGTCGAGAAGCACTCGTAAGCACGGATCATGCCGTCCGGGAACGTCGCGGGCCGCCATGCCTGCCGGAACTCGTCGTACGTCCCCTGCGCGATACGCCTCGTGGTGATCCAGACGACGTGCTGGTCCCGTTCCATCAGCAGCCTCCTTCCGCTCGCTTGCTTCCTCCACGGTACTCGGGGAACAGGGCAGGTGGGCGCCCCCGGGTATCCGTATCATCCGCCTCGTGAACCGGCTTCGCGCCTGGCTCGCCGTCGCGCCGCTGATCGTCGCAGGCATGCTCGTCGCGCACGCGGCCGCGTACCGCATCACGGGGACGCCCGGCAGCTCCGTCCACGCGTATCTCGAGCACACGCCCCAGGTCGTCCTCGTGTTCGCACTCCTCGCATTCGCGCTCGCCGGCCTCGGCGCTCGGCTGCACGCTCCGCCGGCCTGGGCGTTCGCGGCCGCCGGCCCGCTCGCGTTCGTCGTGCAGGAGCATGTAGAGCGCCTCGTGCACTCGGGGCAGATCCCGTGGCTCCTGACGTCGACGGTCTTCCTCCTCGGGCTCGCGCTGCAGGCCCCGACCGCCCTGGTCGCCTGGCTCGTGGCCCGGTGGCTGCTCGGCGCGCTCGCACCGGCCGGCTCGCAGGCGCGCCGTTTCTCGTACGCGCCCGTCCTACCCGGCGTTCTCCTTGCGAAGGCCTTCGTGCCCGCATCGATCCGCGGGGTTCCGGGGCGAGGACCCCCGCAGATCCTCCGACCCTGACCCGCGCCGCCGGAGAGCGGCGACGATCCTGGAGGAACGACCGATGAAGAGGCTCAGCACCGCGTGCTTGGTCGCCCTGGCGTTAGCCGCGCTTGCCGGTTGCGGCTCTGGTGACGATGAGGCGACGCCGACGACCGCGCCAATGACGACGGGCACGACCGAACAGACGGTCACCGCTACACAAACCGAGACCGTCGCGACGGATACGGAGCCCGCCCCGCCCGCGCCGGTGGCGATCCGCGTCGTCGTCCGCGACGGGCGACCCGTCGGTGGGATCGCCCGGCCCACGGTGAAGAAGGGCGATCGGGTCGTCCTCGTCGTGGCCGCTGACGTGACCGGAGACGTACATCTCCACGGCTACGACCTCGAGGAGACGGCGGCGCCAGGCTCGCCCGCCCGGATGCGGTTCACGGCGACGATCCCCGGGCGGTTCGAGATCGAGCTACACGCGCACCCGGAGATCCTCGTCGGGGAGCTGACCGTCCGCCCGTGACCCCGCTCGCGCACGGGATCGGTAGCGTCCGCGACCTTCCGGTCCCGACGTCGT
Source organism: Gaiellaceae bacterium (assembly GCA_046484465.1). Lineage (GTDB taxonomy): Bacteria > Actinomycetota > Thermoleophilia > Gaiellales > Gaiellaceae > GMQP-bins7. Next base: position 16,034 of record JAWOIV010000088.1, read on the forward strand.
TCTTCTATACGACGGCTGCGATCGTCCTCGTCGTCTCGTTCGTCGCCCTCGGGGCGCTCTGGAAGCGGCCGCTGCTCGAGCGCCACGAAAACGGACGCCGGCTGCCGGGCGCGCTCCAGAGGATCCTGCTCTCGCGCGTCCTCAGGGTTGCACTCCAACTCGTCGCGGTCACGCTCTTCGTGCTCACATTCGCCTCGGCGCTCCTCGGGACGACGGTCGAGCTCCTCAACTTCGCCCCGACTTTCGTCTACGTCGTCTTCTGGGTCGGAGTCCCGGTGCTGTCCGTGCTTCTCGGGGACGTCTGGCGCGCGCTGAGCCCGTGGCGGGCGATCGCCGACTTCTCGGTCTGGAGCATGGAGCTCGCGGGAAGACAGGCGCGGCCACTGCTCGCGGCCCCGGCCGGCGCCGGGCGGTACCCCGCGGCCGGGGCGCTCTTCGCGTTCGTCGCACTCGAGCTCACGTACCCGCGGCCGGCCGACCCGCGGACGCTCGCGATCGCCATCGCCCTCTACACGTACTGGGCTCTCGCGGGGATGATGCTCTACGGCCGGGATGCCTGGACGAGGCAGGGAGAGGGCTTCGCCGTCGCCTTCGGGCTGCTGGCCCGGATCGCGCCCTTCGCCGTGCGGGACGGCGTCGTCGTCGTGCGCTGGCCACTGACCGGGCTCGCCGGAGGCGACCGAACCCCCGGGGTGCTCGTGTTCCTCGCGGTGATGATCGGGTCGACGAGCTTCGATGGGTTCAGCCGGACTCCCTTCTGGCAGGACATCGTCTCGGACGTCCGCGCGCGGTATGCGGATTCGTCGCTCCGCGTGCTCGACCTCGTGACGACGGCCGTCAACCTCGCCGGACTCACGACCCTCGTGCTCACCGTGGTCGTGACCTATCTCCTCGCGGTGGGATGGGCACGCCGCCTCGTTCACTCGCCGCGCTCGCTCGTTCCCGACTTCGTGCTCCCGCTCGTCCCGATCGCGTTCGCCTACCTCGTCGCCCACTACTTCTCGCTGCTCGTGATCCAGGGGCAGTTCGTCTTCACGCTCGCCTCCGACCCGTTCGGCCGGGGCTGGGACCTCCTCGGGACGGCGGACTTCGCGCCCAACCTCACGATCGTGTCGCCGGAGACCGTCTGGTATGTGCAGGTGATCGCCCTCACGCTCGGGCACGTGGCCGGGCTCGCCATCGCCCACGACCGTGCGGTGGGGCTCTTCAAGAGCAGGGGGGACGCGCTCCGCTCGCAGTACCCGATGCTGGCGCTCATGGTTCTGTACACGGTGGGGGGCCTGTGGCTCCTCTCGCAGGGATAGAACTGCTCGCGCACGGCGGCGTCCCGGGGGCGATCGCCGAGGGCCTCATTGCGATCGCCGTCGCAGGCGTGCTCGGTGCGGTGTGGCTGCGGGAGCGGCGCGCCGGACGCGAGCGAGACGACGCGGCGCGCCCGGGTGAGCTCAGGGACGACGACTCGGGCTGACGAAACCGGCGTAGAGAAGGAGAACGGCCACGAGCAGGGCGGGAGCCATGGCGCCCACTCCGTGCCCCGCCAGGCCGCTTCCGATCGCGGCGACTGCAACTCCGGCGACGATCAGGGCGTTGCCGAGTGGCCTGCGCCTGTACGTCGCGACCGCGACGGCGACCACCGCCAGCGTTCCGAGCGTGTTCCCGGCGATCGCGAGGACGCGCGCGGGCCAGAGCTCGAGTACCGCCTGCGCCTCGGGCACATCGGCTCCCGGGACGCCGTCGAGTGGAACCGCGACGGCGACGCCGATCGCGAGCCCCGTGTAGACGAGGCCGACCACCATCGCCCACCGCCGCCCCGCGAGCAGGAGCGACCCCACTCCGAGGAGCGCAGCGGCCAGCAGTCCCCCGCCCAGGTAGTAGACGCGGAAGACCGGCTCGTTCCAGCCGGCGGCCGCTCCCCAGGCCAGGGCTCCCGCGGAGGCCGCGAACGCGGCGAGCGCCGCTGACCAGGCGGCGAAGGCCGGAGCCCGGTCGCGCCGGTAGCGCCCGACCAGGTCGGCGGAGAGGCGCAGGGAGACCAGAGCCGCGGCGAAGGCGAGGAGTGCTTCCACGAGGTGGGACTGTAGGCGGACGCAGCGCACTGGACCACGGCTCCGTCGAGCTGCCGGGCTACGCTCCGGAAGATGCCCGCCAAGCGCTACCTGATGTCGCCGGGGCCGACGCATGTGCCACCCGAGGTCCTCGAAGCCGGCGCGCGGCAGGTGATCCACCACCGCGGTCCCGACTTCCGCGAGCTCATGCATCGCTGCCTCGACCGCCTGCGCGCGGTGTGCCGCACGGAGGGGGACGTTCTCCTCTTCACGGCGTCCGGGACGGGCGCATTCGAGTCGGCCGTCGCGAATCTCCTCTCGCCCGGAGACCGCGTGGCCGCGGTTACCGCGGGCGCATTCGGCGATCGCTGGATCGCGATGGCGCGGGCGTACGGTGTCGACGTTCAGGAGCTCCGATACGAGTGGGGCGAGACGCCTCGGGCCGACGATGTGAAGGCACGAATCGAGGAGACCGGTGCGGAGGTCGCCTTCGTCGTGCACTCGGAGACCTCAACCGGCGTCGTCTGCGACCTCCAGGGGGTCGCGCGCGCGGTGCGCGAGACGGGCGCGCTCCTCGTGGTCGACGCGGTGTCGAGCCTCGGCGCGGTCCCACTCGAGACCGACACCTGGGGGCTGGACGTCGTCGTCTCCGGCTCCCAGAAGGCGCTGATGACGCCGCCCGGCCTTTCGCTCGCGACAGTCTCGGGAGCGGCGTGGGAGCGCTCGACTCGGGCGACCTCGCCGCGCTACTACTTCGACTGGGCGAAGCTGCGCGCTGCGCTGGAGAAGGGCTCGACTCCGGCCACACCGGCGGTCTCCGTCGTCGTCCAGCTCGACGCGGCGCTCGGGATGCTCTTCGAGGAAGGGCTCGAAGCGGCGTTCGCGCGCCACGCCGCGCTCGGGCGCGCGTGTCGCGAAGGCGCAAAGGCGATGGGCCTGACGCTGTTCTCCCCCGACGAGGAACGGTCGGCGGTCGTCACGGCGGTCCGCGTCCCCGCCGACGTCGATGCTCGGGATCTCGTCCTCGCGCTCAGGGACCGGTTCGGGATCACGGTCGCCGGCGGCCACGGCGAGCTCGCCCCGAAGATCTTCCGCATCGGCCACATCGGTCACTACGACGTCTTCGACATCACCACGACGCTCGCGGCGGTCGAGGAGCTCCTCGCGGAAAGCGGTGCGGGCATCGAGCGCGGCACCGCGGTCACCCGCGCGCTCGAGGCATACGCCCAGGCGCCGAATGCCTGAGGCCGAGCGCCTGCGCGTCCTCGTCCGCGAGCCGATCGCCGAGCCGGGACTCGAGCTCCTGCGCCGGCGCTTCGATGTCGTCGAGGATCGCGACTCCGAGCTCGCGTCGATCATCGGGGGCTTCGACGCGGTGGTGATCCGCTCCGCGACGCAGATCGACGCGTCGCTGATCGATCGCGCGGAGCGCTTGAAGGTCGTGGGTCGGGCCGGGGTCGGCATCGACAACGTGGACATCGACGCTGCGACCAGGCGCGGCATCGTCGTCTGCAACGCCCCCGACTCCACAGTCGTATCGGCCGCCGAGCACACGATCGCGCTCCTTCTCGCGCTCGTGCGCCACGTCCCGCAGGCACATGCGTCCCTGAAGGCCGGAGACTGGGAGCGCGACCGCTTCGCGGGTGTCGAGCTCACCGGGAAGACGCTCGGCATCATCGGCCTCGGGCGCATCGGGCAGCAGGTCGCGCGCCGAGCGGCGGGTCTCGGGATGCGCGTCGTGGGCTACGACCCCTTCATCTCGTCCGAGCGCTTCCGTGAGCTCGGTATCGAGGCGGCGGAGACGCTCGACGACCTCTACGCGGGGGCGGACGTCATCACGCTGCACCTGCCACTGACGGAGCAGACGCGCGGGCTCGTCTCGGCCGCTGCGATCGCGCAGATGCGCGATGGCGTCCGGATCGTGAACGCCGCACGCGGGGGGCTTGTCGACGAGCAGGCTCTCGTGGACGCGATCCGGAGCGGGCGAGTGGCCGGCGCCGCGATCGACGTCTTCGAGTCCGAGCCGTACCAGGGACCGCTCCTCGAGCTCGACGAGGTGGTCGTGACGCCCCACCTGGCCGCGTCGACGATGGAGGCCCAGGATCGCGCGGGCGTGCTCGTGGCCGAGCAGGTCGCGGCAGCTCTGGACGGCGAGGTCGTGCGAACCGCCGTGAACATCCCGATCGTGGATCAGGCCGACCTCGAGGTGCTCGGCCCGTACATCCCGCTGGCCGCACGTCTCGGCCGACTCGCGATGTCGCTTGCCCTTGGCGCTCCGCGCCGGATCGTCGTCGCGGCGCACGGCCCGCTCGCCGAGTTCGACACGCGCCTGCTGACGGTCGCTGCCCTGAACGGCGCATTTCAGGACCGCGTGGACCAGTCGGTCAACTACGTCAACGCGCCCGTCATCGCCGCCGACCGCGGGATCGACGTCTCGGAGCAGCGCTTCGCGGCGTCGCAGCACTACACGAACCTCGTGGAGGTGATCGTGACGTCGGACGGGGAGGAGGCCGGCGTCTCGGGAACGACGGTCGGGCCGGAGGGGCGGCTCTTCCTTGCCGGAGCGCTCGGGTTCGCGATCGACATAGAGCTGGCGCCGTGGATGGTTTTGCTCGTCTACGACGACGTGCCCGGTGTCATCGGTCGCGTCGGGGCGATGTTCGGCGACGCCGGCATCAACATCGCGAACATGGCCGTCTCCCGCAGGAGCGAAGGAGGGAAAGCGCTGATGGCGTTCTCGATCGACACGCCGGCGCCTGACGAGCTCACCCAGCGCCTGCGGGCGTCCGGCTTCGACGACGTCCGGCTGATCGGTGCCTGAGATCCCGGGCCTTGGCCGGCGGGGAGGCGGCTGGGTCGTGCTCCAGTTCGTGCTCATGGCGGCCGTCGCGCTCGGCGCTGCGTTCGGCCCGTCCTGGCCGGGAGCCGTGGAGCGCCCCTTCGCGGTCGTCGGCGTCCTCGCTGCTCTCGCCGGTGTCGTGCTGGGCGTCGCGTCCGGGCGTGCGCTCGGCTCCAGCCTCACGCCGTTCCCGCGCCCGTCGAGCTCGGGTCGGCTCGTCGAGCGAGGGCCGTACCGCGTCGTCCGGCACCCCATCTACTCGGCGGGGGCGCTCGTCTTCGCAGGCGTGTCCGCCGTGTTCTCGCCGCTCGCGATGCTCGTGACTGCCGGGCTCGTGCTCACGTGGGCGCTCAAGTCGGGCGTGGAGGAGCGGTTCCTTCTGGCCGCCTACCCGGCGTACCAGGGTTACGCGAGCCGCGTTCGCTACCGGCTCATCCCCCGCCTGTACTGATCCCCGACCGTTAGGCTTCGATCGTGGAGACGGCTTGGCCGGCGCCGGTCGAACGTGTGTCCTCCTTCCTCCGCGAGGCCGGTGCGGAGGCCCGCATCGAGGAGTTCCCCGACGGTACGCCGACGGCCTCGGACGCGGCGGCGGCGGTCGGCTGCGAGCTCGGCCAGATCGTCAAGTCGCTCGTGTTCCTCTGCGACGACCGCCCGGTCGTCACGCTCGTCCCGGGCGACCGGCGCGGCGACCAGGCGAAGGTCGCCCGCGCGATGGGGGCTGCGACAGCCCGTGTCGCCTCTCCGGAGCTGGTTGAGCGCACGACGGGCTTCGCTCCCGGCGCCGTCGCTCCCTTTCCGCTCGCGAATGTCGACGCCGTCCTGATGGAGCAGACGTTGCTCAGGCACCCGCTCGTGTGGGCCGGCGCAGGATCCCCTCGGCACATGGTCGGCCTCGCACCTGCCGAGCTCCAGCGTCTCAGCAAGGCGAGGCCCGTGGACGTCGTGCAAGACCCGACCTACGATTCCCCTGGACGGAAGGAGCGCTGACCCGATGCAACCGACGGAGAAGATCTGGATCAACGGCGAGCTCGTGGACTGGGAGGACGCGAAGATCCACATCGCCGTCCACGGGCTCCACTACGGCTCGGGGGTCTTCGAAGGGATCCGCTGCTACGACACGCCGAGGGGGCCTGCGGTGTTCCGCCTTCGCGACCATCTCGTACGCCTGCAGAACTCGGCGAAGGTGCTCTACATGGACCTGCCGTACACGGTCGACGAGATCCGGGCAGGCGTTCACGACCTGATCGTCGCGAACGGCCTTCCCTCGGTCTATGTACGTCCGATCGCCTTCTACGGCTACGGCGAGCTCGGCGTCGCGACGACGGGCAACCCGGTCGAGGTCGCGATCATCAGCTTCCCGTGGGGTGCCTATCTGGGTGAGGACAGCCAGACGAAGGGCATCACCGCCAAGATCTCGAGCTGGGAGCGGGTCGGCCCGAACGTCATCCCGCATGTCGCGAAGGCGACCGGCATCTACCTGAACTCGATGCTGGCCACCACCGAGGCGCGCCGCGCCGGCTACGACGAGGCGATCATGCTCTCGCACGACGGATACGTCGCCGACGGTCCCGGCGAGAACATCTTCGTCGTCCGCGACGGCGTCCTGCACACGCCGCCGCTCGCCATGTCGATCCTGCCCGGGATCACGCGCGACACGGTGATCCAGATCGCTCAGGACATCGGATACCGGGTCGAAGAGTCGCTGCTGATCCGCACCGACCTCTATCTCGCCGACGAGGTCTTCATGGTGGGGACGGCAACCGAGGTCGCGCCCGTGCGTGCCGTCGACGACCGCGAGATCGGGGTCGGCCCGATCACGCTCGAGCTCCAGCGAGCCTACCTCGACACCGTCAACGGCCGCAGTGAGCGGTGGAGCCACTGGCTCGACGTCGTCGAGATGTCTCCGTCGGCAGCCGAAGCGTAGGACGTGGCGACAACGCGGAACATTCCGCTCTCGAGCCCGTGGCTCGACGAGGTCGAGCACGAGCTCGTCGGGGATGTCCTTCGCTCGGGGCGGCTCTCGCTCGGGCCGACGATCGACCGCTTCGAAGAGGCGTTCGCGGGCCTCGTCGGCGCCCCCTTCGCGGCGGCCGTCTCGAGCGGCACGGCAGGCCTCCACCTCCTCTGCATCGCTGCCGGCGTCGGGCCCGGTGACGAGGTGATCACCTCGCCGTACTCGTTCGTCGCTTCCGCGAACTGTGCGATCTACGAAGGGGCCACGCCGGTGTTCGCGGATGTCGACCGCCGCACGCTGAACCTCGACCCCGCTGCCGTCGAGGCCGCCGTCACCGACCGCACGAAGGCCATCGTCGCGGTCGACATCTACGGCTACCCCTGCGAGCTCGACGAGCTGCAGGCGATCTGCGACCGCTACGGGCTTGCGCTCATCGAGGACGCCTGCGAAGCGCTCGGCGCTCGCTACCGAGGCCAGCCGCTCGGCTCCCAGGGCCTACCCGCCGTGTTCGCCTTCTACCCGAACAAGCAGATGACGACGGGTGAGGGCGGAATGGTCACGACCCACTCCGAGGAGACGTGGCGCCTCTTGCGGAGCCTGCGGAACCAGGGCCGCGCCGACTCGGGCGGCTGGCTCGAGCACGCACGGCTCGGCTTCAACTACCGGCTCGACGACGTGCGGGCCGCGATCGGCCTCGGCCAGCTACGGAAGCTCGACGCCATCCTCACGGGGCGCGCGCACGTGGCCGCACGCTACGAGGCGCTTCTCGCCGACGTCGACGGGCTGGTGCTTCCCTGTGACGACGACGCCGAGCACGAGCGCTCGTGGTTCGTCTACGTCGTCGCGCTTCCCGACGGCGTCGATCGCGAGACGGTCATCGCGTCGCTCGAGGCCGCAGGAGTGCAGACGGCGCGCTACCTCCCCTGCATCCACCTCCAGCCCTACATGCGCGAGCGATACGGGTTCAGCGAGGGGCTTTGCCCCGTCGCCGAGGAGATGAGCGCGCGAACGCTCGCCCTGCCGTTCCACGCACGGCTCGCCGACGACGACCAGGATCACGTGGCCGACGCGCTGCGCGCAGCGCTCGCCCGAGAGCTCGTTTCGGAATGACGCCTTGAGCCGCCGGAACGCGCTCGACGGGCACGCTGCAGCGTCCTCGGTCGCCCCGATACGTCTCGTATCGGTGCTCCCTGCGTCCTTGCATCGCACCCGCCCAGCACGCCCCGCCGACGAAGCGTCATCCCGAAAGAAGTTCTGAGCCCTTGCGCCGGCCGTCGCAGGGCGAGGCGGTCGCGGTCTGGGGTCTGCTCGCCGCGGATGTCCTCGCCGTGCTTGTCACGTACTCCGTGGTGCACCCGACGGAGCTCTACAGCGTCTCTCGCGACGGGATCGCGGGAGGTCTCAGCCGAGCGCTCGTCCAGCTGAACTTCCCGGTCGCGCTCGTCGCGATCCCGCTGACACTCCTCGCGCTCGGCGCGCTCTCGCGACGCGCCTGGCTCGTGGGTGCGCCGGCGATCGCGCTCTGCGCGTTCGTCGCCGTCCCGGGCGTGCTCGACGACGAGGATCTGGACGCCCGTCCGGTGAACGCGGCCGCCGCGATCGGCGCAGCGCTCGCGCTGGCGCTCACGATCGCGGCGACTCGCAGGACGGGAACGCGATTCGCGCACCGGACGGGCGGCGATCGCTGGCGGATCGCAGCGGCGACGGTGGCCGTCGTCGTCTCCCTTCCGTGGGTGACGGCGGAGCTGGGCTTCCACCTTCCCGGCGGGATCTTCCTCACCGACGACCTCTACGCCGAGCCGGGAAGAACGGCCACCGCGGCCGTCCACCTCGGGCACCACCACGGCTTCGCGGGAACGCTCTTCGTGCTCTCCGCGCTCCTGCTCTCGCGCACCGGGCCTCCCGGCCTCGGGATGCGGCGAGCTTACGCTGCACTCGTGGCGCTCGCGCTCGTCTACGGGACGACGAATCTGGCGCAGGACCTCTGGCACGAGCAGGTCGTGAAACGCGGCTGGGCCTCGTGGGACGTCCCGTCAGCGCTGTTCCCGGCCCCATCGCTCATGTGGGTGCTCATGCTGTCCGCGACGGCCGTCGTGTACATGTTCGGCTTCGCGCGCCCGCGGTCGCCCTCCCAGGGGTGATAATCCCCCGGATGAGCGCCCCGCGGATGGTGTTTCTCGGCTTCGGGAAGTACGCGCGGTCCGACCGGATCTACGCGCTCGAGCCCATCCTCGGCGACGAGCGCGGCGGCGGCCGCCGGACGCGCGTGTGGGTGGAGGGTGTCGACGAGCCTCTCGTCGCCTCGCGCACCGAGCGGACGATCCTGCTCGACATGGGCCACGAGGCGGGCGACACCGCACTCCTCGACGGCGCCCTCGACCTCGCTGAACGGCTCGTTGCGGCCGCCGACGAGGGGCGGGTCGACCTCGGCGACCTCGGCCGCCGCGCGCGCCGATTGCTCGCGGCCACCGCTCGGCCGGAAGAGGCCGAGCAGCTGTTCTGAGCGTCGAAGCGATCAGTTCCGTAACGGGCTTCTTCGCCCGGGACGCCCTCGTCGTCGCCCGCGAGCTCGTGGGCGCGACGCTCCTGAGGGACGGCGTCGGCGGAGTCGTCGTCGAGGTCGAGGCGTACGTGCAGGACGATCCCGCAAGTCACTCCTACCGTGGGCCGACCAACCGGAGCGCCGCCATGTTCGGCCCGCCCGGACGCCTGTACGTGTATCGCTCGTACGGAATCCACTGGTGCGCCAACGTCGTCTGTGACGAGGCGGGAGTCGGTGCGGCCGTGCTCATTCGAGCGCTCGAGCCGACGCACGGGCTCGAGGTGATGCGGCAGCGGCGAGGCGTCGATGACGCGCTCGTGCTCTGTGCCGGCCCAGGCCGCCTCGCCCAGGCCCTCGGGATCACGGGCGCGGACGACGCGCACCCGCTCGACCGGACTCCGTTCGAGCTGCGCTTGCCGGTCGAGACGGCGGAGGTCGTTGCGGGACCCCGTGTCGGGATCTCCCGCGCGCGCGACCTGCCCAGGCGCTACTGCGTCAGGGACTCGGCGTACGTGAGCCGTCCCCGACCACGAGCCTGATCCGCATCCCAGGAGCGGCCGACACCCCCGGGGGCGGGCTCTGCCGCAGGACAGTCGCCATCGCTCCGGGCGCCGTGACCACGCGTGCGTCGAGCTTCAGCCGCTCGACCTCGGAGCTCGTGTCCTGCAGGCTCGATCCGACGAAGTTCGGGACCAGACCGAACCGTGCCTTGGACACCCACACGAGCACGGCGTCGTTGGCCGAGAGCCCGCCGCTCCGCGGCTCCTGCTTCACGACGAACCCGGGGCGCCGGCCGGGCTTGGCCGGGACGTACGCGACGTTTGCGCCGAGCGGCTGGGCGGCGAGGCGTTCGATGGCACCGTCCTCGGTCAGTCCCACGACGATGGGAACCTGCACCTCGTTCGGCTTGCAGTCGGCCTGGCTGCCCGGCTGTGAGCCCGAGAAGTACGCGAGCAGGCGCGAACCGCGGCAGTAGCCGTTGTCGAGGCGCAAGGAGCCGTTCCGCTTGACGACCCAGGTCGCCGAGGCGCCCAGGTAGGGGGGAGGCTCGAACGTCGACTCGCTCTCCGGAACGCGCTTGACGAACTCACGCCAGATGTCCGCCGGCAAGGTGCCGCCGGCGACCGGCTCGCCGCCGTACTCGGTCAGCATCGGGCGCAGCCGGTCGGGGTACCCGACCCACACGGCAACGACGAGCTCGGGCGTGTAGCCGACGAACCATGCGTCCCCGTAGTTGTCGGTCGTGCCTGTCTTGCCTGCGACCTCGCGCCCCGGGATCGCGGCCCGGACACCGGTGCCCGCCTGCACGACGTCCTCGAGGATGTCGGTGAGGAGTGCTGCCTGGCCGGATTGCAGCACCTGCGTGGGGACGGGTGCGTTCTCCTCCACGCGGCCCGTGCGAATCCGCTCGATCCGCTGCACGACGGTGGGGACGTCGCCGAGCAGCGAGCCGTCGACGCGGCGACCGCCATTGGCGATCGTCGCGTACGCGCGGGCCATCTCGAGCGGGTTGACGGCCAGCGAGCCGAGCCCGATGGAGAAGTACGCGTTCAGCCGGCTCTTGATACCGAGCTGGTGGGCCGTGTCCACGATCGCCTTCGGGCCGACGAGGTCGGTCAACTGCGCGTAGACCGTGTTGTCGGACGACACCATCGCTCGCGCGAGGTTCACGCGTCCGAGGTACGTGTTGTCGTAGTTCGTCACCGTCCACACGCGGTCGCCGGCGTTGATCGAGACCTTCTTGGACTCGATCTCGGTGGCCGGCGAGATGCCCTGGCGCATCGCGGTCGCCAGCACGAGGGGCTTGAACGCCGACCCCGGCTGGCGCTGCGCCTGCGTGGCGAGGTTGAACTGGCTCTGGCGGAAGTTGCGGCCGCCGAACATCGCCCGGACGGCGCCTGTCCTGGGGTCGAGCGCGACGAGCGCCGCCGCAGGCCCGTCGGGGTTCGGGAGCACTTTCTCGATGGCCTTGCGCGCCTGCTCCTGGAGCGCGAGGTCGATCGTCGTCGTCACGCGCAGGCCACCTCCGAAGACGCGAGCGGCGCCGTACCGGCCCACGAGCTGCTCCTGCACGTAATTGACGAAGTACGGGGCGGGTCCGCGCGTACCGGGGAGCCTCACGCCGTCCGGGTCGGGTAGTGCCGCCGCCGCGGCTCGCTCGAAGTCGCGCCGCGTGATCTTTCCCTGTTTCAGCATGAGGCGGAGGACGTGGCGGCGGCGCTCCTTCGCCGCTCGCGGCCGCGTGACCGGGTCGTAGCGGGAGGGATCGGCGGGGATGCCGGCGAGCAGTGCCGCCTCCTGGAGCTCGAGGTCCTTGGCGCTCTTCTTGAAGTACGCGCGCGAGGCCTGCTGGATACCGTAGGCGCCGTTTCCGAAGTAGATCGTGTTGAGGTAGGCGGTCAGAATCCTGTCCTTGCTCCAGCGCTGCTCGAGCTGCCACGCGAGCGCGGCCTCGCGAACCTTGCGTGCCAGCGTTCGCTCGTTCCGGATGTAGGCGTTCTTCACGAACTGCTGCGTGATCGTCGAGCCGCCCTCGACGATCGCCTGGTGGCGGATGTCCGACCAGAGGGCGCGGGCGACGCCCCGTACGTCGATGCCCTTGTGCTCGAAGAAGCGCTGATCCTCGACCGAGACGATCGCCTGCCGCATGATCGGCGCGATGTCCTGGCTCTCTACGAGCACCCGGCTCTCAGCGCCTCTCAGGACTGCGAGGACGCTCCGGCCGTTCGACGCATAGACGACCGTGTCGATCTCCGTACTCTGCCGGGCCGGGTCCAGCGCCGGGACCTCGCTCGCCACTGCGCGGACGACGCCGAAGGTGAAGGCGATTCCTGCGAGCACGACGAGGACGCCGACGAGCGCCGCAAGGCGCAGCTTGCGAACTCGGCGCCGACGAGGCGTCGTTGCCTTTCCTCTCCGAACCCGCAAGAGGCCGAGTGTAGCGCCGCCCGTGCGAATTACCCGCAAAGCCCCCGTGTAGTCGGCGCCGCCCGTGCTGTCTCGTCTTCGCTTCCTCTGGCGATTTGCACCGGCGCGCGCGGTTAGGCTCTGGCGCGTGGACGAGCTCCTCACCCTCGACGACGCCGAGCGCCTCGCCGAAGCGACGCTCCCGCCGGATGCCTGGAGCTACATCGCCGGTGGCGCGGGGGACGAGCGCACCGTGCGCTGGAACCGCGAGGCGTTCTCGCGCTGCCGGCTCCGCTACCGCGTGCTCGTCGACGTCTCCGACGTCTCCACCGAGACCACGGTGCTCGGCTCCCCCGTCTCCATGCCCGTGCTGGTGGCGCCGATGGCGTTCCAGCAGATCGCCCACGAGGAGGGAGAGGCCGCGACCGCCCGGGGAACGGCCGCCGCCGGGACGCTCTTCTGCCTCTCGACGGTTGCGACGTCGACGCCTGCCGAGGTCGCGTCCGCCGCTCCGGGCGCGCCACGCTGGCTCCAGATCTACGTCTTCCGCGACCGGGAGGTGAGCGACCAGGTCATCGAGGAAGCGCTCGAGGCCGGCTTCTCGGCTCTCGTGCTCACCGCGGATCTGCCCGTGTATGGGATGCGGCACCGGGAGGCGCGAACCGGGTTCGCAGCCCCAGAGGACGCAGTACCCGCGATCGTCGCCGCTCGAGCTCGCGGGGGAGAGGCGGAGGGTCACCACTCGCTCGGCCTCCTGGAGTCAGGGCTGGAGTGGAGCTACGTGGCCGAGCTTCGCGAGCGGTTCGGCGTCCCGGTGATCGTGAAGGGCCTGGTGACGGCGGAGGACGCGCGGCTCGCCTGCGAGCACGGCGCCGCCGGAGTGGTCGTGTCGAACCACGGGGGCCGTCAGCTCGACGGCGCGGTCTCCTCGCTGGAGGCGCTGCCCGAGGTCGTGGAGGCGGTGGACGGACGGGCAGAGGTCTATCTCGACGGGGGAGTTCGCCGCGGCACCGATGTCGTGACGGCCCTGGGGCTCGGGGCGCGCGCGGTCCTCCTCGGTAGGCCGGCTCTCTACGGGCTGGCGTTCGGCGGCTCGAAGGGCGTGGAGCAGGTGCTCGGGATCCTCCGCGACGAGGTCGAGAACGCCCTCGCGCTCCTCGGCTGCCGGTCACCGGAGGACGTGACCCGCGCGCACGTGTCGGCCACGGCGCTGTGAGCGTCGCCGACCTGACGCGCAACGCGGTTCACGTTCTGCCGGACGGTGGGCTCGAGGCGAAGCTCGCGCTCGACCGCCCGCTCCGCGTCAAGCTCGGGATCGACGTCACCTCTCCCGACATTCACGTCGGCCGCGGGATCCCGCTGCAGCGGATGCGGGCGTTCCAGGAACAGGGACATACCGGCGTCCTCATCATCGGGGACTACACGACGAGGATCGGCGATCCCTCGGGCCGCTCGAGCGAGCGGCCGATCCTGTCGGACGAGGAGATCGATCGCAACGCGCGGACGTACGTCGAGCAGGCGAGCCAGATCCTCCTCTCCGAGCGCACCGAGATCAGGTTCAACAGCGAGTGGCTCGCCGGGCTCAGCTTCGCGGACGTGATTCGGCTCACGCGGATGATGACCGTCGCGCAGATGCTCGAGCGCGACGACTTCGCCGGCCGGTTCGGGGCAGGTCAG
>JAWOIV010000088.1:35000-39522 GCA_046484465.1 Gaiellaceae bacterium
CCGAGTACCCGTGGCTGGACGGAAAGACCCCGTGAACCTTTACTGCAGCTTTGCGTTGAAGTCTGGTATGCGTTGTCCAGGATAGGTGGGAGACCGTGAAGCGGGAACGCTAGTTTCCGTGGAGTCAACCTTGGGATACCACCCTCCGTGTTCTGGGCTTCTAACCCGATGCCGTGATCCGGGTCGGGGACAGCGTGAGGTGGGCAGTTTGACTGGGGCGGTCGCCTCCTAAAATGTAACGGAGGCGCGCAAAGGTTCCCTCAGCACGGTTGGAAATCGTGCGTAGAGCGCAAAGGCATAAGGGAGCTTGACTGCGAGACTGACAAGTCGAGCAGGGACGAAAGTCGGCCTTAGTGATCCGGCGGTGGAGAGTGGAATCGCCGTCGGTCAACGGATAAAAGGTACTCCGGGGATAACAGGCTCATCCTTCCCAAGAGTCCACATCGACGGAAGGGTTTGGCACCTCGATGTCGGCTCGTCGCATCCTGGGGCTGAAGCAGGTGCCAAGGGTTGGGCTGTCCGCCCATTAAAGCGGCACGCGAGCTGGGTTCAGAACGTCGTGAGACAGTTCGGTCCCTATCCGCCATGGGCGTTGGAGGTTTGAGAGGAGTCGTCTCTAGTACGAGAGGACCGAGATGAACAGGCCTCTGGTGTATCAGTTGTCCTGCCAAGGGCATTGCTGACTAGCCACGCCTGGATGGGATAACCGCTGAAAGCATCTAAGCGGGAAGCCCACCTCGAGATGAGACCTCCCATCCCCTCGAGGGAGTAAGGGCCGTGGAAGACCACCACGTTGATAGGCGGGACGTGCAAGCGCAGCAATGCGTTCAGCGGACCCGTACTAATCGCCCGAGGTCTTGACTTTGAACACCGACCACTGCTGCTATGGAGTTTTGAGGGTGAGCGCGAGCGGCTCCAGGGCCGCGCGTCGTGCCTCGACAATTTGGGCGGTCATAGCGGCGGGGATACACCTCTTCCCATTCCGAACAGAGAAGTTAAGCCCGCCAGCGCCGATGGTACTCGGGGCGCAAGCCCCCGGGAGAGTAGGACGCCGCCCACCTTGTAGCCGCAGGACAGGGGATCCGCCGAGCGGATCCCCTGTCCGCGGAAGATCCCTGAAGCGGGGCAGCGACGCTGCCCCTGGTCGCGCAGCTCGTCCGTCCCACGGCCTAACGGCTCATGCAGCACCGTGAGCTACGCGACTGACGCCGGTGCGCGCCCGTTTCCGGCCGGCCCGGACGCGCCGAGCTCGCGGAGCCGGCGGATGCGTACGTCGAGCGGTGGGTGTGTCTTGAACATGCGCGCGATGCCCTCGCTCTCGAACGGGTCGATCGGATAGAGGGGCTCGGTGGCGGGCGACGCGGCGAACTCGACGAGCTCGGCGGCGCGGTCGAGCCTGCTCAACGCGTCCGCGAGGTCGTGCGCAGATCCGGTTGTTCGAGCCGCGAGCTCATCGGCCTGGAGCTCTCGCTTCTGAGAGAGAAGCACGTGGACGAACGCGGCCGCAATCGGGGCGAAGACGTACAGGAGAACGCGGGAGAACCAGCCGCCGACGCGGCTCGTCTCGACCAGCGTGGCAGCGAAGAAGACGACGAACGTCTGCACGACCACGTCACGTCGGCGCACGTGCGCGAGCTCGTGCGCGACGAGCGCGTCGAGCTCATCGTCCCGTAATGCTCCGAGCGCTCCGGTCGAGATCGCGAGCGCCGAGCTCGACGGCCCGCGGCCGACGACGAACGTGCGCGGAAACCCATCCTCGACGAGGTAGATCGCGGGAGGGCGGACGCCCAGCTTTGCGGCGGTCGCGTCGACCGACGACCGCAGTCGCGGGCGCTCGGCGATCGCGTACGGGCGAGCGCCGAGCATCCCGAGAAGAGCGCGGTCGCCATAGCGGTACACGGCTGTCGCGCCGAGCAGCGCGCAGAGAACGAACAGCAGCGCCGTCGTCAAGCCGCCGAGGAGCCAGCCGAGCCCGCCGAACGCGGCGGCGAGGACGGCCACGAGCAGCCAGGCCTTGCCGAGGTTGAGCGCAGCCGCGCGGCGTGGCACGGCTCAGCACCCCCGATGGCTCATGCCTCGCCGGTGTCGTCCTCGGTGAGGCCGCGCGGGGGCCAGTCCGGCTCGGGAGCGTCGCACCGGCTCGAGCAGTGGAGCGATGCGACGTTCTGGAGCGGGATGAGGATGTGCCCGTTCAGCTCGACGTGCGGCACGTCCTCGATGGAGCAGTAGGCCGTGAGGACGCCTTCCTGGTAGTCGCCGCCGAAGAGCGCAACCTCCACCTGCTCGCCCTTGTACTTGTTCGTGTAGTCCTCCACGAGGCGGTCAGTCTACTCCGAGGCGAAGTACGTTCGGCGTCCGGGATAGGCTTCGCGCCCGTGGACCTCGGTCTCACAGGAAGGCGTTGCCTCGTCACCGGCTCGACCGCAGGCATCGGGCTCGAGACCGCGCGCCTTCTCGTCGGTGAAGGGGGGCTCGTCGCCACGTGTGGCCGGCGGGGGGAAGCCCCTGGAGTGGGCGAGGCGGCGCACGTGGCTGCCGATCTCGGGGTGGCTGGAGAGCCCGAACGCGTCGTCGCCGAGTCTGCGGAGGCTCTGGGAGGGATCGACGTGCTCGTGAACAACGTGGGGATTGCGCGGCAGGCGCGTTTCGAGGAGGTCCAAGACGCAGAGTGGGACGCGTACTGGCAGCTCAACGTCATGAGCTACGTCCGCGCGACGCGTGCTGCCCTCCCTCACCTGCGAGAGAGCGGGGCTGCCGCGATCGTCAACGTGTCGTCGACCGCCGGAAAGCGACCGTCGACGGGCATGCCGCACTACTCGGTGACCAAGGCCGCCGTGCTGTCGCTCTCGAGACTGGTAGCCGACCTCTACGCGAAGGAAGGCATTCGCTGCAACGCCGTCACGCCAGGCCCGACCGCGACCGACGCCTGGCTTGGCGACGGCGGGCTCGCAGACCAGCAGGGAGACCGCGAGGAGGTGCTCGCCAAGGTGGGCGCGGGGCGCCCGCTCGGACGCCTTGCGACCCCCGGGGAGATCGCATCGGTGATCGTCTTTCTCTGCTCGGAGCGCTCGTCGTACGTGACGGGGGCGGCGTGGAGCGCAGACGGGGGCACCGTCCCGATCATCGTCTGATGCGCTCGCCACGGGCGACGGGCGCCACGCTCGCGCTCGCTCTCGGTGCCTCCCAGGGAGCGCTCCTGGTCCTTACGCCGGTGCTCGCGGCCGTCGCGGCCGACCTCGGTGTCTCGACGGCGGTCGCCGGGCAGCTGCGCACGGTGTCGGGCCTCTCCGCCGGCGTGACGGCGCTGCTCGCCGGGCTCGCCGCGGCGCGCGTCGGTTTGCGCGAGCTCCTTGGCGGCGGGCTGGCGATCATCGCCCTGGGTGCGGCCATGAGCGCCGTCGCACCGGACTTCGCGGTGCTCGCCGCGGGACAGCTCCTGATCGGCGCGGGTATCGGGCTCTCGTACGCGGCCGGGGTTGCGGCAGTCGCCGAGTGGAGCCGCCCGGAACAGCGCTCCCGGGTTCTCGCGCTTGCGCTCCTCGGGCCGCCCGCTGCCTGGATCGTCGGCATGCCGCTCGGTGGGCTTCTCGGCGAGGTGAGCTGGCGGCTGGTGTGGGTCGTTCCTCTCGCGGCGTCAGGTCTCGCTCTCGCGGTGCTCGGGCTCCAGCCAGCGAGCCGTCCAGCCACCGCACGGGCGGGTCTGCGGTCGGTTCTCCGGGTTCCGGGCGTCCTGCGCTGGTCGCTCGGCGAGTTGTTCGCTTTCTCGGCGTGGGCCGGAGCGCTCGTGTTCGTGGGTGCGCTCTTCGTCGAGTCGTACGGCCTCTCGGTCGCTGCGACCGGGCTCGTCCTCGGTGCGGGCGCGGTCTTCTACATCCCGGGGAACCTCGTCTTCCGGCGCTGGGTGGACGATCACGGGCGTGCGCTCCTGATCGCGCTCGCGCTCGTGGGCGCCGTGACGGTGGCGATGCTCGGCGCCTTCAGGCCTGATGCGTGGGTCAGCTTCGCGCTGTTCGCCCTGCTCGCCTTCCTCGCAGCGGGGAGAACGCTCGCGGGCAGCGCCCGCGGTCTCGATCTCGCGCCCGAGCTTCGGCTCGGGGTGACGGGCGTCAGGGCGGCCGCGATCCAGCTCGGCTACTTCGGCGGTGCGGCCGTGGGCGGGGTCGCGCTGGCTCTTGGCGGCTATACGGCGCTCGGATTCGCGCTCGCGCTGCTGTTCGTCGGCGCGACGGTGCCGCACCTGTGGCCGCGGACGACCGATCCGGTCGCGCGACTACGCTGATTCGGTGGACGTCGTCGAAGCGTCGGGCGCCGCGTTCGAGGCGCGCATCAGAGAGCGCGAGGAGAGCCTCTCGCCGTTCGCCGTGCGCTCGTACGAGACCCGGGGGCGTGAGCGTCCCGAGGAGCCGTGCGGCGTTCGGACGCCGTTCCAGCGCGACCGCGACCGGATCGTGCACTCGAAGCCGTTCCGCCGGCTGAAGGGGAAGACGCAGGTCTTCATCGACCCCGAGGGCGATCACTACCG
>JAWOIV010000161.1:0-2802 GCA_046484465.1 Gaiellaceae bacterium
GCGGCATCTCTCGCGTCCGAGCGACTTCGACCTCTCGACGCGATCCATCTGGCGACAGCGGTCGCAATCGTCCCCGACGTGATGTACGTGTACGACCGACGCCTCGCGGACGCAGCACGTGAGCTCGGGCTCCGCGTCGAGGCGCCTGGGGCCCAGCTCGCGTGAGGATCGTCGCCGGGTCGCGCAAGGGACACCGGATCGAGGCGCCCAAGGGTGTCGTCACGCGACCCACGAGCGATCGGGTGCGAGAGGCGGTCTTTTCCATTCTGGGATCGGTCGAAAGGGCGCGCGTCCTCGATCTCTTCGCCGGCTCAGGCGCCATGGGACTCGAGGCGCTCTCACGCGGCGCCGCGAGCTGCTCCTTCGTCGAGCGCGACCGCCGAGCGTGTCGCGTGATCGAGGCGAACCTCGCCAAGCTCGGCCTCGAGGGAGGGTCGGTGCTCTGCCGCGACGCCGCGCGCGCCCTCCGCGAGATGGGGGCAAGGAGTAGTCGGTACGAGCTCGTCCTCGTCGACGCGCCCTACGACGACTGGGAGCGGTACGAGCGCGCGCTTGCCGAGCACGTCCCCGCAATCCTCGAGGACGGCGGGCTGGTCGTCGTCGAGACCGCCGCAGCCGTCGAGCCGGCGCTTCCCCTCGACCTCGTCACGACGCGGCGCTACGGTTCCGCGCGGATTACGGTGTTCTCGAAGTGATCACAGCCATCTGCCCCGGCAGCTACGACCCCGTCACGAACGGGCACGTCGACGTCATCCAGCGTGCGGCGTCCATCTTCGACCGGGTCGTCGTCGGCGTGGTGCGCGACCCGACGCACAAGCAGACGCTCTTCACGGTCGAGGAGCGCGTCGCGTTCCTCGAGGCGGCCCTCGCGAGCGTCGAGAACGTCGTCGTCGACGTCTTCTCGGAGCTGGTGGTCGAGTTCGCGCGCAAGCACGACGCGAAGACCATGGTGAAGGGGCTGCGGGTGATCTCCGACTTCGAGTGGGAGTTCCAGATGAATCACCTGAACCGCCAGCTCGCACCCGAGATCGAGAGCCTGTACGTCATGGCAAGCCCGCTGTACAGCTTCGTCTCCTCGAGCGGCGTGAAGGAGATCGCGTCGTTCGGAGGGAGGGTCGACGAGCTCGTCCCCGCTGAGGTCGCGAAGCGGTTCGCCGAGCTGTACCCCGACGGGCGCCCGGGCGCACCCGTCTCGCCACAGGAGTAACGATCGCCGGCGGCCGACGTCGCCTCGTCCCACCCCCGCAGTAGACTTCCCGACCCATGGACGTACTCGTGCTCATCGACAAGCTCGACGACCTCGTGCACAACGCGAAGGCCGTCCCTCTCACCGATCAGGTCCGCATCGACCGCGAGGAGGTCTACGAGATCCTCGACCAGATGCGCGCGACCATTCCGGAGGAGATCAAGCAGGCCCGCTGGATCGTCAAGGAGCGGCAGGAGATGCTCGCCGAGGCGAAGCGGGAGTGCGACCGGATCATTCAGGAGGCGAGAGAGCAGGCGCTCCGCGAGGCCTCGCAGACCGAGATCGTGAAGCTGGCCGAGAACCAGGCGGAGGACATCGTCGACGACGCGAAGCGGAAGGCGCGGGAGACGCGGCTCGAGATGGAGGACTGGGCCGACTCGATCCTCTCGACGCTGGAGGTCAACCTCGACAAGTTCCTCACGGCCGTGAGGCGCGGCCGGGAGCGGCTCCACGAGCGCTCGCAGGAGACCGTCGTCGCCGGCATCGGGCCCGAGCCGCTCGAGCCCGGCGAGCCGGAAGACTTCGACCGCTTCGCGTAAGCCTGCGCAAGGCGGGAATCCGCCGAGCGGATCCCCGCCGCGCTAAGAACTCGAATCGAAATGAAGCCTTGAGCCGCCGGAACGCGCCGGACGGCACGCTGCTTCGTCCTCAGTCGCCCCGATATGTCTCATATCGGGGCTCCCTGCGTCCTCGCATCGCACTCGCCCAGGCGCGCCCCGGCGGCGAAGCGTCATTCCAAAACGAGTTCTAAGAGTGCTCAGCCGTCGGCGCATGCGGACGTTCGCGTTCGTCGCGTCGCGTTGATGTCTACCTCGGTGAGGCCGCGGATGATCACAAGCCCATTGCCGCGACCAAGCCTCGTCTCCGGCTTACGCCACGGCCCTGGGCTCGTGACCGTGACGGTAACCGCTTGATCGTCGATGGCTCCCCGCGTCCGCAGCTCCCTGCCGTTCGCAACCGCTTCGTGCGCGGCAAGAGTGATCTCGTCCCGGTCATGGTCGTTGACGCCCGCTCGATCAAGCCAGGCGCCGAGCGTGGCGCGAAACCCGCCGAGCTCTCTTGGGTCGCGCGGGAGCGCGAGGTCGAACGGCTCGAGGCTCATGGTGGGGAGGATTCACGCTCCGCTTCGTTCGCAAACCAAGGCGCTGGAGAGGGGCCACTGCGATCTGCGATGCGCGAGCGTGCCGGAATGACGCTTGAGAAGCAGGCGTAGGAGGGCGCGTCAGTCAGGGGTGGTTGCTGTGGGTCGTGGCTTGCGCAGCATCGTCCACCCCACGGGCGCGTCCGACAGGGGGCGGACTTCCTGCTCGACGACGAAGCCGCGGCGCTCGTATAGCGCACGCGTCTCCGGGCCGAACGTGATCAGCCACGCGGATGCTCTGGTCTCGTCAGCTCTGCGTACCGCATGGTCGGCGAGCGCCCGTCCGATGCCGCGGCCCTGAAGCTCGGGTTCCACACCGACCCAGGAAAGGCCGTAGAACGGCCCATGTGGCTCGAGCTTCTCGAGCTTCGGCCCGATCGTCATCATTCTGCCAGCCGCTCGCGATGTGGCAACC